>KQ959623.1 GCA_001552895.1 Tissierellia bacterium KA00581
TTTCTGTCTTTAATACATATACTGTATTTTTAGCATCTACCGTACCTTTTGTTTCATCTTCTGATTTAAAGGTTACTGTCCAGTATTTACTTGTGTCTGCCGGTTTTCCGCCGTTTGGATCTGTTGGATCTACCGGCCCTACTACTGCTGGAACTACTTTGTAAACTGCTGTGAAATCTTGTTCTTCTACTTCTCCAGTATCTGGAACTGTACTATCCCATTCTTTAAATTCTTTTGTATTGTCTTTGTATGTTGCACTTGCTGGAATTTGTCCCTTTACAGCTGAGTTATCCCATGCTGTTCCTGTTAATACATCTATAACTTTGTATCTGTTGTTTGTTCTGTCTATTGTGTTGCCTTCTCCTGCGTCAAAGGTTACTCTTGTGTATCCATCTGGAACTTGTGCACTAGGGTCTGTACCTGTTTTTACTAGTTCTTTTACTTTGTAATTTGCTGTAAATGTCTTTGCTTTTACAATGCCTGTTATTGGTACTGTTTCACTCCATTTGTCAAATTCTTTTGTATTGTCTTTGTATGTTGCACTTGCTGGAATTTGTCCCTTTACAGCTGAGTTATCCCATGCTGTTCCTGTTAATACATCTATAACTTTGTATCTG
>KQ959624.1 GCA_001552895.1 Tissierellia bacterium KA00581
ACAAACAACAGATACAAAGTTATAGATGTATTAAATGGAACAAAATGGGATAACCAAGCTGTAAAAAAAGAAATTCCAGCAAGTGCAAAATATAAAGACAATACAAAAGAATTTGACAAATGGAGTGAAGCAGTACCAACAACAGGCACTGTAGAAGCGAAGACATTTACAGCAGAGTACAAAGCGGTTGGCGGAACAATCCCAACACCTACTGCTCTACCAGTAGTAGGACCAATAGATCCAACACAACCAAGTGGAAAGCCAGCAGATACAAGCAAATACTGGACAGTAACCTTTAAATCAGAAGATGAAACAAAAGGTACGGTAGATGCTAAAAATACAGTATATGTATTAAAGACAGAAAACAAAACATTAGCTGATATAACAGCACCAGAAGTAACAGCAAAAGAAGGCTATGAATTTGATAAATGGAAGCCAGCTTTAACAAATGCAACAACTATCAATAAAGACATGACAGTAACAGCATACTTTAAAAAAGTAAAGAAAAATTCTGATAATAAAAAGCCACAAGGAGCTAAAAATGGAAAAATTCCAAAGACAGCTAATAGCATAAATATAGCATTTAACACCGCTTTTATGATACTTTCAGGAGCATTACTTGTTCTAGCAGTTAAAAAAAGAAAAAAGAGCTAATTTATTAACTCAAAATATAAAAAAATCGACCTTTAAGATTTAAAGGCCGATTTTTTATTATAAAATATTTAAACCATACGTTAAATTAAAAAATATGAAAATCTTAAAGG
>KQ959625.1 GCA_001552895.1 Tissierellia bacterium KA00581
AAACAGAAACCACATCTTACGATGTGGTTTTTTTTGTTTTAACAATTAAAGTTGAAGAGTAAAAACTCTTCGACTTTTTTTATAAAAGTCGAAATATAAAACTTTTTAAATTTTTTTATTCTAAGTTGTCAAATATTTAAGCAGGTTTCTTTTCAAAAAGTGTTTCTTTCGAATCGCCTGTTTTATAAAATAATACAATCAAAAATATTACTGTTATAGAAATGAAAGCAAAACAATAACTTATGCTAATTCCGAATTCCTTTATTATAAATGTAACTAACGGATCACTTAGTATAAATGCAATTTGTACAATTACATTTTTTATTGATAATATTGTAGATTTGTAGTGTAAATCAGTTTTTGAATTTATATACATTGAAAACAGTAAGTAAAAGTAGCCTGTTATAAATCTATATATTGCATAAAAAAACATGGAAACAAAAAAATTTTTCGAAATCCACATCACAAATGTAGAAATCATTAAAAATAAAAAACAGTATTTAAGTTTCACTATGGGATTATATTTTTTTAAATAAATTTGATGAAATTTTGTTCCGAACATACTAATTATATTTGCAATCATATACATAATTCCGATATATTTTGCATTTATTTTGAAAAAGTCCAGATACTCGGGAAAATAAATTGCAACTTGCGGTATGGAAATGTATGAAAGTAATAATATTAGAAATATGAAAATTTGTTTTTTAAATATAAAAAAAGCAGTTTTAAAATTTACATTTTCTATTTGAACTTTTTCTTTTTCAGTATTTATATGTTTCTCAGATATCGATAGATACAAAAATAAATTCAATATTGATAAAACCATCGAAATTAAAAATGGAAGTCGTATATTGATATTGTATATAAAGCCTATTATGAGTCCACCGAGAATGTTTGAAATTCCACTTGATATTGATGAAATTTCAAATACTTCTTCTTCTCTTTCAAGTAAGTTCATTAACAAAACACTATTTGCTCCGGACATTCCGGCATCTCCAACAGCCATAAAAATTGCACATATTAAAAATTGAAAAAAATTCGTACTGAAAAATAATCCGACTAAAGAGAGAGTTATCATAACAGAACCGATGCATACACTTAATTTCGGAGATTTTTTATCTGCAAACAGTCCAAAAGGAATTTCAAAAATTATATTACTTATACTGGTTACTGAAAAAATAATACCTATTTTGAATATGTCTATTCCAAAATTTTTATAAAATAAAAAAATTATTGGAGAATAGAATAAAATAAAATTAGAAATGAAAGTAATTAAATAAACTTTAAATTTATTAATATTATTTATTTTAAGAAATTTATATTTTAAAACTGACATCTATCATCTCTCCTGTTTTCTATATTCAACGTTTTTTGCTGTTTTATTCTTTCAGCAGGACATCCTCCATTACAAAAAAAGTTTAATTTACAATTATCACAACGAGAATCTTTGTTTTTTAAATTTCTATAATACTCTAAATCTTTATTGTTATTCCATACATATTTTATTGTTTTTTTAAAAACATTATTTGTGTTTTTATCTAAATTTGTATGTGCAGGACACCCAGAAATCACACCATTACTTAGAATTTCTAACTTTGTTTGACCAACTTCACATCAATATTTTAATTTTTGTATATTAGAAACTTTTATATCATTATATGCTAAATAATCATATGCAAAATACAACATACAACTCTATATCTTTAAATTTATTTTTAAATTATTTTTAACAATAAATTTATAAAGATCTTCTTTCAAATTTTTTATTTTAAAAAAATCTTCTTTTACAGAATTATATTTACTTTTAGTTTTAACAAATACAGTAGATATTTAGTATGTTCCTTAGTTAGTTCATAAGTGATAAAAGTATCTCAATTAAAGAGTATACAACCGAAAAATTCTACTCTAAAAATAAAATTGTTATCAAATTTATACACTAACTTCTTTTTCATTATTTTTAATAATGATCTTTATTAATCAGTCACTTATCACTTTTTGCAAAAGAAGAGTATTAAATTGCTTCATCAACTGTTGATTTTATTTCTTTCATTGTTTAGCTCTTTCTATAAGATATGTTTTATAGTACTGGCATTGTATTTTATGTATATTGTATCATAATTTGAATAAAAAATCAAAATTATTTATAATATATTTCAAATAATTTTTTGTACAAAATATTAAACTAAAATATAAATTTAATTTATAAAAAGAACTATATTTAAACTGTACATTTGTAAATGATTTGATAGCAAAAATTATAAAAAAATATAACCTGTCTGTTAGAATTAAATGAGATTTTTAATCCAACAAATTTCACTATCAGTATGAGAATTAGGATGTTTAGATAAAGGTCTATGAGATTTATCCCTAAGGGAGTCAATAGAGTCATCAAATCTTTTATTCCAACGCATAAGGGAGGCTTTAGATATTTTATATTTTCTACAAACAAAACTAACAGAATTGCCATTTCTGTTAGTTTTAACGGCATGGTATCTTGTTTGAAGTAAATGAGGGATATAACGTTGGTTGTGTTTTATATTTTCTTGATTTTGTGATATAATATTATTAATAAAAGAGAGTTCTTTTCTAGTTAATTTGTTTGTTGTTTTAATTGTACAGGATATTCTCTATAGATATTCCCGTTGTTAAGGTTATTGTAACAGATGGATTACAAACTCAAAGGGAGCCTATGTTTATTGTTTCAGATAGAACTTTAAATTATGGTTTAGAAAAAATAGATTATTTAGATTTGTATTTAGGTGCATATCCTCATTAAAATAGAATTTAAGGAGATTTTTATGAAAGATTTTGACAAGGATAAATGGATAAAGGATGAAAAAATTGTAAATATGCCAAGAAGTTTAGATAAAAGGAAAAATCTTCTTTTGTATGTGGCGAGAAAATCTTTTGAAAACAGAGAGTATACAGAAAAAGAAGTCAATGAAATTTTAAAAAGTTATTGTTTAGATTTTTGTATGCTTAGAAGATATATGATTGATTTTAAAATTTTAAAGAGAGATGATTATGGGAAAAGGTATCGAATTAATGAAGAAATAGAGTTTTAGTTAAATTTTATATTTAGTAAAAATAAAGTTTATTATTTCATATTTACAGTTTTGCTTTAGGTGAATAATTGTACAAAGATGTAGATGTAGTGGATCAACAACTCATGGTCCAGGTACTACCAATTCTTAAGATTAGAAAAGGCTAAATTATTTAGCCTTTTTTAATCTTGTCGTTAAAGTTACTTAGATGAAAAAAGAATGGAGAGCAAATATTATGGAAATTCTTGAAGAAGTTATTGAAACATCTATTAAAAATAAAAATTTGTATAGTGTACAAATTGAAATTACTGAAAAATGTAATTGGCGTTGTCAGCATTGTTATTTACCAGAATATCAACATTATGGAATAAAAAAGGAAAAACTATTAGAATTATTTAAAGAATTGAGAAAATTAGGAGTATTTGAATTAACATTAACAGGAGGAGAAATTTTTACAAGAAATGATATATTTGAGATAATTGAAGAAGCAAGAAACTTAGGTTTTAATGTAACATTGTTTTCGAATGTATCGTTGTTGGATGAAAAAAAAATTAAGAAATTAGAAGAACTTTATATTTCTTCTATTTCTTGTACTATTTTTTCTATGAGAGAAAAAATACACGATGAAATTGCTTAAAAAGATGGAGCGTTAAAAAAATGCCTAAATAATATTGAATTGTTGAAGAAGTATAATATTCCAGTTGAAATAAAAACTATAATAATGAAAAAAAATTTACATAATTGGAAAGAAGTTTATGAATTCGCAAAATTAAAAAATTGTATGTATAGTATAGATTATGAGATATTTCCTCAGAATGATGGAAACACCAAACCATTACTTTTAAGTTTAAATAAAGATGAATTTTATTGCAATTGCAAAGAATTGGATAAAATGCGAGGTTTTGAAGCAAAATCTCATTCGACTAGTGAATATGCATGTGATCAATTAAGAAACTATATACTAATAAATGCAAAGGGAGATGTTTTTCCATGTGAAAAGTTTTATTTAAAATTAGGAAATATTTATTTGGAAAAAATTGAAAAGATATGGAAAGAATCAAAAACGTTACAAAAAATTCAGGATATTAAATGGGGAGATTTGATTAATTGTTCTAATTGCGCTATGAATAAATATTGTTTGCGTTGTCCTGGAATGGCTTATCGTGAAAATGGAGATGCTTATTCTTTATCTGATACAGCTTGTGAGAAAGCAAAAATTAGAAAAATAATTATGGAGGAAATTTAAAATGAAAGATTATTTATCTAAAGTTAAAAAATATGTTATTCTTCAAGTAGTATTGGATTTTATTGGAGTTATTTGTTTAGCATTAACTCCACTTATTCAAAAGTGGTTATTCGACTATGGATTGCAAAGTACATCAAGTCAAATAATTTTAGCCATTCTATTATATGCTTTATTACTTGGAATTTATTCACTAATGCAATATTTTTGTATTTTAGTAGCATTTAAATCGGGAATTTCATTTGAAACAAGACTTAAAAAGAAATTTTTTGATAAAATTTTTAATATGAACAGTAAAGTTTTTCAAGAGAAGCCGATAGGGGAATATATTTCTATTCAATCAAATGATATTACTGCATTAGAACAAGATTATTTACAACCTATTGTAGATGTAATTCGTTCTGTAAATATGATGTTGATTTATGGAGTTATTATTTTTATGAATATCAATTATAAAATTGGTTTGGTAGTAGTTTTATCTTCTATTTTTGCGATTTTTATCCCAAAAATATTTGGAAAAATGTTGGATAATAGCAGGAGTAAATATCAAAGGTATCTTGGAAAATATACTTCAACTATTTCTGATTTGCTTGAAGGTTTTGGCTTAATAAATTCTAAAACAATTGAAAATATAAAAAATAGACATAATGAAATTCTACATAAAACAGCGGATAAAAGATATGAATTTGGAAAGAAAAAAGCACTGGTACTTGGATTAAGTGATTTAATGACAAAAATGGTTAGGGCTTTTACTTTTGCGATTGTAGGATATTTATTCTATAAAAAAGAGATAACTGTAGGTGTTGCAATAGCAACACTAAGCTATTCTTCTGCATTCATCGACCCTATTGATAGCTTGCTATATGACATTACAGCTATCCGTTCCGTTAATTCTACAAAACAAAATATCCTTTCATTTTTAAATCAAAAATCAGAAACAGAAAGCAAAAAAGAATTGGGAAATTTTAAAAATGAGTTGATTTTTGATAATGTAAACTTCACAGTTGATAAATTACAATTGCAAGATATAAACTTAAAAATAGAAAAAGGGAAAAAATATGCAATTGTTGGTAAATCGGGTGCAGGAAAGTCAACTTTTTTAAATTTATTACTTGGAATACATAAGCCAAATAACGGGGAAGTAAGTATTGACGGAGAAAATGTAAGAGAGCTTAATTTATCAAATACATTGCTTTATATGAGTCAACATGAGCATATTTATCGTGCATCTGTAAAAGAAAATGTAACTGTTTTTGATTCATATTCTTATGATTATATTCCGGATAATGCTAATGAAGTTGCAATAATCAAGGATATTCTTGGTAGAAATACTGCTGACTGTTCAAATTTTAGTGGTGGAGAAAAAAGAGTCCTCGCATTTCTTCGTATATTGTGTAGAAAAGGAGAGATATTGGTTTTAGACGAACCTTTTACAGGTATTGATACTGAAAGTGTCTTAAAATTAGAGGATATTTTATTGAAATTAGATCAAACAGTTTTGATTGTAACGCATAATACATCTACTGAGCATCTTAAAAAATTTGATAATATAATTAAGGTGATAGATGGAAAAGTATTTATTGAAGATGTAAATTAAAAATATTTTTAAAGAAACGGCTAATGAATGAAACAGCCGTTTTTTATGTTTAAATTATGTAAAATGATTTAACATACATACTTTTCTGTAAAATTTTAAGTATAAAAAATATATTATATTTAAGTTTATCATAAGAATAAAGATTTAAAAAGAGAAATGTATAATTTTTGAGGAAATATTATATAAAAATTTGAAATTATGTTTCTAATAAAGTTATATTTAATTATTATATTAAATTTACTTATGAATATTTTTCTCGTTAATTTTTTTGTTGCATATCAAATCTGCTTAAAAGTATTAAATAACTCTTGTGATATAATATTTTTCGGTATTAATCGACTTTTTGAAAAAGATAACTTACTGTAAAATCTTTCATTGTCATTTCTATGAC
>KQ959626.1 GCA_001552895.1 Tissierellia bacterium KA00581
TAATGTGTCCAGTTTTTTGGGTACACATCATTTTATTTTTTGTGCTTTTTTATTTTGATTAAGTTTTTATTTGGCGGAGATGGTGGGATTCGAACCCACGTGGCTTTTAAAAGCCAAAACGATTTCGAGTCGTTCTCGTTATAACCACTTCGATACATCTCCAAGAACATATAAAATAATAACATAAAATTCATATATAATCAATACAAAATTTATTAAATTTTATTTGTTTGAAAATAGTTTTTTTTTGTTGTATAATGAGTATAGAAGTTTTGTTATATATTATTGTTTTAATTTTATAAAAGATATGTTGGTGATTTATGGAATGTATAAAAATTGATTTAAACTCAAAAACTTATATTAAAAATGTTGCTATAGCTCTTGGAAATTTTGATGGATTTCATATTGGACATAGACAGCTTATAAATGAACTTAATAGAGTAAAAAAAGAAAAAAAATTTAACACAGCAATTCTTCTTTTTGATATACATAGTAAAGATTTTATTGAAAATACAAATTCTAAAAGGCTTATGTCTTTTAATGATAAATTAGAAATTTTAGATAAAATGAATATTGATTATGTTTTTAAAATTAATTTTGATGATAAATTTAAAAATTTATTGCCAGATGAATTTTTAGATTTTTTAACTAAAAATATTAATGTAAAACATATAGTAGTTGGAGATGACTATAGATTTTCAAAAGATAAATATGGAAATGCAGAATTTATATATTCATATATGAAAAAAAAGAATTTAACTGTAAGTATATTAAATAATGTAGATTATAATGGAGAAAAAATAAGTAGTACAAATATTATTTCATATATATCTTTAGGTAAAATAGAGCTTGCAAATAAATTTCTTGGAAGATATTATTCAATTAAAGGAACTGTAAAAAGTGGATTTAGAAGAGGTAGGACCATGGGGTTTCCAACTGCTAATCTTTTTCTTTCTTATAATTATATTGTTCCTAAAGAGGGTGTTTATTTTACAAAAACTCTCTATAAGAATAAAGAATATTTTAGTTTTACAAGTATTGGAAATAATCCAACGTTTCAAAATAAAAATTTTACTATAGAAACTCATATATTTGACTTTGATAAAGATATATATGATGAGAATATAGAAGTCTTTTTTATTAAGAAGATTCGAGATAATATTAAATTTAATTCAATAGAAGAATTAATTGAAAAGTTAAAAGATGATAAAAAATATTGTAAAGAGTTAATTAAGACTTTTTCTAAGGAGGAATAATGAAAAAAATTTTAGTCACAGGTGGACTTGGCTACATAGGATCTCATACTTGTGTAGAACTTTTAGAAAATAATTACGAAGTTGTAGTTATAGATAATTTATATAACTCAACATTAGGTGTTATCGACAGAATAGAAGAAATTACAAATAAGAGTTTTAAATTTTATTTAGCAGATGTAAGAGATAAGAAAATTTTAACACAAATATTTACAGAAAATGATATTTATGCAGTTATTCATTTTGCAGGGCTTAAAGCAGTTGGTGAATCAGTAGAAAAGCCGTTAGAATATTATGATAATAATATTACAGCAACTTTAAATTTACTAGAAGTTATGAAAAAATTTGATGTAAAAAATATTATTTTTAGCTCATCTGCAACAGTTTATGGAAAGCCTAAAACAGTTCCTATAAAAGAAGATTTTCCTCTTTCTGTTACAAATCCTTATGGAAGATGTAAATTATTTATAGAAGAAATTTTAAATGATTTATATATATCTGATAAAGAGTGGAATATTGTTTTGCTTAGATATTTTAATCCTATAGGAGCTCATAAGAGTGGAAAAATTGGAGAAAGTCCAGTTGGAATACCAAATAATTTAATTCCTTATGTAACAGAAGTTGCGGTTGGAAAATTAGATCATGTAAATGTCTTTGGAGATGATTATGATACAGAAGATGGAACAGGAGTGCGTGATTATATTCACGTTGTAGATCTTGCAAGAGGACATATACAAGCTATAAAAAAATTTGAAGAAGAAAAAAAGGTTAGAATTTATAATTTAGGAACTGGAAGAGGATATAGTGTATTAGATATTATAAATACTTTTAGTGATATTGTTGGTAAAAAAATAAAATATGTTATAACTAAAAGAAGAAGTGGAGATATTGATAAATGTTTTGCAGATCCAACTAAAGCAAAAAATGAACTTTCATGGGTTGCAAAATATGGACTTAGAGAAATGTGTGAAGATAGTTGGAGATGGCAGAAAAATAATCCTAATGGATATGAAAAATAGTTAAGGAATTTGAAAAATGAATAATAAAGTTTATAGTGAAAATAATATATTAAAGGCACTTATGCATTTTGCAATACCTGGAGTATTATGTATTTTAGTTGCTGAACTTTATAATATGGTAGATACTTTTTTTGTAGGAAAATATGTAGGAGCTCAATCTATTGGAGCTTTAAGCGTTGTTTTTCCTATTCAACGTTTGATTATAGCTTTTTCTATGTGTATAAGTATAGGTGTTTCGAATATGATTTCAAGAAAGCTTGGAGAAAAAAACAAAAAAGCTATTTCAAAATACGTTCAGTCAGTCAATGCACTTACGATTATATTGATTTTGTTTATTACAGTAGTTGTATATTTTTATATAGATAAAATTTGTTTTTTTCTTGGAGCTAGAGATGAAATTTATATTCATGCTGTAGAATATTTAAAAATTGTAATTTTTGGAAGTATATTTTTAACTTTTACAACAGTTTTTGGATATATAAATATAGCTTTTGGAAATGTTAATATAATGCTACTTTCATCAAGTGTTGGTGCTATTATAAATGCAATAGTAGATTATATCTTAGTAAAATATTATCATATGGGAGTTAAAGGAGCTGCTATAGCTACGGTTTTAAGTCAAGTTTGCTCTTTTATACTAGCTTATTTTTTTATAATAAAATTACAAAAAGAGCATAATTTTAAGATGATTCCTAAAGTTAATTTACAAGTTTTTAAAACAATTTTAGCTATTGGATTTTCTTCTTTCATCATAGAATTTTCAGATGCACTTTTAATAACTGTACTTAATCATTTGTTATTACCTATAGGAGGAAATGATGCTATAATTCTTGTAGGCGTTGTAACGAAAGTGTCTATGTTTATGTATATCGCAATAGTTGGAGTAAGTAGCTCTATGCAACCACTTATCTCTTACAATTATGGAGCTAAAAACTTTAAAAAAGTGAAAAAAATAGTGAAAACTGGTTTTTCAGTTGTTGTTATCCTATCGTCAATTATTTGGATTTATATGTTATTTAGAGCACAAGATGCAATATCAATTTTCTTAAAAGACAAAAGATTATTATCTCTTGCATCTAGTGCATTTAAAAAAGTAATACTTGTTTTTCCAATACTTAGTTTTTACTATGTATGTATATACTTTTTTCAGTCTGTTGGAAAAGAAAGATACAATTTTATTTTATCCATATATAGAGAAAGTTTGTTATACATACCAATAGTTATCGTTGTGGTAAGTTATTTTGGAGTTTTAGGTGCGTGGATAACATATCCAATTGTAGATATAATTTCAGCCGTTACAGGCGTGATTTTATTATATAGAAGTTTAAAGGAGATGGACAAAAATGTATGATTTAATTATCATTGGTGGAGGTGTTAGTGGCCTAAGTGCGTCTATTTATGCATCAAGTAGAGGCCTTAAAACATTAGTAATTGAAAAAAATAAAGTTGGTGGTTTAGTAAATGAAATTTCTATAGTTTCACATTATTTAGGAGTTGAAAATAATGAAAATGGAATAGATTTTGTAAATAGAGTTTACAATCAAGCTAAACTTTATAACAATACTGAATTTAAAATTGAACAAGCTTTAAGTATAGATTTTGAAAATAAGATAGTTAAAACAAATGTTTCTAGTTATCAATCAAAAGCTATAATTATAGCTACAGGAACAGATAAAAAAGAATTTTATATAAAAGATATCGAAAAATATCTTCAAAAGAATGTTTTTTATGTTGTAAATGAAAATGTTGATAAAATTAAAAATAAAAATGTTGTAGTTTTAGGTTCTGGAGATGGTGCTTTTAAAGAAGCAATTTTCTTATCAAAATTTGCTAAAAAAGTTTATATATTAACTAAAGATAAAGAACCTAAAGTTATACTAGAGTTTAGAGAAAAAATTGCTAATATAAAAAATATACAAATACTTTCAGCTTCTCAAATAAAAGAACTTAAAGGAGATGAAAAATTAAAAAGCATCGTAGTAGAAAAGGAAGAAACAAAAGAACTTTTTGAAATAAAAGATGATGAAGTTTTTCTATTTATATTTATAGGAAGAATTCCAAATGTACAATTTTTAGAAAAAATTGAACTTGAAAATTCTGCTATAAAGGCAAATTCTGATTTATCTACAAATATAAAAGGAATTTTTGCATCAGGAGATGTAGTAAATAAAAGCATAAGACAAATCTCAACTGCAGTATCAGATGGAACAATAGCAGCTGTAAATGCTTTTAAGTATATAAAAAGTTTATAATAAAATAAATATTAGGTTACATTATATAGGAGATAATTTATGAATATAGAAAAAATAAAAAAAGATTTAGAAAATTGTATTGATGAATTGATCAAAAAATGCGATTTAAAAGAAGATGATATATTTATTTTAGGTTGTAGTACAAGTGAAGTTAAAGGAAAAAGTATAGGTAAAGATACAGATATTGGCATTGCAAAAGTTATTGTTACAACTATAAAAGAAAAGCTATCTACTATTAATGTAAATCTAGCTGTACAATGTTGTGAACATTTAAATAGAGCGATTGTAGTAGAAAAAGAGGTTGCAAGAAAAAACAATTTGGAAATAGTAACAGTAATTCCTGTAAAAAATGCAGGAGGTGCAGCTGCTACGGTTGCTTATCAAAGTTTTAAATCTCCAGTTGTTGTTGAAAAAATTGTTGCAAATGCAGGAATTGACATTGGAGATACATCGATAGGAATGCATGTAAAATTTGTACAAGTTCCAGTTAGATTATCTATAAAAGAATTAGGAAGTGCACATATTACAGCATTAAAATCAAGGCCAAAACTTATTGGTGGTAACAGGGCTGTTTATAGTTAACAAAAGCGTAAATGTTTGAATTTAACTTACATTAGTGTTATAATATAGTTAGATGTTTTATACTATATTAAGGAGGATGTATGTTAGAAATTAGCGCTGGTGGTGTTGTTATACATGAAGGTCAATTTCTTTTGTTAAAAAAATTTAGTAACGAATGGGTTTTGCCAAAAGGTAGACTTGAAGAAAATGAAACAAATGAAATTGCTGCTATCAGAGAAGTAAAAGAAGAATCTGGTATTTTTGCAAAAATAGTAAGATATTTAGGCTTTATAAGATATGATTACCAACATGGTGATGGACAAAAAGTAAAAAAGACGGTACATTATTTTTATATGGAACCAGAAAAAATAGATTTAATTCCACAAAGGGAAGAAGGATTTGTTGAGGCAATCTTTTTACCATATGAAAAGGCCATAAAATTAGTAAAGCACGATGCAGAAAGAAATATGTTAAAAAGTGCTAAAAATTTTTATTTAAAAAATAAAGATAATAAAAAGTAATGATATTTTCTACTGAATTAAAAAACGAACTTTCAAGAAGAGATATAGTAGATAAGACTTTAGCAACTTCAGAGCTTTGTGCATTTATAAGGACTAATGGAACTATATCATTTAATAATTTTTCTTTTAATATAAGGTTTGAAACTACAAACAATGCTATTATGAGAAGAATTTTTAAACTTTTTAAATTTGTTTATGGATATGAAGGTAATATAATAATTTCTAAGATTTCAAATCTTAGAAAAAATAATGTTTATAAAATGTATGTAAAAGATGAACAAATTTCTAAAAAATTTCTTATAGATGTGAAATTTTCTAACACGGACAGTTTATTTTTGCAAGATGATTTATACAATATAGAAAATATATCAAAGGAGTTTATAAAAAATTTTTTGTGTGGACTATTTTTAGGAGCAGGTTCTATATCTAATCCAGATAAAAATTATCATTTAGAATTTTCTTTAAATTCTAAAGAATTTTCAAATTTAGTTATAAAGTATCTAAAAATTTTCGATATGAAATCAAAAAGTATAGAAAAAAAAGGACAATATATTGTATATATAAAAGATTCGCAAACTATTTCAAATTTTCTTTCTTTAATCGAAACGGTAAACACTCTTTTTAAATTTGAAGAAATAAGAGTTATAAAAGAAATAAAAAATAACACTAATAGATTAACAAACTGTGAAACAGCTAATCTTGATAAAACTTTGAATACTTCGTTTAGTCAAATAGATGCTATAAAATTAGTTTATAAAAAAATAGGAAAAGAAAATTTAGATAAATCTCTTTTAGAGCTTTGTGAATTAAGACTTAAAAATCCAAGTTACTCACTACAAACTCTAGCAAATATTTTAAAAATAAGTAAATCTGGAGTAAATCATAGATTTAAAAAAATTATTGATTTGTCAAAAAAATAAATCCAATATAATCTTTTATATTGGATTTTTTATTTTTAAAAATTAAGCTAAATATGTAAAAAAATTAATTTTATGATTATTATTAAAATGGTTAAAAAGTTAAGGGTCTTATTATTTTTTTAACATCTTGATTTTTAAAGTCATCAAATGAAAAACAATTTATAAATTTTGAATTAGTATATTTTAGATAATATTTTTTATCTATTGCACTAATAATTGAATAATATAAAGTTATATTATCCTTTTTTGGTGAAAAATTATTATAATCAGATTTTGAAATTTTAAATTTTTCTAAACTTTTAAATAAAAAATCTAATGTATCGGTTTCTAAAATTTCTTTATTTATATTTATTAGTTCATCGTATGCTCTTAAAAATCTTTTTGTTGGTGTAAGTAATGACCCTTTTAAGATAGAATCTTTAATATATTTTTTTAAATTTTTAATATGTATTTCAAATTTTGGACTATTAGTCATTATATTATATGTATTTTCATGCACTTTTAAATTTCCATCTTCTATTTCCACTATGAGACTATGATTGTTTTTATCAGTAAACATATAGTGGTAATGTCTTGAAAAATTATCTTTATCTACAAAAGATTCTTTTAAAATAAAAATTTTTTTTGAAAGCTCCTTTACTTCATCTAAATTTTTACAATTTGTTAAAAATACATTAAGTAATTTTGTTGAAGTTAAATTGATTTTTTTGTAATTAGCATTTTTAACAAAAGTAATTTGATTTCTAAATGAGTTTGTACATCCTAATAGACCTTCTTCATTTATCCCATCAAGTAAATGATCATAATTTTTAAATGTAGTTCCCATAATTTTATATTTTGTATATAATTTATTTCCAAAAACATCATTTTCATAATTATATCCACTAGGGAAAAACTTAAATTCATATTCATGATATTTTTCTAAATCCATAGTTCTTAAAATGAAAGTATTATTATTTTTGCAAACAGAAAATGTTGTACACATAAATTTCACCTCCATAGTATTATATCAAAGTTTAAAAAAAATACAATATAAAAAATTCATTTCATATTTGTTTTATATACATTTCATATTTATTTTACATTTATACATTAAAATATAACTATCATCAAGATTGATGATAAATATATTAAAATATCAAAGGAGAGAATTTAAAATATGAACAAAAAAATTACAACAGCTTTATTTAGTGGTGTTTTACTTTTAACGGCAAGTTTTAACAGTATAAATGCACACGAACTTACAGAAACTGCAAAAAATAATGCTAAAATTCAACAACAAAAGGATAGAGAAGAATATAATAGAAAAAAGAAACAAACTTTTATAACTTCTAAAAGCAATAAAAGATTTGACGTTACAAAAGGATACAATTCAAAGATTGAAGCTATATTTGTAGCACTTACAAATATTGATTGTATAAATAAAGGTTATGAAATTGCAAAGGGAAAAGATGGAAAATTTTATATAAAACTCCTTACAGAAAAAACTTACAATATATATAGATAATTTATAACTAAATAATTAAAGTAAAAGCTATTGCATTTTTTTGATATGTACCCTCTTTACTGGACAAACCAG
>KQ959627.1:0-3412 GCA_001552895.1 Tissierellia bacterium KA00581
AAGACGTGATTTTAATCTTTAAATAGTCTTTTTATTTAAGTTTTATTTAAGGTTATATTTTTATAATATAGAAAACGGGGAAAATAAATACATGAGGTGATAATATGAGAGAAGATATAAATGAATTTGAAAATGAAGAAAATGAAAAAATAAAAGATGAAATAAAAGAAGATGAAAAAATAAAAGAAGATGAAATTGAAAAAGAAGAAAGTAAAATAGAAAAAAAAGAATTAAAACTTGAAAAAGAAGAGGAAAAAATACAAAGACAAGAAGAAAAGTTAGAACAAGAAGAAAAAAAATTGCAAAAAGAACAAAGTGAAATTGAAAAAGAAAATTTGTTAAAAGAAAAAAGAAAAAAAGCAAAAGAAACTCTTGATGGTTATATAAATAGTGCAGTAGAAAATGAATATAGAAAGATAAGAAGAAGTAAAAAGACTTCCTTTTTAAAAATGATTGCAGCTATGCTTGTTGTTTCTTTTATAAGTAGTGGAGCAACTGGATTTTATTTTTCTAAAAAATATAAAAATAATGATGCACTACAAAAAGATACAACTCAAGCTATAAATATAAATACAAAAGAAAATGTAAATGTTGAAACAGCCGTTGCAAAAAAAGCTATGCCTTCAGTTGTTGGTATAACAACAGTTTCTGTTACTGAAGATATGTTTACAGGACAAAGAGAAGTAAAAGGACTTGGCTCTGGAGTAATAGTTGGAAAAGAAGGTTATATCGTAACTAACAATCATGTTATAGACCCTACAAAAACAAAAAAGACAACAGTTCTTTTACATGATGGAAGTAAACATGATGCTGAAGTTTTATGGAGTGATAAGACTTTAGATCTTGCAGTTATAAAAATAGATGCTAAAGGACTTAACTTAACACCTATCGAACTTGGCGATAGTTCCACTATAAATATTGGAAATAAAGCAATTGCAATAGGAAATCCATTAGGAATAAATTTAAAATCAACTTTAACATCTGGATATATTTCTGGTAAAGATAGAGTTATAAGCCTTCAAGATGGTTCTACTATGGAAGGACTTTTACAAACAGATGCTGCTATAAACCCTGGTAATAGTGGTGGAGCTTTACTTAATAGTAAAGGAGAACTTATAGGAATAAATACAGCTAAAGCTGGTAATAGTGATGGAATTGGTTTTGCCATTCCTATAAATACTGCTAAACCAATTTTAGAAAAAATTATAAAAAATGGAACATTTGAAACTGTTGTTCTTGGAATAAGAGGAATAGATGTTTCAAAATATAATGTTTTAAGCGAAAACAAATTGGAAGCTAAAGATGGTGTTTATGTACATGAAGTAATTTCTGGTTCACCTGCTGATGAAGGCAAAATGAAAAAGGGCGATATAATTACCAAAGTTGGAGATCATAAAGTTACTTCAAATTCAAATTTGAAAACAGCATTATTAAACTATACAATTGGCGATGAAGCTAATATAGAAGTAAATAGAAACGGAAAAATTATAACATTAAAAATTAATTTTTCAAAATTTAATTAAGCGTTTTAGAGATTTTTTTCATATCCTTCAATAATATAAAAACAAAAAAGCATAGTTTTAGATGACTATGTTTTTTTGTTTTATAAAATAGCAAAAAATTACATTTTTAATAAATAATTTTAATAGAACTTTAAAGATTAAAATTGACAATACTATCAAATTGTTGTAAAATATAACTGAATGTAAATTTTAAATGTTTCGTAAATTTATGTTTTGTAGATTTTTAATTAGTTATCATAAATTTTATTTTATGTTTGATTAATGTAATGTTTTAAAAAATATTAAAAGAGGTGAAAAAAGTGAGTAAAAACACTTTTAAAGGTGGTAAGCATATTCACGATTTTAAAGAATTAACAGGATCAAAGCCTGTAAATTTTGGATTCGTACCAAAAACAGTAACTATTCCTCTTTCACAACATTCAGGCGCAGAAGCTACTTGTTTAGTGAAAAAAAATGATTTAGTAAAAGTTGGACAAAAAATTGGGCAGGCGTCTGCTTTTATTTCAGCAAATGTTCACTCAAGTGTTAGTGGTAAAGTTAAATCAATTGATGATATTATGACCGCAACTGGTGTTAAGTGTAAGGGAATAACTATCGAAAATGATGGTTTAGATGAAATAGGATATGAACAAAAAAATTTAACTATTGATCAGGTCAGTGCAACAGACATAATTGAAGCCATAAAAGAAGCTGGTATTGTTGGGCTTGGAGGAGCTGGATTTCCAACTCATGTTAAACTTACAGCAAGAGAAGGGCAGATTACAGATTACATAATAATAAATTGCGCTGAATGTGAGCCGTATTTGACAAGTGATCAACTTATGATGGAGTTGTATCCAGAAAAAGTAGTTATGGGTCTTTTGTTAGCAATGAAAGCTATGAATGCACCTAAAGGAGTATTAGGCATAGAAGATAATAAACCTCTTGCTATAAAGAAACTACAACAAGCATCTAAAGATTATCCAAATATAGTTGTAAGTGTTGTAAAGACAAAATATCCTCAAGGAGATCAAAAAAGACTTATTCAAGCTACAACAGGAATAGTTGTTCCTTCTGGTTCGTCAACTTCTGCAGTTGGTGTTAGAGTTATAAATGCTAATACTGCTATAGCTATAAATGATGCCGTTCTACATGGAAAGCCTTTGTATGAAAAGCTTGTTACTATGACAGGTCATGCTCTTAAAGACCCACAAAATGTTATGGTTAGAGTTGGTTCAAAGGTATCTGATATAGTAGAATTTATTGGAGGATATAAAGAAGAACCAGGAAAGATAATTTCTGGTGGACCTATGATGGGTGAAACACAATTTACTCCAGATGTTACAACTGGTAAAGCTATTGGTGGGCTTTTATTCATGACGCAAGAAGAAAGTAAACCTAAAGCTGTAAGCCCTTGTATAAGATGTGGAAAATGTGTCGACATCTGTCCTGTGTACTTACAGCCTTTGTATTTACAGCTATATGTTTTGAAAAATAAAGTTGAACAAGCTCAAAATTTGCATTTGATGGATTGTATAGAATGTGGATCATGTTCTTATATTTGTCCGTCAGCAAGACCGCTTGTTGAAGCTATAAGACTTGGAAAATTAGAAGTTAGAAGTAAGAAAAAAGATAGCAAATAAGGAGGGATATTATGGATGAAAAAGATTTAAAAGTTAATATCCCAACTGAAAAAGAAGCGGATATTGAACAAGAAACAAAACAAGAAAACATAGAAAAAGAAAATAAAACAAATTTAACAGAAACTAAAGAAGAAAATACAACTGTAGAAAATACAACTATAGAAAATAAAGATTCTTTAGAAAATACAAACGAAAAATTAGAACAAGAAGATACATCAGTTAATAAAGCCCCAAGAGAAAGAACTCCAAGGGAAAGAACCGAAAGAG
>KQ959627.1:3512-40498 GCA_001552895.1 Tissierellia bacterium KA00581
CTCCAAGGGAAAGAACTGAAAGAGAACCAAGAGAAAGAACTTCGAGGGAAAGAACCGAAAGAGAACCTAGAGAAAGAACTCCAAGGGAAAGAACCGAAAGAGAACCTAGAGAGAGAACTCCAAGGGAAAGAACTGAAAGAGAACCAAGGGAAAGAACTCCAAGGGAAAGAACTGAAAGAGAACCTAGAGAAAGAAGTGGAAGAGCGGCTAGAGGCAGAAGAAATGAAGAACCTCAAATTAAACTTATAGTTGGTCCATCTCCACATTTAAGAACAACACAAACTGTTAGTACTTTGATGAGAGATGTTGTTATAGCACTTATTCCTACTTTACTTGCAGGTATTTATTTCTTTGGATTAAGAGCTTTGATTGTAACTTTAGTTTCAGTTGCTTTTGCAGTACTATCAGAATATGTATATGAAAAATTAGCTAAAAAGCCAATTACAATTGGAGATTTTTCTGCGGTCGTTACAGGTATGCTTTTAGCTTACAATGTACCTGTTACAATTCCTTACTGGATGATAGCAATAGCTAGCATATTTGCAATTATAGTTGTAAAACAACTATACGGTGGAATAGGAATGAACTTTATGAACCCAGCACTTGCTGCAAGAGCTGCACTTATGGCTTCATTTCCAACAGCTATGGCAAATTATGTTGCACCAAATACAGCAATATCAAGTTTTTTACATTCTGGAACATATAGTAATTTAGTAGATGCTGCTACATACGCAACACCTTTATCAAAAGGTACAGAAGTTAATTTTCTTGAAGCTTTTATAGGAATTAGAGGAGGATGTATAGGAGAAGTTTCTACACTTTGTTTACTTATAGGAGCAGGGTATTTATTATATAGAAAAGTTATCTCTCTTAGAATTCCAGTTATTTTTATCATATCAACAGCAGTTGTTTTAACATTAACAGGAACTCCTATATCAAAATTACCAGTTCAACTTTTTATGGGTGGACTTATTCTTGGAGCGTTTTTTATGGCTACTGATTATGTTTCAGCACCAGTAAATAGAAAAGCTCAAATATTTTTTGCAATAGGCTGTGGGGTAGTTACCGCCCTTATAAGAAATTTAGGTGCACTTCCTGAAGGGGTAAGTTATTCAATCTTATTTATGAATATATTTACACCACTTCTTGAAAAATATTGTATCCCTAAAGTTTTTGGAGAAGGGAGAGATAAAAAATAATGAAAGAAACTATGAAATTAATTGTTAGATTATTTTTGATCACAGCGATAGCAGGATTTGTATTAGCATTTGTAAATAGCTTTACGTCTCCTATAATTCAAGAACGTGAAAGAAAACAATATGAAATGGCACTAAAAGAAGTTTTTAAAGATGCTGAAAAATTCGATAAACTTCAAGATGATAAATTGTTGCCAATAAAAGAAAAAATAAAAAATATAGAAAATATAGAAGTTGCAAAACAAGGAGATAAAACATTAGGATATGTTTTTAAAACCCTTGGTAAAAACGGATACGGTGGAGATATATCAATGCTTATGGCAGTTAAGTTAGAAGATAAATCAATTGTTGGATTTAAAGTTTTAAAACACAGTGAAACACCAGGTCTTGGTAGTAGAGTTGCAACAGCTGAATATGCAAAAAGTGTAGTTGGAAACAAGGCAACAGAACATTTAGTTAGAAACCTTAATCCAACAGCAGATAATGATATACAAGCTATAACAGGAACAACAATAAGCGTTAAGGCTGTTTTAAATGGATTAAATGCAGGCGTTGATGCTTTAAAAGATATTGAAAAATAAGGGAGCGATTTATATGAAATTAAGAAAAGTTTTTTTTGATGGCTTATTTTTAAACAATCCCGTTCTTGTTCAATTAATAGGGATGTGTTCAGTTTTAGCAGTAACAACAAGTGTAAAAAATGCAATAGGTATGGGGGCTTCTGTAATATTTGTTGCTACTTGTTCAAATGTTGTAATATCTATGCTTAGAAAATTTATACCAGATAAGGTAAGAATTCCCGCTTATGTAGTTATTATAGCAACATTTGTAACACTTGTTCAGATGTTTTTACAAGCATATATTCCATCATTATATGATAGTTTAGGATTATTTATACCACTTATAGTTGTAAACTGTTTGATATTGGCAAGAGCAGAATCTTTTGCAAATAAAAATAAAATTTTTCCATCTATGATAGATGGTGTTGGACAAGGTATAGGATATACACTTGCACTTATAGTACTTGCAAGTATTCGTGAAATTATAGGAACTGGAAAATGGTTTGGATTTCCAATACTTGGTAAAAGTTATGTAAGCATAGGAGTAATAACTCAAGCACCTGGTGCATTTATCATCCTTGGACTTTTAGTTGCAGGATTTAATGTAATAGGTAAAAAAGTAACTGCTAAAAAAGAAGGAGGTAACTAAAAATGTTAATTACAATTATGAAGATTTTAGTTGCATCAATTTTAGTAAATAACTATGTTTTAGGTCAATTTTTAGGTATTTGTCCACTTATTGGTGTATCAAATAAAGTAGAAACTGCCTTTGGTATGGGAATGGCAGTTACATTTGTAATTACTATTTCAAGTGCAGTAACATGGGTAATTCAAAAAGGAATATTGGATACTTTAAAATTAGGATATTTACAAACAATAGTATTTATTTTAGTTATAGCAACACTTGTACAATTCGTTGAAATGGTACTTAAAAAAATGAGTCCAAATCTTTATAATGCACTTGGAGTATTCTTACCACTTATAACAACAAACTGTGTAGTTTTAGGGGTTGCAATTACAAATATTCAAAAAGAATATAATTTATTAGAAACAATCTTTAATGGACTTGGAGCATCTATAGGATTTTTAATTGCTATAGTTTGTTTGGCGTCAATAAGAGAAAAATTAGAACTAACAGAAGTACCTGAAGTTTTAGAAGGAGTTCCTATAGCACTTATAACAATAGGTCTTATGTCTCTTGCTTTCTATGGCTTTGCTGGACTTGTTTAGAGGTGATATTATGAGTAGTATAGTTGTAGCGGTTTTAGTACTTAGTATCTTAGGAATACTTTTTGCATTGATACTTGGTTTAGCATCAAAAGTATTTTTTGTAAAAGTAGATGAAAAAATATTGAAAGTTAGAGAACAAATGCCGGGAGCAAATTGTGGAGCATGTGGATTTCCAGGCTGTGATGGTCTTGCAAAAGCAATTGCAGAAGGTAAAGCAGAAGTAACAGCTTGTCCTGTTGGAGGAGCAGATCTTGCAGCAAGACTTGCTAAGATTTTAGGCTTAGAAGCTGGAGAAGTCGAAAAAATGGTAGCCTGTGTTATGTGTCAAGGGGATAAAGATTTTGCAAAAGAAAAATACATATATACCGGCATTAGAGATTGTAGAGTTAACAACTCAATGCAAGGAGGAAGTAAAACTTGTGCATATGGATGTTTAGGCTGTGGAACTTGTAGAGATGTTTGTCCATTTGATGCAATAGATATGGTTAATGGAATACCAGTTGTAAATAAAGATAAATGTACAGCTTGTAGAAAATGTATAGAAATTTGTCCAAAAGATTTAATTGATTTAGTACCTTATGCACAAACTGTAATGGTAAAATGTAAGAGCTTTGCAGCTGGAAATATTGTTAAAAATGCTTGTCAAGTTGGTTGTATAGGATGTAAGATGTGCCAAAGAGTTTATCCAGAAGCATTTGTTATAGAAAACAATTTAGCTAAAGTAAATTACGCACAAGGCTTAGATGAAGATCTTCTATTACAAGCAGCGGATAAATGTCCTACGAATGCAATTTTTCCTGGACTTGCAAGGAAGATGGCTGAGAAAGTAAATAATGTAGCTTAGTTAAAAAAGATTGATTATTAAATAATCAATCTTTTTTTATTAAAATTTTGATAAAAAAGTAGTTAATAATTTTTAAAAATTTGTTTAAAAAATTTGAAAAAAAAGTTAAAATTTTGTATAATAATATATTATATTTGAGGAGGTTTTTATGCTTGAAAATAATTTAATTTTTTTAAATTTAGAATTTTTCTTAAAAATATTTCTAGCAACTTGTATGGGCGCTATAATAGGATTTGAAAGAAAAAATAGAAATAAAGAAGCAGGTATAAGGACTCATTCTATTGTTTGCTTGGCATCTGCTTTGATTATGATTGTATCAAAATATGGTTTTTTCGATGTTAAAGATTTTGATGCAGCTCGTGTTGCAGCACAAGTTGTTTCTGGAATTGGTTTTTTAGGAGCTGGCCTTATTTTTGTAAAAAATAATACTTTAAGCGGTCTTACAACAGCAGCGGGAGTTTGGGCTACTGCAGGAATTGGGCTTGCAATGGGAGCAGGTATTTATTTTGTCGCTATTTTTGGAACTATTATGATTGTTATAGTACAAGTTTTGATGCATAAAGATACATTTTTAAGCAAAGAAAGATTTACAATTACTTTTGAAATAAATAAAGAATCAAGTTTTGATAATATTCAAGAAATTAGAAAAGGACTTGAAAGGTTACAACTTGAAATTAGTAATGTTGAAATTATAAAGAAAAGTTCAACTGTTATAGTTAAATTTTATGCACTTGTTCCAGTTGATTTTGAAAGAAATCATTTAGAAGATATTTTACTTCTTGACGACAGAGTTAGAAAAATAGAATTATAAAAGGCTTTAGATTTACTAAAGTCTTTTATTTTAGTTTTTTTATAAAAATTAAAATAAAGAGATTTTAAATTTGACTTTTTTAAAAAAATCATTTATAATATCTATTAATAGTTATGTATTTAATTAAATATTAAACGTTGATTGTGCTTACAACACATAAGTTTAAAAGTGATTGTGCTTAAACATTTAAAGGCCTATGCGAAGAAAGGTGGTACCACGATAAGTCGTCCTTTCAAAGTAGTGGGTCTTTTTTATTGTAAATTTAAGGAGGATATATGGAAATTATTAAAGAGTATGATAATGTATTTGATGAGCTTGTTGATAGAGGATATTTTGAACAAGCAACTTATGAAGATGAACTAAAAGAATTATTAAAAAAAGAAAGAGTTAAATTTTATATAGGATTTGATGCAACTGCTGACAGTTTAACAATTGGGCATTTTATTCAAATAATGGTTATGAAAAGAATGCAAAATTATGGTCATATTCCAATAGCACTTCTTGGAGGAGGTACTACCATGATAGGAGACCCTTCAGGTAGATCGGATATGAGAAAAGTTATGACTGAAGAACAAATAAATAAAAATGCAAAAAAGTTTTTTGAACAACTTTCTAGATTTATTGATTTTTCAGATGGTAATGCAATTATAGAAAATAATAAAGATTGGCTTTTAGACTTAAATTTTGTAAGATTTATGAAAGAAATAGGAGTACATTTTAGTGTAAATAAAATGCTAACTTGTGATGCTTACAAAAACAGAATGGAAAGAGGACTTACATTTTTTGAATTTTCATACATGTTAATGCAAAGTTATGACTATTTACATTTATATAGAAAACATGGTTGTAAATTACAACTTGGTGGTAGCGACCAATGGAGTAATATTTTAGGTGGATACGATCTTGTTAGAAAAATAGAAAAAGATAAAGTTTATGCTATGACTTTTAAACTTTTAACAACTGCTGATGGCGTTAAAATGGGAAAATCTCAAAAAGGAGCAGTTTGGCTTGATGAAGAAAAAACTTCTGCGTATGAACTTTTCCAATATATGAGAAATGTAGACGATAGAGATGTTGAAAAATTCTTACTTATGCTTACATTTTTGCCAACTGAAAAATGTAGAGAACTTGGAAAATATAAAGATGAAAGAATAAACGAAGCAAAAGATATATTAGCTTTTGAAATTACTAAAATAATTCACGGTGAAAAGAAGGCAAAGGAAGCATTAGAAACATCTAAAGCACTATTTAGCGGAGAGTTAATTGATGAAAATATGCCAAGTACAGAAATTAAGAAATCTGATTTTGAAACGGGAGAAATTGGAATTTTAGATTTAATAAGATTATGTTCTCTTTCAAAATCAAACGGTGAAGCTAGAAGGCTTATAGAACAAGGTGGTATTTCTTTAAATAAAGAAAAAATAACAGATATAAATTTAAAAATTTCTTTAACTGAAAATAAAGAATTTGTAATTAAAAAAGGTAAAAAAGTATATCATAAGGTTATAATTCTTTAAGAAAGGTTATTGTTTATGGAAAATTATAAAGAAGAAATATGTGTTGTAGGTATTGCCGGAGGCTCTGCTTCTGGCAAGACTTCAATTATAAAAAAGTTAAAAAAAATATTTAAAGATGAAATTTTAATGATAGGTCATGATTTTTACTACTGGAACAATGATGATTTATCCATGGAAGAAAGAAGAAATCTTAACTATGACCACCCAAAGTCATTTGAAACAGAAAGATTAATTAACGATTTAAAATTATTAAAAAGTGGAAAAAGTGTGCAATTACCTATTTATGATTACACAATTCATACAAGAAAAAAAGAAACCTTAAAAGTTTTTCCAAAACCCGTTATAATCGTTGAGGGAATTTTGATTTTAGAAAACAAAGATTTAAGAGATTTAATGGATATAAAAGTTTATGTTGATGTTGATTCAGATATTAGACTTATACGAAGACTTTTAAGAGATACTAAGGAAAGAGGAAGAAGTGTAGAAAGTATTTTAACTCAATATTTAAAAACTGTTAAGCCGATGCATGAAGAATTTATAGAACCAAGTAAAAAACATGCTGATATAATAATTCCAAGAGGAGCTGAAAATGCACCAGCTGTTAATATTTTAGTTGAACATATAAAGACACTTTTAAAGAAAAATGAAAAAAATAAGTAAAACAAATGTTTGTAGAATATTAGATAAAGAAAAAATAAAATATAAGCATATCGTAAGAGAAGAACAAGAAAGTTTTGAAGATGTTAATGAAGATAGTAATATTGTTTTTAAAACATTAGTTCTTGTTGGATCTGATAAAAATCATTATGTTTGTGTTATACCTTTAAATGAACATTTAGATTTAAAGAAAGCTGCAAAAAATTTTAATATAAAAAGCATTCAAATGCTTATGCAAAAAGATTTAAAAAATTTAACAGGATATGTACATGGAGGTTGTAGTCCTATTGGAATGAAAACAAAGTTTAAAACCCTAATAGACCAAAGAGCAAAAGAATTTGAAGAAATCATAGTAAGTGGTGGAAAAGTTTTAAATTTTGTAAAGGTAAATCCATTAGAATTATCTAAAATATGTGATGCACCTTTTAGTGATTTGGTGGTATAATGAAAGATGTAAATTTAATTATTTTAGCTGGTGGAGATTCTAGAAGAATGAAATTTCCTAAAGAATTTTTAAAAATTGATGATGAGTATTTAATACATAAAAATATAAGAATTTTAAAAAATATTTTTGATGAAATAATAGTAGTTTCAAACGAAAAATCTCATTATGAAAATTTAGATGTAAAAGTTGTAAGAGATATTTTTTACAAAAAAGGCCCTCTTGCAGGACTACATAGTGGATTAACTTATTCTTCTAAAAAATTTTCATACCTTTTAGCCTGTGATATGCCTATTGTTGATTTAAACTTCGTAAAGTTTGTAATTTCAAATATAGACACAAAGTTTGATGGTGTTGTATTTGAAGATGAAAACAAAAAGATTTTACCTATGAACGGAATTTATAAAAATGAATTAAAAACTTTACTAAAGGAAGAGTTACTTAAAAATAATTTAAAATTTACAAATTTTATAAATAAAAATAATTTTAAAATCTTACCATATGAAAAAATAAAAAAATTTTATAACGAGGGTGTATTTTTAAATTTAAATACACAAAAAGATTTAGAAAAATTAAAACAAAACGAAAAAAATAGCTTTTAAAAAGCTATTTTTTAAATTGACAAATTATTAAAAAAGTTGTACAATATTATAAGTGAGAAATCACTTTTAAATTTTAAATAATGACTTTTATAATTGTAACTTGAAAATTTAATAAAGGGGGTGTTAAACTAATGCCAATGGAATTTTTATTAATACCTGTTTTCTTGATAGTTGGTGTGCTAATAGGTTATTTATACAGAAGATTTGCTTCTGAAAAACTTATAAATGGCGCAGAAAATCATGCAAAAAAGATTGTCGAAGATGCACTTAAAGAAGCTGAAACTAGAAAAAAAGAAAAATTAGTAGAAGCTAAAGAAGAAGCTCATAGACTTCGTCAAGAATGTGATAAAGAAAATAGGGAAAGAAGAAATGAAGTTCAAAAATTAGAACGTCGACTTATTTCAAAAGAAGAAAATTTGGATAAGAAAAATGAAAATTTAGATAAAAAGAATGAACGTTTAAATAATGAATTGAAAGCTTTGGAAATTAAAGAATCTGAAATTGTAAAATTAGTTGAAAAACAAAAAGAAGAATTAGAAAAAGTTGCTAATATGACATCTTTAGAAGCTAAGGAAATTATATTAGAAGAAGTTAGAAAAGAAAGCGTAAAGGATGCTGCTAATATAATAAGAGAAATAGAGCAAAAAGCTAAAGATGACGCTGAAAAAAATGCAAGATATGTTCTTGGAACTGCAATTCAAAGATACGCAGCAGATTATGTTGCTGAAACTACAGTTAGTGTTGTAAATTTACCTAATGATGAAATGAAAGGTAGAATTATTGGTAGAGAAGGTAGAAATATAAGAACCTTTGAAACTTTAACAGGAGTTGACCTTATTATCGATGATACACCAGAGGCTGTTGTACTTTCTGCATTTGATCCTGTAAGACGTGAGATTGCAAGAGTTGCACTTGAAAAACTTATTGAAGATGGAAGGATACATCCTGCAAGAATCGAAGAAATGATTGAAAAATCAAAGCAAGAGGTTGAAAGCAGTATAAAAACCGCTGGAGAAGATGCTTGTGATAATACAAACATTCATGGATTACACCCTGAAATGGTTAAACTTTTAGGACGTTTAAAATATCGTACATCTTATGGACAAAATGTTTTAAAGCATTCAATAGAAGTTGCACATATGGCAGGCATGCTTGCTGCTGATATAGGGGCTGATGTTAAGATTGCTAAAAGAGGAGGACTTCTTCATGATATTGGTAAAGCTATAGATCATGAAATGGAAGGAAATCATGTTGAACTTGGTGTTCAAATGGCTAAAAGATATAAAGAAAGAAAAGAAGTCATTCATTGTATTGCAGCACATCATAATGATATTGAACCTGAAACTGTAGAAGCATTACTTGTACAAGCTGCTGATGCTATTTCTGCTGCAAGACCTGGAGCAAGACGTGAATCAGTTGAAAACTATATTAAACGTTTAGAAAACCTTGAAGCTATAGCAAATTCGTTTGAAGGTGTTGAAAAGTCTTTTGCCATTCAAGCTGGTAGAGAAATAAGAGTAATGGTTAAACCAGAAGTGCTTGATGAAGACAAAATGCTTTTAACATCAAAAGAAATTGTTAAAAAGATTCAAGATGAGCTTGAATATCCTGGTACTATTAAAGTAAATTTAATTAGAGAAACTAGGGTAGTTGATTTTGCAAAATAATTTATAAAAACTAAAAAGACATAGAAAACTATGTCTTTTTTTATTTAGTTTAATAGATTTAAAATTTTATATAAAATTAATTCATTGAAATTGAAATCTGTTTTTTCAATTATTTTTTTTGACATTTTTACCTCATCTGTTATTATTCCATTTATTCCCTTTTTACAAAGCGATTTTATACTATCTTTGTTATTTACCGTCCAAACATATACAAGTTTGTTTTTTTGCTTGATTTTTCTTATATTTTCTGTTGTTGCAACTTGTTCTTCTATACAAAAAAAGTCTATATATGGAATATTATAAAAATTTCCATAAGCAACAGCTAAAATTAATCCGGTAGAAATATCAGGTCTTATATTTTTCATTTCTTTTAATGCTTTTGTAGAAAGAGATGAGATTATAACTTCATGATTTTTATCTTTTATAAGTTTTGAAACTTCTTTTACAAGTTTTTTTTCATTTCCATTTACAGGTTTTAATTCGATATTTAGCTTTATTTTGCCACTTGTTCTTTTTAAAACTGTTTTTAAATCTACAAAGTTAAACTTTTTTTTATTATATAAAATTGGTTTACTTTTTAATTGATTAAATGTTAAATCGCTTATTTTTCCTTTTTGATTAGTAAGTCTTTTTATATTATTATCATGGCAAAGAACAACTACATTATCTTTTGTAAGATGAACATCTATTTCAGCAAATTCTGCTTTTAACTCAATAGCTTTATTTATAGATTCCATTGTGTTTTCAGCTTCATCTTCTGTTGCACCTCTGTGAGCCATTACAATAGGTTTTAAACTTTTTAAAGAATGATAAAAGTTTATTTCTTCAATAGAATTTCTATATTTACTAACCGATGAAAATAAAATTAAAAATATCAAAGTAATAGAAAATTTTAAACCTATTTTATTGCTTTTATAAACTTTATTTGTTATATCTTTAGTATCAAAAGAAAAATAAAATTTAGATATTCCATTAAATGCGATAAAATTTCCTATTATATTTGTAAAAACTTTTATAAAAGTTGCAATAGAAAGATATATGATTATATTTATATTAGATATTGTTTTATTTTCTGTTTGATTATAGAAAATATATATTATTGAAAACAACAACCCAAGTTTAACTAATTCTAAAAATATATTTTTTATATAAATTATAAATATAACCTTTAACCCCTTAAAAAATTTTTTTCTTATGCGATTAAAACTTATAGATACACTTTCAAAAAAGTTTTTATTTTCTAGTAGATATACATTAAGTACAAATATAAGTTTAACAGATAAAACAAACTTTACAAAAAAAAGTATCAAATAAATTAAAATTCCAAATTTCATAGAAAATACATACTCTGTAATAAAACTTGGTAAAATAAATCTTTTATGTGAAAGACTTGAAATTGGAATACCAAAAATTATTGGCAAGAAAATTAATATATTTTTTAATTTTTTTGCCTTTAATTTTATAAACTTATATGAATTGTTAAAAATTTCTATTGTAGATACATCGTTATTAATTCTCATCTGATTTATAGTAAAAATAAAACCACTTATCTCAAAAAGCCTAAGGCTTGAAAAAATTAAAATTAAAATTAAAATACTCGTAAGTTTAATTGGAGATATTACAAAATTTTTTACATTATCTATAGAAAAAAAACCTTCCTTTGTAAATCTATACAAAATAGAAAAAATTTCCTTACCGAACGGCATTAAAATTAATATAAACGATAGCTGATACAAAAAATCAAATAATATTAAATTTTTAAAACTTTTACCCTTAATTAAATTAGCTTTATTTTTAATTGATTTAAACATAAAATTTTTTCCTTTATCATACAATAATTAAATTACACAATCTATATCTTTTTAATATGTTAATTTAATCACAATTATAATATCACAAAATTAAAAAAAATCAAAATTAAAAAATTAAAAAAATCAAAAAATACATATAATTTGTATAATTATATATATTATGATATAATTTTTTATATTACACCAAAGGAGATAATTTAAAAAAATATATTATGGCAAAAAATATAAAAGTAAATGCTCTTGCAAGTGTTATGGTAAAAATATTTAATATTTTATTTCCTCTTATAACAGGACCATATCTTGCAAGAATTTTAAGTAAAGAATCTTATGGAGATTTTAATGTTGCAAATTCTATAATGGGTCTTTTTTTACCATTTGCAGCATTTGGTATATATAGCTATGGAATAAGAAGCATAAGTCGTGTTAAAAACAACATTGATCAGATAAATAAAAACTTTACAGTACTTTTTGTAATAAGTTTATTAAGCTCTATTTCTGTTGGTATAATGTATCTTATATATACATTTTTAGAAGTATCATCTAATATGTACATGCTTTATTTTTCTTTAGGAATACAAATTTTTACGCAATTTGTTTATATCGAATGGATGAATGAAGCTTTTGAAAATTATGGCTTTATACTTTTTAAAACACTATTTGTAAGAATTTTAATGCTTGTTAGCATATTTTTATTTGTAAAAAAAGCAGATGACATAGTAAATTATGCTCTTATACTCTCTTTTACAAACCTAATTAACTACATGATAAGTTTTGTATATATAAAAAGTAAAGTTAAATTCGTAAAGTTTAATTTTAGAGAAATTTTTTCTCACATAAAGCCTTTATTAAGCATGCTTTTACTTTCAAACTCATATATGCTTTATACAACACTTGATAAACTTATTTTGTCAATTATTGGAGCAAAAATTGAAGTTTCACACTACTCTTTCGCCCTTTCAATAGCTCAGCTTATAACAAGCGTAGTTTATTCGATTATATTAGTAAGCCTACCAAGACTTTCATTTTACTTTGGAAGTGGTGAAGAAAAAAAATATACAGAACTACTAAATCAAGTTACAAAATCATTTTTCTTCATAGTTATACCTATGGGCTTTGGACTTTCATTAGTTTCAACAGAAGCTATGATAATATATGCAGGGAAAAAATATCTAGAAGCAGGATTTATCCTAATGTTATTTTCTCTTAGAATAGTTATGTGGTCTTTAGACCAATCACTATCTATGGAAATTCTCTTTGTAAGAGGATATGAAAAAAATATAACTACATTTTATTTCATTGGAGGATTTTTGAATTTATTTTTAGATATAATACTATTAAAACTTAAAGTTATGTCTGCACAATATTATGTATACACAACTGTTTTTTCAGAAATATTAGTTGTTTGTATAATAATTTCCTTTATTATAAAGAAAAAAATTGCAAAACTAAACGAAATCTTAAAATCTTATTTTAAATATATACTATGCTCCATTCCATTTTTTATAATAGCTTATTTTATAAATAAATTTTTACCATTTAATGAAAATTTAAATTTAAAATTTATTTTAAGATTAATTACAATAATATCATCTTGCATAGTTTATTACTTTGTAATAATGCTTGTAATTAAAGATGAAATACTAACAATAACACTTAAAGCTATAAAATATAAATTACGAAAAATAAAACACAAAATAACAACAATATCAAAAATAATACTAAAAAAATAAAACTTAATTAAATTACAAAAAAATATATAAAGATATAAGTTTCTATATAATATGTAAAAAAAGATATTGATTTTAAAAATATTATTTTAATTTATAAAAAAGGAGAGTGAAAAATACAATGAAAGATAATATTTTAGATAGAGTAGAAAATTTATTAAAATCAAAAGAGAAATATTTATCAGAAGATAAAAAGCTTTTAAAAGCAAAAGTTTATTCTGATATAATGACGATGGATAAAGAATTATTAAAACTTTTACTAAGTGATGAAGAAATTAAAAATACATTTTTTGTAAAAGTTGATGACAGTCTTATCTTTGATAAGCAAAAATTCGCATGGCTCATAGATTCTAAAGAATTTTTGCCAGATTCCTACACTTCATACACCAATAAAATAGGACTTACAAGTGATAGAGAATTTATATCTAACAAAAATGACGTTGTACTTGACTTTCCATATAAAGACTGCATACTTGAAGGCGGACAAGATAAGGACGACCAAAAAAGAAAAGAAATTTTTTATAACGAAACAATAGCAAACGATGAAATTAGAAGAATGTTAGACCCTAAAGTATTTACAAATGTGAAAAAATATACATCGGGGGGGGTAGAAGACTGTTTAGAATTTAGTGAAAATGATAATTTAATCATTAAAGGAAATAATTTAATAGCTCTTGCAAGTTTATTAAAAAGATACGAAGGAAAAGTTAAGTGCATCTATATCGATCCACCATACAATACTGGAAGTGATAGTTTTATGTATAATGATAAATTTAACAGGTCATCATGGCTAACATTTATGAAGAATAGACTTTTGTTAGCTAAAGATCTATTGTCTTCTGATGGTACTATTTTCATACAGATTGATGAGAATCAATCACATTATCTAAAGGTATTGTGTGACGAAATTTTTGGTGAAGATAATTTTTTAAATGAAATAGTATGGAGATATAGAACTTATGTTGGTCAGGTTAAAGATTATTTTCCTAAGAAACATGATTTGATATTGTGGTATAAAAAGCTAGACAAACAAAAATTTAATATGCAGTATGTAGGAAATTTTGAAGATACACCTGATTATAATAGGTGGAAAGAATATTTAACTAAAGATGGAAAAATAATATATGGAAATCATCCAACTACTGACAGCAGATTTGATGCATATTTAAATAAATATATTAAACAGTTTGGAGATCCCAAAATTGGAGATGTTATATATGTGAACAAAGGATATGTTGTAGATGATGTATGGGAAGATATAATAGCACTTGATGCTAAGAATAAAACTGAGAGAATTAGTCTATTTAGTGGAAGCGGTCAAAAACCAGAAGCCTTATTAGAAAGAATTATGATAGCGACAACAGACAAAAATGATATAGTTCTTGATTATCATTTAGGATCAGGAACAACTTGTGCGGTTGCTCATAAAATGGGACGCCGTTATATTGGTATTGAACAAATGGACTATATTAAAGATATAACTGTTGAAAGACTAAAAAAGGTCATTGATGGAGAACAAGGTGGCATATCAAAAGCAGTCGACTGGCAAGGCGGAGGGTCTTTTGTCTACTGTGAACTTATGGAAAATGGAAATGAACTTATAAGAGAAATAGAAAATGCTGATGAAACTACTATAGAAGATGTAAAGGCAAAAATTTATAGAGATGAAAGAATTATTCCATACATAACTAGGGAAGAATTAGAAAAAGTAGATAAAGATTTTGAAGAGCTAACTTTAGAAGATAAGAAAAAAGCTTTAATAAAACTAATTGATAAAAATAAGCTTTATGTAAATTACTCTGATATTGAAAACAAAGATTTTGATATCTCAGATAAAGATAAAAAGTTTACAAGGTCTTTTTATGAGGTGGTCTAATGGATGGTAAGTTTTTATATGAAGAATTAGATTCAATAAATAAATTTGGCTTTTTAAAAGATTTACCTGACATCATTGAAAGTGGACTTTCAGAAAATATTATTCTAAGAGATTATCAGAAAGAGGCTTTTCAGTATTTTATAACATATATGGAAAATGAAGGACTTTCTAAAAACAAGCAGGTTCATACTCTTTTTCATATGGCAACAGGTTCAGGAAAAACTGTTATAATGGCAGGACTTATTCTTTATCTTTATACAAAAGGATATAGAAATTTTCTTTTCTTTGTTAATCAAACTAATATACTTGAAAAGACTAAGGAAAATTTTTTAAACTCTAAGTCAAATAAGTATCTTTTTGCTAAGGAGATAGAATATTTAGCAGAGAAGATAAAGATAAATGAGGTAGACAATTTTTCGGCAATTAATACTAATTCAAATGATATAAATATATGTTTTACAAGTACACAAAAACTTCATATGGATTTACTTGAAGCTAAGGAAAACTCTATAACATACAAGGATTTTGAAGATAAAAAAATTGTATTTATTTCAGATGAGTCACACCATGTAAATACAATGACTAAAAAGCTTACAATAGGCGAACAAGAAGAAAAAAATTCTTGGGAATATTCTGTTATGAATGCTTTTTCAAGAAATAAAGACCATATCATGCTTGAATTTACTGCAACTGCTGATTTAAATGACAAAAATGTTAAGGCAAAGTATATTGATAAATTAATCTATAACTATCCACTCTTTAATTTTAGACAGTCAGGCTATACAAAAGACTTTAAAAATTTTGCAACTAACTCATCGTTATGGGAAAGAGCTTTAATGGCAATAATTATGAGTGAATATAGAAAGTATCTTTTTGCTGATGCGAAGGTTAATATAAAACCTGTTGTACTTTTTAAGTCGCAAAAAATAAAAGAGTCTGAAAGTTTTTATGATGAATTTTTTGAAAAAATGAATTATTTAAATAGCAAAGAAATTAATTCTTTATATGACTGTGGAATAGATGAATTAAACAAGGCTTTAGATTACTTTAAAGAGAAAGATTCTTCTTTTATGCTTTTAATAAACTCATTAAAGGAAGGATTTTCAAAAGATAAGTCAATAATTATAAATGGTGCAAGTGATAATAATAAAGAAACACAATTACAAATAAATTCTCTTGAAGATAAGGATAACCCGATTAGGTTTATCTTTGCTGTAGATATGCTAAATGAAGGCTGGGATGTTTTAAACCTTTTTGATATTGTAAGACTTTATGATACACGTCAAGGAAGTGGAATAAAAGGAAAAATTGGAGCGTATACTATAAAAGAAGCTCAGCTTATAGGACGTGGTGCAAGATACTGTCCATTTAAAATTGATGAAAGCCAAGAAAAATTTAAGAGAAAATATGATAATGATTTAGAAAACTCTTATCGTATACTTGAAACTATGTATTTTCATTCAAGAGATGATTCAAAATATATTTCAGAATTAAGACAAGCTCTTATAGCAACAGGTATGGAAGATGAACATCCTATTAAGATAACTTATGAACTAAAAGATTCATTTAAGGAGTCTGATATTTATAAAAAAGGATATGTCTTTTCTAATAGAAGAGTGCAAAAAGATAGAACTAATGTAACAGAACTTGAAGAGAGTAAGAAAAATACTATACACTATTATACAGTTCGTGATTCTAAGGGGCATATAAATACTCTTTTTTTAGAAGATAAAGATGATAAGACTTTTAAACTTGATAAAAATATTAAATCACTAAAATTTAAAGATATTTCATATAATATTTTGTTGGGTGCATCTGAAAGCTATAGGGAATTAAAGTTTTCGGTGTTAAAAGAAAAATATCCACATCTTAATTCTATGAAAGAATTTTTAACAGACGATAAATATCTTGGAAATAATATTTTGGAGATTTCCTATACTTCAGAAAATATTAAAGGAAAAGATATATTCAATGGATTATTAAGAGCATTTAATGAGATATCATCTTATATATTAAGTTTAAAACCTGAATATGAGGGAAGTAAAACATTTTATCCTAAGAAGTTGTCTGATGTTATTAAAAATAAGTCGATTTACGTATCAAGTGTCGATTCTAATGGTGGTATAGGACAATCTCAAAACACAAACTCTAATGAAAATTATCAATTAAGTTTATTTGATATGGATTGGTATGTTTACAATGATAACTATGGTACAAGTGAGGAAAAACTATTTATAAAATATTTTAATAGAGAAATAAAGCCAAAACTTGAAGAAAAAGGTGTTAAATTTTTTCTTATAAGAAATGAAAGAATACCAGATCTTGCTATTTACTCTTTTTCCGACGGAGAAAGATTTGAAGCTGACTTTTTACTTTTTGTAGAAAAAACAAAGTTAGATAACAATGTTAATTTTCAGCTTTTTATAGAACCAAAGGGAGAACATTTGTTAGATAAGGATGCTTGGAAAGAAAAATTTTTACTTCAAATAGATAAAAATCATAGGATTGAAAATACAATTCTTACTTCAAATAATGATTATATGATTTTAGGATTACCATTTTATAATGAAAAAATTAGAAAATTAGGCTTTGATAAAGCTATTAATAAATGGATTAAAGAAATTTAAAAATTAAAATAAAATTAAAAATTTTATTTTAATATCTAAGTAGATTATGAAAATAATTTTTATATATTTTTTACTAAAAATGTTAAATTAATTTTATTAAAAGAATGCTCTTATGTAAGGGTGTTCTTTTTTTGTTTAATTTTTGTTTAATTTTTGTTTTTATAAAAATTAAATGTTGTTTAAAGTTTAATATTGACAATTATTATTAATTGATATAAAATGTTTTTGTTAGTTTATGCTAATTTTATTTTATTTTTTTAGGAGGAATTATATGAAAAATTTTAAGAAAATCATATCTTTTGTGGTATTTTGTTCTTTGATTTTTACAAGTTTTAGTGGTGTTTTTGCTACTGAAAGTAAGTCTTTAGATTTTCAAAAAAAGATAGAAGAGTTAAAAGATTACAAAGATGATGATTTTGTCGATGCAATTATCAAATTGAAAAAACAAGTTGATGTTTCAAAAATTAAAGATGCTGTTAAAAAAGAAAATGTTAATGCATCTAAAGAAGAAATTCAAAATGAGATAAGAAAGGATATGGTAGATAAGTCTATAAAGTTAAAAGAAGATAGTCAAAAGTCTATTATAGAAATTCTTGAATGTGGTAAAAAAGATGGTAATGTAAAGAATTATCAACAATTTTTTATTATAAATTGTGTAAATACGGTTTGTAAAAAAGAAGTTTTGGTTAAGATTTCAAAAAGGTCTGATGTAGAAAAGATTTGTATTAATAAAAAAGTGAAGATTCCAAAGCTTCCAAATAATGTTCCTGAAGATAGAAATGCTCTTTATAGTATGGAAAAAAAGCATGTTCCTTGGAATTTAAAGATGATTAGTGCAGATAAGGCACAAAAAGAAGTTGAAAATTTTAATAATGATGTTGTTGTTGCGATAATTGACTCGGGTGTTGATGGAAATCACCCTGCAATTAAAAATAATTATAGAGGAAATGATAAAAATCTTAAAAGATATTCTTGGTATAATGTTGTAACTGAAAAGACTGGAGATAAAGAAGAACCTTATGATGATAGGGGACATGGAACTCATGTTTGCGGAACTATCTTGGGTCAAAGAGAAAACTCTCTTTTAGGTGTTTGTCCAAGTGCTAAGTGGATGGCTGTAAAAGTTTTTGATTCAAATGGTTAAACAGATAATGCTAAGCTTTTAAAAGCTGGTGAATGGATTATGGCACCTAAAGATGAAAATGGTACACGTCATACAGAAATGGCTCCAAAAGTTGTAAATAACTCATGGGGTGGTAATTCAACAGATGGATTTTATCGAGATATAGTTAAAAGATGGAGAGAAGCAGGAATTTTTCCTGTATTTTCTGCAGGGAATGTAAGTCAATTTAATAATGGAGGGGATGATTCTATAGGGACACCTGCTTCATATCCAGAAGCTTATGCAGTTGGAGCTATTAGACAAGATGAAATAGTTGCAAAATTTTCTCTAAGAGGTAAATCTAACTATACAGAAAATTTTAAGCCGGATATTGTTGCGCCTGGTGTTAATATTTTATCTTCAATTCCTGGTGGAAAATATACAATTTATACTGGAACTTCTATGGCAAGTCCTCATGTTGCAGGTGTTGTTTGTTTGATGCTTAAAGCTAATCCAAATTTAAGTGTTGATCAAATTGAAAAGATTTTAAATGAAACTGCAACACCTTTAAAAGACGATCACTATACAACAACTCCAAACCATGGTTATGGGCATGGAAAAGTTGATGCTCTTAATGCAGTTAAGCTTTCTGTAGGTCAAAAAAAGGGAAAAGATATAGATGTTTCAAATATGAAACTTTTACAAGGTCGTATTCTTACAAATGGAGTGGATAATGAAAAACCGGTTATAAATCACACTCCGATTAGTAAGGTTTTTACAACATATAAAACAACTTTTGATGCAAATGTAAAAGATAATGTTGGAGTCGATAGTGTAAAACTTTATTTAAATGTTGGTAGTGAATATAAAGCTTATGATATGAAACTTAAAAATGGAAATAGACTTTCTGGTTATTATAGTATAAATGTTCCAGTTAGTACTTTTAAAAATGTTACAAATGGAAAATATTATATTGAAGCTATAGATATTAATAAAAAAATAACTAAGAGCGATGAATTTTCTTTTGAAGTTCAACAAGGAATTGGAATTGGTTATATACAAGATTTTGAAAAAGATATTTCAGGTTTTGAGCTTGGCGGAGAATCAAAATTATTTAAATGGGGAAATATTAAAAAAGATGAATTAGATAAAAAATTAATAGGTATACAAGCCTATAAAAATGTTCGTGGAAATTCTATTTTTGTTATGCCTCCAATAGATTTAACAAAAGAAACTAGAAATCCGGCTTTAAGTTTTAAACATTTTTATGACCTTGGAAATTACGAATCGGCATTTTTTGATACTGCTGAAGTTTGGATTGCAGAAGCTAAAGAAGATAGTGATCCAGATAGTTTAGATTGGAAATTAAAAAGAAGTTATAAAAATTCTTCAAAAGAAAAGTGGGCCTACGAATACATTGACCTTTCAGCTTACAAGGGTAAGAAAATTTGTGTAATGTTTGGATTTAGACCTAATGGAGAATATAAAAGTAGTGGTAATGGTTGGTATATTGATGATATAAAAATAGAAGAAGCGTCAAAAGAAATACCACAAACTCCAAGTAAATATTTAAAGTTAAATGATAAAAAAGATGGTAGATTAATTTACACATTTTCTTCGATAAAAGATGAAAAGATTACATCTTATGAATTATATAGAGCAACAAATGAAAATGGACCTTTTGAACTTATAAAAAAAGTTGAAAAAGGAGATTCTAAAAATGGATTTGGAAACTACTATATTAATTTAGTTGATATTCCAAAGCCACAAAAAGGAACTTATTATTACTATGCTGTTGCAAAGATTGGTGAAAATAAAAGTGAACCTTCTGAAATTTTATCCCATACTTTTACAGAAGGTAGGGAAGTTAAAAGTTTTGATTTTGAAAAAGGACAAGATGAATGGACTAGTGTAGAAAGTGATAAAGAAACAAAATGGGATTTTGGTAAATTAGAATATGGAGATCAATATAGTGCAAATTATAGAAAGCCTACTATTAATCAATCATTAGGTAAAAATGACGGTATGAATGTTTGGGCAACAAATTTAAATGATTATAGAAAGCCTAACACAAAATATTCACTTATCTCTGCAAGTATGGACTTGTCAACTTTAAAAGATGCTACGCTTTATTATCAAAACTGGTTTGGTTCAAGTGGAAAAAGAGGAACTGATGATTATGGTTCATATAATCAAGATATAGGAGAAATTTATTTTTCAAAAGATGATGGAAAAACTTGGGATAAAGTTTATACTTTAGATGAAAGTGAAGTAGATAAGCATATAAAACATGCTTGGTTTACAAATGGTGTTGAAATTAAAAAAGATTATTTAACAGATAAATTTAAAGTTAAATTTGTTCTTGATGCAGGAAGTGATAAAGGAAATACAGATCCTGAGCAATGCGGAGGTTGGTATATTGACGATGTTACTATAAATACTAAAGATGTAAAAAATAACAATATAATAGAAAAAAAATCTCCATTTAAGCTTTTAAATATGCAAAATTTAAGTGAAGAAAATGAAAAAAAAGATATACTTCCATTAGTTGGAAAAATTACAATTAAAGAAACAGGAAAAACTGTTAATACAGAAGCTGGAACAGGTAAGTTTAGTATAAAGCTTCCTGTAGGAAAGTACACCGTAATAGCAAGTGCAGACGGCTATACGGACAAAGAAGAAGTTATAGACCTTACAAATGATGTAAATAAAGATTTTTATTTAGATAATTTTAAAAAAGTTTCTATATCAGTTAATGTAAAAGATTCTAATTATGAGTCAATACAAGGAAATGTAAAACTTTATAAAGAAGGAAAATTAGAACCTATAGCAGAAAAAAATGGAGAAACTGTTAGCTTTACAAACTTAACATCTGGAAATTACACTTTAGTTGCAACAAGCGATGGTTATAAAAGCTTAGAAAAAAATATTAAAATTCCTGGAAAAGGAACTGTAACTATGTCTTTAGAAAAAGTTTATTCAGAAGGTCAGTTAAATGTAGGTTATACAGATAAAAAAGCAACTAAGCTTTCAGGAATGGATTTAAAGAATAGAGCATTTGCAAATAAAATTTCAAATGATAAACTTGTAGATATAAAAGAAATTTCATATTTTATTACAAAAACTAAAGATGTAGATTTAACTAATAGTAAATATAGAATTTCTATCTATGATAAAAATACTGAAGATGAACTTCCAGGAAAAGTGTTATTTTCAAAAGATTTAACATTTGAAAAAGAAGGCTGGAATAAACTTTCTATTTCAAACGTTCAAGTAGATGGTGATTATTACATTGCATTTACAAAGTTAGATGGAGAAATTGCACTTGGAATGGATGATGATAAACAATCGGATAACTGTTTTCAAATGTTTAATGGTGCATGGGATGAACCTGAAACTAAAGGAACATATATGGTAGGAGCCAAGGTTAATACATTATCTGATAAAGAAGTGAAACAAGTTACAATTAGTTTTGATAAAAACGGTGGTAGCGGAGAAATGCAAGCTGTAAAAGTAAAAGCTAATGAAGATTATAAATTACCAGAGTGTACTTTTACAGCTCCGGACAATCAAGAGTTTGACGCTTGGCAAGTAAATAATGAAAGAAAAAATGTATCAGATACAATAAAAGCAGATAAAGATTTAACAATAAAAGCTCTTTGGAAAGAAAAGAAAAATGAAAATCCAGGGGAAGAAAAACTTGACCCTATAATGCCAAAGCCACTTTCAATGACTACAAATATAAATGATTTTACTCATTTTATAACTTATTCTAATGATAACAAATCTGATGAGTATTTAAAATCAGTCCAAAAAGTTATTGTAAATCACAAAGGAAATATAAGTGAAATAACTGATGTTAAAGGCATTGACTCTACAGATTTCGCATCTAATCCAAATAAAAAACTACAATTTTCATTTACTGAAAAATTAGATAAAGATGATACTATAACTATTGTTTCTAGCAAATACAAAAATGTTATTGTAAAAATAACAATGGATAACCTTGTAGGAAATGATGTTTATTACTCAATAAGTGCAAATATTGAAGGTAAAAAGGTAGTTTATAAAGTTACTTTTGATAAAAATGGTGGTAGTGGAGAAATGAAAGATGTGGAAGCCGAAAATGGAGGAATTTTTACAGTTCCACAATGTACTTTTACAGCACCTTCAGGTATGGAGTTTGATAGCTGGGAATATATGAATGAAAAAACAGAGGTAGGACATCAATATCAAATTACTAAAAATATAACAATAAAAGCTCTTTGGAAAGAAAAATTAACTAAAAAAGCCACAATTACATTTGATAAAAATGGTGGTCTAGGAACTATGCAAGAGGTTAAAAAATTAGTAAAAGAAGAATATGAACTTCCTGTTTGTGAATTTTTAGCTCCAAAAGATATGGAATTTGATTGTTGGGAAATTAATGGACAAAGACATCTTCCAGGAGAAAAAATTACTTTAAATGAAGATGTAACTCTAAAAGCTTTATGGATAAAAGAAGATAAATCAAAAGAGCCTAAAGAACCACTACTTGGAGAAATTTCATCTGAAGATTCATCAGCTATGAAAGTTAATTGTATTAATTCAATCGGCTATAAAAAAGAAGATAGTGAATATGTAAATAAAATAAATCTTATAACTATAAGAAGAAATGGAAAAGAAATAAAACATTATCTATTTACAAAAGAAGATGGAAAATATAAAAATCTTGATAAAACTTTAGATAAGGTAAGTATTGCATTTAAGGATAAAACTTTCTTTAATAGAGATGATGAAATTATAATTTCTGCAAGAGGATATAAAGATTTAAAACTTCATATTATATCAGCTGATGATATGGTAATGAACGCTTTATATATTACAGAAATTGTATCAACTGTTAAGTTTGAAACTTTTGATGGAAGTAAAATTGATGATCAAATTATAAAAGTTAATCAATTAAGTGCAAATAAATTAGCTAAAGTACAAGATCCTACTAAAGATGGTTATACTTTTAAAGGTTGGTATGAAGATAGAGAATTAACAAAAGTGTTTGATTTTGATAAAAAAATAATAACAGATACTACAATTTTTGCAAAATGGATTAAAAATACACCAAACACACCATCTGAAGAAAAAAATATAGAACTTGAAGTTAAAAATGTTACAATACACAAGCAAGATACATTAGATCTTAAATCATTAATCGTTAAAGCAAAAGATAATAAAAACAACGATTTAAAAGAACAAGTTGAAATTATAGATGAAGGTGGATTTAACAAAGACAAAGTAGGAACATATACAATAACATTTAAATTAACAAATAAAAATGTAAGTGTAACAAAAAAAGCTACAGTTACAGTTGTAGAAAAAGAAAACTCTACTGTAAATCCTATAAATCCTGTAAATCCAAGTCATAAAGACCCTAAAACATCAGAAGAAAAAACACAAATAAAATTTTTATTTGGAGAAAATCAAGAAATTGATAACAATAAAACATTAATATTTAAATTATCTCCAAAAGTAGAAGATTTTAAAGATGTTTATGTAGATGATAAACTTGTTGATAAATCTATGTATGATGTAAAAAAGGGAAGTACTATAATTGAGTTTAAAGATGAATTTATAAAAAAACTTTCTGGTAAAAAACATAAGTTTAAATTTAACTTTAAAGAAGGAAGTATTGAAACTTGTATTTTAGTTAAAGACTCTAAGAAAGAAGATAACGCTAGAAGCAAAAATAATAATAATGCAAAAAGAACAAATACTTCTATGGTAAATACTTCAATACAAAATGCATCTTTTATGCCTTTAATTCTATCTACTATAGCTTTAGTAGTAATTAAAAGAAAAAGAAAATAGAAAAATAAAAAAATAAAAGTGTTAGAATTATTCTAACACTTTTTATTTTAAATTTATTTTTTTGTTTTTTTAACAGCTTCATTTAACATATTTCGTTTTAATGTCCATAATTTTTCTGAAAGGTCGACTTTGTAAATATGTGGATTATCAAATCTTTTATATTCATCCCATAAACTTTCAACTTCTTGTTTACAATATTTTCTAATTTTTTCTATATTCGGTAAATCGTATACAAGTTTTCCACCTTCAAAAATTTTTTTAAGCATAGGTCTTAAAGTGTAATTTTCATAACTTGTTCTTTTCCAAGTGTAGATAGGGTGAAAAATTTCTAAAGCTTTACTTTCATCTATTTTTTCATCAAAAAGAGTTATTAAATCAGCTTGTGCTTTTTTTGTTTCTTTATCATAAATTCTATATAATTGTTTAAAGCCTGGAGTTGTAATTTTTTCAACATTTTCAGAAACTTTAATTTTTGGAATTATTTTTTCATTTTCTTCTATTGCACAAAGTTTGTATACTGCACCAAAAATAGGATCTGATTTTGAAGTTATTAATCTTTCTCCAATACCAAAAGAGTCTATTTTTGCTCCTTGATTGAATAAATCACGAATTGTATATTCATCAAGAGAATTAGATACTACAATTTTACAATCTTCATAACCTGCTTTATCTAACATTTTTCTTGCTTGTTTTGAAAGATAAGCAAGATCTCCACTGTCAAGTCTTATTCCTTTAGGTCTAATTCCCATTGGTTTTAAAACTTCATCAAATGTTTTTATCGCATTAGGAATACCTGATTGTAAAGTATCATAAGTATCTACAAGAAGCACACAATTGTTAGGATATGATTTTGCAAAAGCTTTAAAAGCTTCAAGTTCTGTATCAAACATTTGAACCCATGAATGTGCCATAGTACCAAGAGCTGGAATGTTAAATAATTTTGCAGTTAAAACATTTGAAGTTCCACAAAGACCTGCAATGTATGAAGCTTTTGCTCCATAAACTGCAGCATCAATTCCGTGAGCACGTCTTGCTCCAAATTCCATAACAGGACGACCCTTTGCTGCTCTTACTATTCTATTTGATTTTGTTGCAATTAAACTTTCATGATTTATTATTAAAAGAGCTATTGTTTCAAGAAGCTGAACTTCACTTGCAGGACCTTTTATTGTCATTATAGGTTCTTTTGGAAAAATTACACTGCCTTCTGGAACGGACCAAACATCACAAGTGAATTTAAAATCTTTTAAAAAATTTAAAAATTTATCATCAAAAGTATTTAAAGATTTAAAATATTCTAAATCTTCTTTTGAAAATTTTAAATTTTTTAAAATATCAACTAAATGTTCAAGACCAGAAAAAATAGAATATGAAGCACCATCTGGATTATTTCTATAGAAAATATCAAAATAAGTAATTTTGTTTTCAATATTTTCATTAAAATAACCTTCAGACATAGTAAATTCATAAAAGTCTGATAAAATAGAAACGTTATATTCGTTAAATTTATTTTTCATCTCTTCCTCCTTATAATAATTTATATTTAAAACAATATAATTATATCAAAATTAAAAAATAATGCAAATATTTTAAAAAAATATTTTATCAATGCATAGTACTATAATTAATTAAATTTTTTAAATATCTTTATCTTGTAACTCTAAATTTTTTCTAAATTCTGTTGGTAAAATTTTTTGAAATTTCAAAAAATTTCTATTAAATGTTTTGACTGTATTATATCCAACTTCAAATGCAATATCCGTTATTTGCATATCCGTTTTTAATAATAATTTTGTAGATTTATTAATTCGTACAAAATTTAAAAAATTTTTAAAATTTTTTTCTACATAATATACAAATAGTTTATTAAGTTCTATTAAAGAAATTGAAAATTTTTTACAAATTTCTTCTATATCTATATTATTACTTGAATTTTTAACTACATAGTTTAATATTTTATAAAATTTTCTTATATTTTCTATTTGGCAAATTTGTGAAACCTTTTGAAAAGTTTGTCTATATTTATTGGGATTTTGTCCTATTCTTGCTGTAAATACTTTTGAAAGATGTGAACAATCTGAAAAACCTGTAATCTCTGATATTGTTTCTATTGAAAGGTCTGTGTAAAGAAGCATATCCATAGTCTTTCCGATACGCATTTCATTTATTAAACTATTAAAAGATAATCCCGTGCTTTCTTTTACGTACCTGTTGATTGTCGATTCACTTACAAAAAATAATTTTGATATCAAAGAAACCGTTATTTTTTCGCTTAAATGAGCATGTATATATCTAAAAATATTTATTTTATCAAATTTTTCATTGGCTTTTTTTGCTTTTTCTAAACTACATTCTTGCATTCTTCTATATGTGATAATTAAATCAATTATTTTGTTTAGAACATAAGCTGAAGAAATGGGATTTTCATTTTTATCATATAGGGTTGAATCTTCACCTAATTCATCTCGTAGAAGTTTAAAAATATTAGAAAAATATTCAAACTGTTTATCCGTACATTGAATTACTGGATTATCATAAAATGAATTTATTAAACTTAAATTTTCAGTATCTAAATTATAAAATGATTTTATTATTTTATTTGCACTATCGAAATTATATTTTAAAATAAAATATTGTATAGTCTTTTTTACCTCAACAACTTCTGTATATTCCCAAGGTAAGATACAGATTAGAGTTTTATCTTTTATTTCATATATATTATTTTGTATTCTTATTTTTGCATTTGCCTTTTTTACAAGTAAAAATCTTGCAGACTGATGAAAAAGACCCGTTGTCGCAGACGCTATTATTTCTCTGTCAATGCTATATAGACTGCCTTCATTTAATGGCGAAGTTTCTTTGTTTTGTATTTCTATTTGTCTTTTCATAAAAAACCTCAAATTTTTTATCAATTTTTTAATTTTAATAATTACACATATAGTATAAAACATATTTTAAAATAAGTAAAGGACAAAAACATCTAAATATATTTGTAAAATCAAGTCAACTAAAGGCACTATTGAATAAAGGAAACGATATTAAATAATTATAACGAATCATTTTTAAAATTATTTTCTAATTAAAAGTTATATTAAATGATCAATTTATTATATAACAGCTTTTTTTTGTAAAAAATGATAAAAATATATTGACATCTATTTAATACTTTAGTATAATTAAGATGTACTATAGGTACAAAAATATATTTTTGGAGGTAAGTTATGAAAAGAAGAATTTTAGTTTTTTGTATGTTATTGTTTTCTTCAATAACGATTTTTGCTTCAAATACCTATGCTAAGGGTAATGAAGAAGTTACACCATTAGTTAAGGTTAAAAGAAAATGGGTTACAGTTTTTAGGGTTTATCCTGCTGGTAACGAACCAGATTATATTTTTTATGATGAAAATGGATTTAAAGGCTATATAGGTAAGAGAGTGTCTATGCCTTTTTGGGGTTCTAGTGTAGTTTATGAAGGTTATGTTTATTCTGGAGATAACTACCCTATACCAACAATGTTAAAACTAAATCACGAAGAAAAGAAAACGGTTACTGTACATGTTCGTTATAATGATTTTGTTGATATAAAGGACTATTGGTATGATGTAGGCGGATATAAAGGTTGGCTATATGAGAGAGATGCAGAGGCTTATCAAAATAACGATGGTACTTGGGATGTATACTACAAAGGAGAAGTTATATATTGTCCTCAGTGTATGCTTACTAAGAACAATAAGAGGTAAGTTATGAAAAGAATTTTTGTTTCATTTTTAGCTTTGGTAGTTGTTTTATTAACAGCATGTAAATCAAGTAATAAAGATATTGACAAATTTACAAATCGTAACTTTAAAGGAAGTAAAGGAGGAAGTATTGTTATATCGAAAGATAAATCATCTTTTAAAAAAACGCTTTTATATTCTGGTGCTTCCGTTATCAAGCCTAATACAGATCCGAGTAAGGTAGATAAGAACAGTGTAGAAAAGTCAAAAGTTAAAGAATTTAAAAATGTTAAAATTTTACAAAAATCAGATGGAAAGTATTTAGTTGCTGATGAATTGAAGTATAAACTTAAAATTGTAGATGATAATACAATAATTGACGTTGATGATAATAATGAATATAGAAGTTTAGAGAAAAAATAATTTAATATTTAGTTAATTTTAAATAGCAGTTCAAAATTAAATTTTTGAACTGCTATTTTATTTATTCATAGATTTATCAGTTATTACAATTTTAAAATTAAAAATTGTCCTAAGTTTTTTGAAATTTGTAGTATAATAATACTGTAATGATATTTGAAATATTAAAAACAAAATAAAGGAGAATTGTTATGAGTAAAAATTTAAGAGCAAGAAATTTTTTAACATTATTAGATTTTACAAGCGATGAAATTCGTTATCTTTTAGATCTTTCAAAAAATTTTAAAAATTTAAAAAGAACTAGAACACCTCATCGTTATTTAGAAGGAAAAAATATAGTATTATTATTTGAAAAAACTTCAACTAGAACTCGTTGTTCATTTGAAGTTGCTGGAATGGACTTAGGTATGGGAGTTACTTATCTTGACCCGGGTTCATCACAAATGGGAAAAAAAGAATCTATAGAAGATACTGCAAGAGTACTTGGAAGAATGTATGATGGTATTGAATATAGAGGATTTAGTCAAGAACTTGTTACAACTTTAGCAGAATATGCAGGCGTTCCTGTATGGAATGGATTAACAGATAAATTTCACCCAACTCAAATGCTTGCAGACCTTTTAACTATCGAAGAAAAATTTGGATATTTAAAAGGACTAAATTTTGTTTATATGGGAGATGCAAGAAATAATATGGGAAATTCTCTTATGATAGCTTGTGCTAAAATGGGATTAAACTTTACAGCTTGTGCTCCAAAAGAATTATGGCCAGAAGAATCTTTAAGAGAAAAAGCTTTAGAAATTGCAAAACAAAGTCATTTCACTGTAAGTTTTGAAGAAGATGTAAAAAAAGCAACAACAAATGCAGATGTAGTTTACACTGATATTTGGGTATCAATGGGTGAACCAGATGAAGTTTGGGAACAAAGGATAAAACTTTTAAAACCATATCAAGTAAATAAACAAGTTATGGATAATGCAAAAGATACAGCAATATTTATGCACTGCCTACCATCATTTCATGATCAAAAAACTATAATAGGAAGAGAAATTTTTGAAAAATTTGGTATTTCTGAAATGGAAGTTACAGATGAAGTTTTTGAATCAGAAAAATCTGTTGTATTTGATGAAGCAGAAAACAGAATGCATACTATAAAAGCAGTTATGTATGCTACACTTTGGTAAGGAAAAATATATGAGTCAAAAAATAGTTATAGCACTTGGAGGTAATGCTTTAGGTAACAATCCTATCGAACAATTAAAAAAAGTAAAGATAGCAACCGACATTATTTCTGATTTGATAAAAGAAGGAAATGATGTAGTAATAGGCCATGGAAACGGACCTCAAGTAGGTATGATAAAACTTGCAATGGACTATTCATCAAATTCAGATGAAAAAACACCATCAATGCCACTTGTAGAATGTGGAGCAATGAGCCAAGGATATATAGGCTATCATTTACAACAAGCATTTAACGCATCATTTAGCGAAAAAAATATAGAAAAAACAGCTATTTCAGTAATAACACAAGTTGAAGTATCAAAAGAAGATAAAGCATTTGAAAATCCTACAAAGCCTGTTGGAATGTTTTATACAAAAGAAAAAGCACAAGAACTTCAAAGAGAAAAAGGCTTTAAATTTATTGAAGATGCTGGGAGAGGATATAGAAAAGTAGTACCATCTCCAAAACCATTAAAGATAGTTGAGCTTGATGCAATAAAAAAAATGATTGACCAAGGTCTTATAGTAATTACAGTTGGTGGTGGGGGCATACCAGTTGTAAAAGAAAATAAAAAATTAGTTGGAATAGATGCGGTTATAGATAAAGATAAATCAAGCTCTAAACTTGCTTTAGATTTAGATGCAGATGTTCTTTTGATTTTAACTGCTGTTGATAAAGTTTATATAAATTTCAACAAAGAAAATCAAAAAGCTTTAGATAAGCTAAATATAAAAGATGCTAAGAAATATATGCTAGAAGGTCAGTTTGCTAAGGGAAGTATGCTTCCTAAAATCGAAGCTTGCATAGATTTTGTAGAAAAATCAAAAAATTCCTATGCAATAATAACATCTCTTGAAAAAGCAATGGACGCTTTAAAAGGCTTAACTGGAACAAAAATAATCAAATAGGAGGAAACTTTTGTGAAGGCTTATAAAATGTCTTTTTTAGCTAAACTTATACTTCTTATAGTTGCGGTGCTTTGGGGAACATCGCTTACAGTTGTAAAAAGTGCTGCAGATGTTTTTAAACCAAATTTTATACTCGCAATTAGATTTACAATAGCAAGTATAATACTTATAGTTATATTTCATAAAAGATTATTTAAAGCAAGAAAAAATGAAATAAAAGCAGGAATAATAATAGGAATATTTTTATTTGTATCATATTCGAGCCAAACTTTAGGAGTTACTTTTACAACTCCTGGAAGAAGCGGATTTTTATCAGCATCTTATTGTGTTATGGTACCATTTATCTACTGGATAACAAATAAAATAAAGCCAGATAAATTTAATATTTTTGCTGCAATTTTTTGTGTACTAGGGATTTTTTTCATTGCTATGGCAGGAGAGAGTAATTTATCATTTTCATCAAATATTAGACAACTTTATGGAGATGGACTAGCACTTTTAAGTGGATTTTTGTTTGCATCTCACATTGTTTCAGTTACAAGATTTGGAAAAGGAAAAGACCCTTTTGTTTTAACGATAATGCAGTTTATAACTTCAGCTTTATTATCTTGGATAGTTACATTTATTTTTGAAGATAATTCATTTACAAAAATTTCAACAAGACCAATTTTAGAAGTTTTGTACTTATCCATAATGTGTACAGCAATAGCACTTTTGTTACAAAATATTGGACAAAAATATACAGATCCAAGCAGTGCTTCAATAATACTTGGTTGTGAATCAATTTTTGGAGTAATACTACCAGTTGCAATAGGAGTTGAAAGTTTAACTTTTAATTCTTTTATAGGATTTGTTTTGATTTTCATAGCTATAATTATTTCAGAAACAAAATTATCATTTATATTAAATAAAAAACCAAAAAAGGATAGTTAATAAGGATAAATAATTAACTATCCTTTTTATTTTGTGTTGAAAAAAATTTTTTTAAAAATATATATGAAAATTAAAAAAATAATTGACTTTTTTTAAAAAAAATGATAGAATATCTAAGTACATTTAATAATGTATATTTATGTGCATTTTTAATTTATATTTGAGGAGGTGAAGAAATGCCAACAATTAACCAGTTAATTAAACAAGGAAGACATAGAGTTGTATCAAAGTCAAAATCACCAGCTTTAAGTTTTAATTTTAACACTCTTAAAAAGAGAGCAACAGAAAGTGATTCACCACAAAAAAGAGGTGTTTGTACAGCTGTAAGAACTGTAACTCCTAAAAAGCCAAACTCTGCGTTACGTAAGGTTGCAAGGGTTAGACTAACAAATGGAATGGAAGTTGCAGCTTATATTCCGGGTATAGGTCATAATCTACAAGAACACAGTGTTGTTCTTATTAGAGGTGGAAGAGTTAAGGACCTTCCAGGGGTTAGATACCATATAATTAGAGGTACATTAGATACTGCAGGAGTAGCTAACAGAAAACAAGGAAGATCTAAATATGGTGCAAAAAGACCTAAATAATTAAACTGATGTGGCAGAAATGTTATATTAATTAGATTTTTAATTTTTTAATACATACATTTATGCACTTTCAGCAAAAAATAATCGCTGAGTACCAGTGATACTACTAATATGGTAAGGAGGGAAGAAAGGTGCCAAGAAAAGGAAATGTTCCAAAAAGAGAGGTAATGCCAGATCCTATTTATGGAGATGTTGTTGTTACTAAACTTATAAACAATATTATGCTTGATGGTAAAAAAGGAACTGCTCAAGCAATTGTATATGGTGCATTTGAAATTGTGAAAGAAAAAACTGGAGAAGAACCTACAGAAATTTTCAGAAAAGCTTTAGAAAATATTATGCCAGTTTTGGAAATCAAAGCAAGACGTATAGGTGGTGCAACATACCAAGTGCCTATCCAAGTTAGACCTGAGAGAAGACAAACTTTAGGTTTAAGATGGCTTGTAACTTACTCTAGAACTAGAGGAGAAAAGACAATGAAAGAAAGACTTGCTAAAGAAATTTTAGATGCTCTAAATAACACTGGTTCAAGTGTTAAAAAGAGAGAAGATACTCACAAAATGGCAGAAGCAAACAAAGCTTTTGCACATTATGGATTCTAATATAGGAAGTTTATTTTATAAGAAAGGGGAAATACTACTGTGGCAAAAAGACAATATTCACTTGCAAACACAAGAAATATTGGTATAATGGCGCATATCGATGCAGGTAAAACAACTGTAACTGAAAGAATGCTTTATTATACAGGAAAGATCCACAAGATTGGTGATACTCATGAAGGTGCAGCCCAAATGGACTGGATGGAACAAGAAAAAGAAAGAGGTATCACAATTTGTTCAGCTGCAACAACTTGTATTTGGAAACAAAATAGAATTAACATTATAGATACTCCAGGACACGTTGATTTTACAGTTGAAGTAGAAAGATCTTTAAGAGTTCTTGATGGTTCTATTGCACTTTTTGATGCAAAAAGCGGTGTAGAACCACAATCAGAAACTGTTTGGAGACAAGCAGATAAATATGGTGTACCAAGAATTTGCTTTATAAATAAAATGGATGCAACAGGTGCTAATTATTATGATTCTATTGAAACAATCAAAGATAAATTAAAAGCTAATCCTGTTCCAATTCAAATTCCTATAGGATCAGAACATGAATTTGTAGGAATTATAGATCTTGTTACTATGGAAGCAAGAGTTTATAAAGATGATTTAGGTAATGTTGTAGAAGTAACAGATGTTCCAGATGCTTATAAGGATAAAGCAGAAGAATATCGTCAAGCTTTAATTGAAGCTTTAGCTGAAACTGATGAAGTAATTATGGAAAAATATTTAGAAGGAGATCCTATTTCTCCTGAAGAAATTAATGCTGCAATTAGACGTGCAACTATTAGTTTGTCAATTAATCCTGTACTTTGCGGTTCAGCATATAAAAATAAAGGTGTTCAACCTTTACTTGATGCAATAGTAAACTTTATGCCATCACCACTTGATGTTCCTTCAATTAAAGGAATTAATGCTGATGATGAAAGTGAAATAGAAAGACATGCATCTGATGAAGAACCATTCTCCGCACTTGCATTTAAGATTGTTGCGGATCCTTTTGTTGGAAAGCTTGCTTATTTTAGAGTTTATTCAGGAACTTTACAAGCAGGTTCTTATGTTTACAATTCAACAAAAGGCAAAAAAGAAAGAATCGGTAGAATTCTTATGATGCATGCTAATAAAAGAGAAGAAGTAGATAGCGTATCTGCTGGAGATATTGCAGCTGCTGTTGGTCTTAAAGATACAACAACAGGAGATACACTTTGTGATATTAATAATCCAATAATACTAGAAAAGATGGAATTTCCAGAACCAGTAATTTCTGTTGCAATAGAACCAAAAACAAAGGCTTCTCAAGAAAAAATGAGTATAGCACTTCAAAAACTTGCAGAAGAAGATCCTACTTTTAGAACATATACTGACGAAGAAACAGGTCAAACTATTATCGCCGGTATGGGAGAATTACACTTAGAAATTATCGTAGATAGACTTTTAAGAGAATTCAAAGTAGAAGCTAATATAGGAAATCCACAAGTTGCTTACAGAGAATCTATTTCTAAAGCTGCTGAAGCAGAAGGAAAGTATGTAAGACAATCTGGTGGTCGTGGACAATACGGACATTGTAAGATTAAGATTGAACCTCAAGAACCGGGTAAGGGCTTTGAATTTGTAAATAACATTGTTGGAGGAGCTATTCCAAAAGAATATATTGGACCTGTTCAACAAGGTATTGAAGAAGCAACTCAAGCAGGTGTTCTTGCAGGATATCCTGTTTTGGATGTAAAAGTTACTTTATTTGATGGTTCATATCATGAAGTTGACTCATCTGAAATGGCATTTAAAATAGCTGGTTCTATGGGATTTAGAGCTGCTGTTGCAAAAGCTGCACCAGTTTTACTAGAACCTATGATGAAAGTTGAAATTACAACTCCAGATGAATATTTAGGAGATGTAATGGGAGATGTTTCATCAAGAAGAGGTAGAATTCAAGGAATGAATCCAAAAAATGGTGTTCATATCTTAGATGCTTTTATACCTTTAGCTGAAATGTTTGGATATGCAACAGATTTGAGAAGTAATACTCAAGGTCGTGCAACATATTCAATGCAATTTGATCATTATGAAAAAGTGCCTCAAGCTATTTCTGACAAAGTAGTTGGCGAGAGAGCAAAAAAATAGATTAGGAGGATTTTAAAATGGCTAAGCAAAAATTTGAAAGAACTAAACCACATGTTAATATCGGAACTATTGGTCACGTTGACCATGGTAAAACAACTTTAACTGCAGCTATCACTTTAGTATTAAATAAAAGATTTGGTACTGGTGAATTCGTTGATTATGCAAATATCGATAAAGCTCCAGAAGAAAGAGAAAGAGGAATTACTATTTCAACTTCACACGTTGAATATGAAACATCAAAAAGACACTATGCACACGTTGACTGTCCAGGACACGCTGACTATGTAAAGAACATGATTACAGGAGCAGCTCAAATGGATGGTGCTATCTTAGTAGTAAGTGCAGCAGATGGTCCAATGCCTCAAACAAGAGAACATATATTACTTGCAAGACAAGTAGGTGTTCCAAAGATTGCTGTTTTCTTAAATAAAGAAGATCAAGTTGATGATCCAGAATTAATAGAACTTGTTGAAATGGAAGTTAGAGAATTATTAAATGAATATGAATATGATGGAGATAACACTCCAATCGTAGTTGGTTCAGCATTAAAAGCTCTTGAAGATCCAGATGGAGAATGGGGAGATAAGATTGTTAAATTAATGGAAGAAATTGATGAATATATCCCTGAACCAGTTAGAGATGTTGATCATCCATTCTTAATGCCAGTAGAAGATGTATTCTCAATTACAGGTAGAGGAACTGTTGCTACAGGTAGAGTTGAAAAAGGTACAGTAAAAGTTCAAGATAACGTTGAATTAGTAGGATTAACAACTGAAAAGAGAACTGTTGTTGTAACTGGTGTTGAAATGTTTAAGAAGATGTTAGATGAAGCTGCTGCAGGGGATAACATCGGTGTTCTTCTAAGAGGAGTTCAAAGAAATGAAATCCAAAGAGGACAAGTACTTGCAAAACCTGGTACAATTCATCCACATACTAAATTTGAATCAGAAGTTTATGTATTAACTAAAGAAGAAGGTGGAAGACATACTCCATTCTTCTCAGGATACAGACCACAATTCTATTTTAGAACAACTGACGTAACAGGAAATATTCAATTAGAAGATGGCGTTGAAATGGTTATGCCTGGAGATAACGCTAAATTCATGATCGAATTAATCACTCCAATCGCAATTGATGAAGGTTTAAGATTTGCCATCAGAGAAGGCGGAAGAACAGTAGGTTCAGGAGTTGTTACAAAGATTTTAGGATAATTTTTTAAAATAAATTTAATTAAAATAAAAAAATCCACTAGAAATGGTGGATTTTTTTTATTTTATAAAAAATAGATGTATAAGTATAAAAATAGTAAATAGAGTAAGTTTTTATTTAGTTATAATTTTTAAAAATATTTTATAATTTTATTTGTAAATATATTTTGTTATAATTTTATAAAATATTATTAAATATATTTACAAATAAAATTTTTTATGTTAAAATATACATTGTGATATTACTTATCAATTATAGTTTACATATTTTAATTTTATAAAGGAGATTTGTTATGAAAAAGAGTAAAAAAATTGTAACACTTACGCTTTTATCTGCATTATTAGCTGTACCATTTATGATGGATAATGTAAATGCTAAAGAAGAAAACTCAGCTACTACAACTGTTAAAGAGGATAAAATAAGTGTAATTTATATTCCAAAGATGCATTGTAATATGTGTGCAAATATGATAAGAGGTAAATTTCAAGATGAAAATGATATAAATGTTACTATAGATCTTGAAAATAAGAAAGTTACATTATCTAAGCCATTAACAAAAAAAGAAATAAGTGATATATTAGGTGATACATGGCCATATCAACTAACACCAGTTGTTAAAGAAGAACAAGCAAATATAGATACTATTTATGTTCCAAAGATGATGTGTGGTGGTTGTGAAAAATCAATAGTAGAATTATTTAATTCTATAGGTGTAAAAGCTACAGCAGATCATACAACAAAGAAAGTTGTTTTAG
>KQ959628.1 GCA_001552895.1 Tissierellia bacterium KA00581
TAAAAATAATTTTTTATATGAAATATTGTAAACATAATATAATTAAATTTACTTTAAAAATAAAAAAAGTGGCTTTTTAAAGCCACTAATCTAAAATGTTTTTTAGTTTTCCAAATATTTTATAGTCTATATTTTTTAATTGTTCTATATTTTTACATCCTACTAGCATCATAAGTACTTTGGTTTGATATATTAAAGATTTTAAATAATCTTGTGCCATTTTATATCCACCATAAACTAAATATTTTAAAACTTCTCCTGCAATAGCAACCATATCACTACCTAAGACAAGAGATTTTAAGATATCTTCAGATGTTTTTATCCCTCCAGATGCTATAAGGGTAAAGTCTTTTGATAAACTTCTACAATCTATTATAGATTTTGCTGTTGGTATTCCCCAACCATACATATTGGTAAAATCTAAATCTTCACGTCTTAAATTTTCTATTTCAATAAAGTTTGTTCCACCAAATCCCCCTACGTCAATGTATTTAACTCCTACATTAAGTAGCTCTTTGCATACTTTTTTAGAAATTCCACATCCTGTTTCTTTAACAATTACAGGGATTTTAAGCGTTTTAACTATATTTTCTATATTTTGTAAAATATTAGAAAAATCTCTATCTCCTTCTATTTGTATAAGCTCTTGTGCTGGGTTTAGATGTAGAGCTATTGCATCTGCATTAATCATTTCAATGCATTTTTTAGCTTCATCAACACAAGAAAGTGCAGAAATATTAGCAATTAATGTATTGTCTTTGTCAAAAATCTCTTGAATAATTGTAAAAGTATCTTTTAAATTTTCATCTTTTAAAGCAATTTTTTGACTTCCAACTTCAAGTGCTATATTAAACTCTTTACAAAGTCTTGCAAGATTTTCATTTATATCATATGAAACTTCTGCTCCTCCAGTCATTGCGTTTATAAGTAGAGGAAAGGAAAGTTTTTTTCCTAAAAAAGTTGTATTTGTGTCTATATCATTAAAATTTAAATCTGTTAAGGCAAAATGCTCTATGTATATATTTTCAAATAAAGTATTTGCTTTAAATTGACTTTTGAAATAATTTTCTATATGATCTTGTTTTCTTTCACTGCTCATATTATCTCCACTATATTTTAGTTTTAATTTCTATTGTTGTTTTGATTATTTTGATTATTTCTATTTTGGTTATTTCCATTAAAGCCATTATTTTTTTCGGCAGCTCCACCTTTAATGATATAGTCACCATAAGTTTCTTTTAGAATTTTATTAAGAGCTATTCTATCTGGAATATAATAACTTATATTGTCTATCATTTGTGCTTCTCCTGGAACTATTTTTGCATTAAATCTATCTGTACTTAAGTTTTTTGCTTTTAAAGCAAGTTTTGCAATCTTAGAAAAAGGAATATTTGTATTTACTGTCTTTTTTATAACATCAAGAAGTTGCGGAACTTTAGCTATATTTTTTGGCTTTGTAAGCTCTTTAAGTAGTGCCTTTACAAGAATTTGTTGAGATTTTACACGTCCTAAATCTCCTTCAGGGTATCCTGCTCTAAATCTTGCAAACTGCAAAGCTTGTTTTCCATTTAAAACTTGTAAGCCGGGGTTTAAATGAACATTATCTTCTGCTATATCAACTCGAACTGGAACATCAACTTCAACCCCTCCAAGTGCATCTACTATATCTTTAACTGAAAAGAAATTTACTCTAACATAATAATCAATGTCAAGTCCTAAGAAATCTCTTGTAGTTTTCATTGCAAGTTTAAGACCGCCATAGTGGTGTGCGTGATTTATCTTATCATATCTTCCATTAACTAAAACTCTTGAATCTCTTGGAATAGATAAAAGATCAACTGTTCCTTTTTCAAAATTTACTTTTGCTAAAATCATGGTGTCCGTTCTATTTTGTTCAGTTGTAGCGCCACTAAAGTCATCACTGTCAAGACCTAATACTAAAAATAAAAGTTCGTTATCAACAGTTTGTTCTATTACATTTCCTTCAGCTAAATCACTTCCTAAAAATTCAACTTTTGAGGTCATCTCCATAACATCTAAAACTTTATTTGCCCCAAAAAATACAGCTGCAAATAAGATTAAAGATATTATAAAAGTTCTGATAAATTTTTTTTTCATACAATTCTCCTATTTTATCAATGTACTTATTGCTTTAAAGCTTTCGTGTTTAGATGTTTTTATTAAATCGAATAAAATAGTTTCAACATTTGTAACACTAGCACCTAATTCTCTTATAAGAGAAAGTCCATTTTCAATATTACAACGACTTCTAGAACCAACAGTTTCAAAAGGAACATAAACTTTAAAACCATTTTCAATTAAGGCTCTAATAGTTTGATAAACACAAATATGTGTTTCTGCCCCACTTACAATTACGCAATCTCTTGACTTATCTTTAAGTTTTAAAATTTCTTCTTTTATTGTATCAAATGCAGAAAATTCAACTTTTGAAAAATATTTTGCATCTTTAAGTTCTTTTTTTAAACTATCTATTGTATTTCCAAGTCCTTTGGGATATTGTTCGGTATAAATAACAGGAATAGAAAGTTCATTCATTCCTTTTAGTAAAATTTCAGTACTTTTTTCTAGTTTTTCTTTTTCATACATAGCAGGTACTAATCTTTCTTGCATATCTAAAAGTAAAAATATACTATTTTCAATTTTCATAAAATCACCTCATATTTAAAAACATTATTATAATAATAACATTTTTTTTATATCTTTTCAACAAAAGAGAATAATTTTTATCTAATTATGAAAAATTTTTACATTTTTGTAAAAAAATAGAAGGTTTAAAACCTTCTATTATCTTAAAGAGTTTATATAAAATTTTAATTTACTACTATAACTCCGTAATTACCATCTTTTCTTTTATATAAAACATTTGTTTTATCATCTTTAGAATTTTTAAAAACAAAAAAGTCATGATTTAAAAGCTCAATTTGTAAAATAGCTTCTTGTTCTGACATTAAAGAAACATCAAAGTTTTTAACTTTTATAATTTTCTTATCTTCTTCTTCATCTTCTTTAAGATCTGAAATTTTTTCAAACCTTATAGTTTCTTGTGAATGATATTTCTTTTGCAATTTTGTTTTATTTTTTCTTATTTTTCTTTCTAGTCTATCTAAAACGACATCAATAGAAGTGTACATATCATTTGTACTTTCTTCTGCTCTTAAAATAGTTTTGTTTGGTAAGTAAATTGTAGCTTCAAATACACGGTTATTTTTTACTACACTAAATACTACTTTACCTTCAATATCTTTTGAAAAAAACTTATCTAATTTTTCAAATTTCTTAACAGTAACATCTTTTAAAGCATCTGTAACTTCGATATTTTTTCCTACAAAATTCAATTTCATAAAAAATACCTCCTAATATTAGTTTATATTATAATTATACCCTAAAATATGAAATTTGTTAATAGCAACAAATTTATTGTTCTAGAAGTTTTTCAATATATTTTTCTATATCACAAGGTTTTGTCATAGGAGAAAATCTAAAAGAAACTTTTCCATAACGATCAACTAAAAATTTTGTAAAGTTCCATTTTATTTTATTTCCAAGAATTGTACTTTTTTTAGATTTTAAAAATTTAAAAAGTGCATTTTCATTTTTTCCGTTTACATCAATTTTTGCAAACATTGGAAAAGTTACATTGTAAAGAGATGAGCAAATATTTTTAATTTTATCGTTTGAATTAGGTTCTTGTTTTGCAAATTGGTTACATGGAAATCCTAAAACGACAAATCCTCTATCTTTATATTTTTGATATAGTTTTTCTAAATCAAAAAGCTGATAACTAAAGCCACATTCACTTGCAGTATTAACAATCAAAATAACTTTATTTTTAAAATTTTTCATGCTTACTTCATTTTCATCTATATCTTTTACAGTAAAACTATAAATATCCATAATTTATCTCCTTTTTTGTTATATTATTAATTATATTTATATATTACCCTAAAAGATTATTAAAACTCAATTTATTATGTGTTTTTAAATGCTTTTTTTCAATATAAAATAATTTTAAAATTAATTTTTTTTATAATAAATTTTATTTAAAATCATTTGCTTTTTATTTTCTTTTATGTTAAAATATACGAGTAGTTTTTACTATACGATTATTTCCTTTTTAATAATTTTAATTTTGGTAAATAATCGTGAAATTAAATTTTGTTTTTGATAATTTCTTTAAAGTAAATTTAATTATAATATAGTGTTTTGCTTGGCACCCACTTTAAAAATCAAGTGCGTAGGGGGCACTTAGCCCTTTTTTTGTTGACCAAAACACTCCATTTAAGGAGGAAAAAATGAATATCAAAAAACTTACAAGACAAGCTGTGGTTGCAGCTATCTATGTTGTTTTAACAATTGCTCTTGCACCTTTTGGTTATGGTCCTATTCAATTTAGATTATCTGAAATTTTGGCTATACTACCTTTTTTCAATTCAGAATATATCTTAGCTATAACTGTAGGATGTTTTATTTCAAACATTGCAAGCACTGTCGGTTCTGTTGATATGATAGTTGGAACTTTTCAAACTTTAATATGTGCATACATAATGAGTAAGATGAAAAATTTATATCTTGCATGTATCGTTCCGATTTTAGGAATGGTTTTAATTGCTCTTGAAATTTTCTTTATGATGCCTAATCCAACAGGATTTTTTGTTATATTAATTGAACTTATGTGTTCTGAATTTATTGTTATATACATCATAGGTATTCCTATTTTTTACATTTTAAATAGAAATGAAAAAATTAAAAAGCTTTTAAATTTTAAAACGACTTCAAAATAGAAGTCGTTTTTCATTATTTAATATCTCTTTTTTTCATTAAAACATCTGTAAGTAAATATAATACTACAATTTCTACAATCATAGCTACTACATATATAATCATTTGTTGTGTATCTATAGTATTTTGTTTAAAAAAATTAGAAACAAAACTTGGCATTACATTACTTGCATATAATCTTTCTGATCTTATTATTAGTGAATCTATAAGAAGTGCTATTGTAGGAAGTATTGCATTTACTGCTATTGATATTGCAATAGAAATACCAGAGCTTCTTACCAAAAAAGCTATAAATATATAGATACTTGAGTAAGCAAAAAATGATAAAATTGATAAAAATAAACCTCTAAATAAAATCAACATGGCACTATATGTTATACTTTGATTTGACATAGTAAGTATAATTAAAATTCCAAAGATTACATGTACTAAAATAAAAATTATAGCAAGAATAAATGATAAAATTGTTTTTGAAAATACAATTTTATCTCTTGTTATTCCTTTGGAGGCAATATTTTTAATTGTTCCGTTTTTAAAATCAGATCCTACAAAAATTCCAACTATTATAGAAAAGATTAAAGGTGAAATGCTATCAAATAAAACATGAAAATATTGTTCTACTCCAATTTTTATATATTTTCCATTTTTTGAAGCGTAAATTGTAACTGTTAAAGCTAAAATACTTATAAAAAGTGCAACTAAAGTAGAAATCCAAACGTATTTTGATTTTTTAATTTTAAATATATCATATTGTAAAACTCTATTCATTTTTCATTCCTCCTATTATTTCTAAAAAGTATTTTTCTAAATCACACTCTACCATTCCATAAGAAATTGGTATTATATTTTTTGAACTAATTTCTTTTAAAATTTGACTAGAATCTATGTTAGATAAGATTTTAAATTTTTGTTTTTCACTTTCAAATTCATATTTTATATTATTTTCATTTAAAAATTCTTTTAAAATTTCACAGTCTTCTGTCTTAACAATTATTTCAAAAGTTTTTTTAGCATTTTCTAAAAGTTCTTTTTCACTAAATTCTTTTATAATCTTTCCATTATCAATTATAGCATACCTTGTAGCTAATTTATGAAGCTCGGACAAAATATGGCTTGAAATTAAAACTGTAAGGTGCCTTTCTTTATTTAGTTTTAAAATTAAATTTCTTATATCTCTAATTCCTTCAGGGTCAAGACCGTTTGTAGGTTCATCTAAAACTAAAAGTTTAGGATCCCCTACTAAAGCTATTGCAATAGCTAGACGTTGTTTCATTCCTAAAGAAAAATCTTTTGCTTTCTTTTTAGATTCAAAATCTAGTCCAACTAAATTTAATAACTCTTTTATTTCATCATCTGTAATTGAAACACCTAAAACTTTAGATTGAGCAATTATATTATCTTTTGCAGTCATTTTGAAAAATAGTCCTGGATTTTCTATTATACAACCTATTTTATCTCTTCCTTCTAGAAGATTTTTCGATTCAAAAAGTTCTATTTCTCCTTTCGTTTTGTTTGCAAGTCCAAGTAAAACTCTTATTAAAGTAGTCTTTCCTGCACCATTTCTTCCTATAAATCCATAAATATCTCCTTTAAAGATATTCATACAAACATCATCTACAGCATTTTTTTCTCCAAATGTTTTTGTAAGATTTGTAATTTTAACAACACTTTGCATATTTTCCTCCTTTATTTCTCTTTATCTAACATTTCAAATAAATCAGATATAGACCTATTTAAAACAGGGTGAATAAAAAATGGAGCTATTTCTTTTAAAGGCTCTAAAACAAAAGCTCTTTTTTCTATATATGGATGAGGTATGATTAAATCATCTGTATATATTTTTTCATCGTCAAAAAATAAAATATCTATATCTATCGTCCTTGGACCCCAATGTATCTTTCTTTCTCTAGCTAATTTATTTTCTATTTTTTGTATTTCTTTAAGCAAAGAAAAACTTTCAAAAAAAGTTTCTATTTCTATTACTTGATTTAAAAAATCATCTTGCATAACAAAACCCCATGGCTTTGTTTTATAAATCTTAGATTCTTTATTTATAGTTGTATATTCACTTTTTATCATTTCCTTAGCATCTTTTAAATATTTATAACTATCTCCAACATTTGAACCAAGTGCTAAAAAAACTCTATGTCTTTTTCTTGTAATTTCAACTAAAACATTATCTAAAGGAAGATTTACAGGAGCCCATGGTTTTTTTACGCAAACTGTAACCTCTTTTACAACTTTATAATTTTTTAAAACAAAAATAGCAATCTCTTCTGCACAAGTTTCTATAAGGTCGTTTGATTTTTCTTTAAATATTTGTAAAATATCATTTGATAAAACTCCATAATGAACCGTCTTTTTTAAATCTTTTAAAATAGCTGAAGGCTGTAAATTCATTTTTAGTTTTAAATCTATTAAAAATTTTTGACCCAAAGTCTTTTCTTCTTTAAAAACTCCATGATGTGCAAAAACAACTATGTCTTTAATAAAAATACTATCCATCTTACATCCCCATAAGCCTATACGCTTCATCTTTAAGCTTTAAATCCGTATTAAATAGTCCTTTGCAGGTAGATGTAACTGTTAAAGTTTTTGGCTTTTTTACACCTCTTATAGTCATACACATATGCTCTGCACTAATAACAACTAAACAAGCTTTAGCTTGTAAAAATTTCATAATTGCATCTGCTATTTCCATAGTTAATCTTTCTTGTAATTGTGGCTTTTTAGAATAAACTTCAACACATCTTGCAAGTTTTGAAAGACCTACAACACGACCATTTGGTATATACGCAATATTAACTTTACCATAAAATGGTAAAAAATGATGTTCACATATTGAAAAAAAGTTAATGTCTTTTTCAACAACCATACTTGTATCTACAAGTTCAAATGTTTTTGATAAATGCTCTTTTGCATCTTTACCCAATCCAGAAAATATTTCTTCATACATTTTACAAACTCTCTTTGGAGTTTCTAAAAGACCTTCTCTTTTAGGGTCTTCACCAATAGCTTCAATAATCATACTGACAGCTTTTTCTATCTTTTCTTTATCCATTAACTTTCTCCTTAATTTTTCACATAGATTTATTAATATATAAAATGTATAATTAAATAATAACAAAAAAATAACATTTAGTCAATTAAAATTGTATTTAAATACACTAATTAATTTTTTATTTTTTACTTTTATTTTTTTACTTTTATTTTTTAAAACTATTTACAAAAATTATAATTTGGTGTATAATCTAATCGGTTATAAATTATCGCGGCAAATAATTTATAGGAGATAATGAATATGGCAAAAATGATGGGACCTAGATTTAAACAATCTAGAAGATTAGGATTAAATGTTTGCGGACACCCAAAAGCAAATAAGAGAATGGGTAAAGGTCTTGCAAGATGTGACAAAAAATTAACTGAATACGGTTTACAACTTCTTGAAAAGCAAAGACTTAGAGCTTACTATGGAGTTATGGAAAGACAATTTAGAACTTATGTAGAAAAAGCTTTAAGACAAAGAGAACGTACAACTGGGGATGCTCTTGTTATAATGCTTGAAACAAGACTTGATAATCTTGTTTACAGAATGGGATTTGCATCTTCAATAAGACAAGCAAGACAAATGGTTGTTCACGGACATATTCGTGTTAATGCAAAGAAAGTTGACATCCCTTCTTACGCAGTTAAAGTTGGAGATGAAATAACTTTAAGAGAAAGATCACAAAAAGTTGAATTGTTCAAAGAAAACTTTGAATCTTCATTCTTAGGAGTAGTTCCTTATATCGAAAAGAAAGAAGGACTAAAAGCTACTTTAACAAGATTACCTGAAAGATCTGAAGTTCCAATTGAAATTCAAGATTCACTTGTAGTAGAATTTTACTCAAGACTTATCTAGTAAAAAAAACAAAAATAAAAAACATAAGGATTTTCCTTATGTTTTTTTATTTTCTAAATAATTATAAAATTAATCATCAAATAAAAAGTTATAATGTATCTCTAATAAAATAAATGGATTTATAGAGCTTGTTAAAAGCGTTCTAAATAGTGCTTTAACAATAAAAAAACGACTTTTAAAAGTCGCTTTTAATTTTCTTTAAATTTATACATCGCAATTGCAGCTGCTATTGGAAGATTTAAACTGTCTATATCTTTTGTTTGTTCTATAAACACACTGCAAGTTTTTTCTAGATTGCAATTTAAAAATCCGTGTGATTCGTTTCCAAACATTAATGTAAACGGAGTTTGAATCTTAACTTTACTTAACGAAATAGAGTTTTCATTTAAAGTAAATGCGTAAATTTTATTTTCTTTAAATGCTTTTTTGTAATCATCAAAACTTTTAAAAATTTCTACATTCATTTTAAAAACTGCTCCCATGGACGCTCTTATCGTTTTAGGGTCAAACAAATCACAAGAAGATATAATAGCTACATTTTTAAATCCAAGCCCAAGAGATGTTCTAAGTATCGTTCCAAGATTTCCTTTATCTCGTGGCTCAAAAAGTAAAATATGATTAGCATGTTTTAATTTTAAAAAATTCTTTTTAAAAACTCCAATAACAAGATTACTTTCTTTCGTTTGCAATTTATTTATGATTTTATCATTGTAAAAAATTTCTACATTTTTTTCTTTACAAATTTTTTCTATTTTTTCTTTATTTTCATATTTTGAATGTATAAAAACACAAATTACATCAAAGCTAGAGTTTAAAAGTTCAATTGTAGGAAAAGCACCTAATGTATATGAAAAATCAAATTCTTTTTTATATTTTTTATATTTTGTAAAATCCATTATTTTCTCTTTTTATTATCTTTTTTATGTTTTTTATCTTTCGATTGTTTTTTTAAAGAATCTTGTTTTTCATTTGCAATTTCAACTAAAACTTTAAATCCCTTAATATGCTTACCGTTTAGTCTGTTTATAGCTTCTTTTATTTTATTTTTGCTAATATTTACAAAAGAAAATTTATCAAAAATTTCAATATCTCCAATATCTTTTGAATCTATATTTGCATCTTTACAAAGAGCACAAACTATATGTTTTTGAGATACTCCCTTTCTTGAACCTATATTTATATACATTCTAGATGAATTTTTTACATTAAGTTTTGATTTTTTATTTTTAGAAAACTCTATATTACTATCTTTATTTGAAGTTTTCTTATTTCTTTTAATATCTACATCTATAAGTTTTTCATGATTATTTAGTTTGTTATTTTCATTGTAATATTTTAAAAGTGCAGCTGCGATATCAACAGGAGAAATATCTTCACTCATCAAAACATTTATAAGATTTACTTCCTTTTTTAAATCGTCATTTTCAATTTTTTCTTTTATTTCTTCAACAAATCTTTCTTCATGACGTTTTATTAAATCTTTTAAAGTTGGCATATCTCTTTTTTCTATCTTTGTTTTAGTATATTTTTGAATTTCACTTAAAGTATTCATCTCTCTTGGAGAAACAAAACTTATAGCAGTTCCTTCTCTACCTGCCCTTGCAGTCCTTCCAATTCTATGAACATAGTATTCAACATCTTGTGGCATATCATAATTTATAACAAGATCAACATCATCAACATCAATTCCTCTTGCTGCAACATCTGTAGCAACTAAAATGTCTATTGTAGAATTTCTAAACTTATTCATAACTCCATCACGTTGTATCTGTTTTAAATCTCCATGAAGACTATCTGCAAAATATCCACGAGATTGAAGTCCAGCTGTTAATTCATCTACCATTTTTTTAGTATTACAAAAAACAACTGTAAGCTTTGGATTTTGCACATCTAAAATACGAGATAAAATTTCAAGTTTCATATTATTTTTTAAAGCAAAATAATATTGTGTAACCTTAGGAACTGTAAGTTCTTTAGGAACGACTTTTATAAATCGTGGCTCTTTTTGATATCTTGCAGCAAAATCCATCATTTCAGGATTCATTGTAGCAGAAAAGAAAGTTGTCTGTCTTTCATAAGGAAGAAAAGATATAACTTTTTCTATATCTTCTCTAAATCCCATATCAAACATTTCATCTGCTTCATCTAAAACAAAAGTTTTTATATTTTCAGTTTTCAAAGTTTTTCTTTTTATATGGTCGATTACACGCCCAGGAGTTCCAACAACAACTTGCACTCCATTTTTTAAAAAACGAATTTGTCTTTCTATAGGTTGTCCACCATATATTGGAACAACAGAAATTTTTTTATATTTACTAAGATTAGAAATTTCACCTGCAACTTGAATAGAAAGCTCTCTAGTAGGACAAAGAACCATACATTGGACTTCTTTTAAATTTCTATTTACTCTCTCTACTATAGGAATACCAAAAGCTGCAGTTTTTCCAGTTCCCGTTTGTGCTTGACCTACTACATCTTCTCCATTTAACATAGTTGGAATAGCTTGTTTTTGGATTGGTGAAGGTTCTTCAAATCCCATTTCTAAAATAGCTTTTAAAATCTCCTTCGACAAATTAAAATCATCAAAATTATTTATCATATATTTCCTCATCTTTCATAAATCGTGAACAATTAATAATTAGTTCACGAAATAAAAGACAAAAAACAAACTAAAAATTAATACATCACAATTCTAATATAATATTTTGTTATGAATACCATAACTTTTATATTATATCATAATTAAAAAATAAAGTAAAATAAAAAACTTTTTAAATAACTACATACAATTTTCTTAATAATTTATAAAATAAAAATTGCAAAAATAAGTTAGCCAATTAAAAAATTATAAAAAAACTTAAATAACCCTTGACAAAATGATTAATATGTGATATATATTATGTATAAAACGTTAACAGCTTGTTTTAAACTTTAGCTATTGATTTTTATCATTTTTAAAGTTAAATATTTATTTTTAAAACTATGCTTTAAGTTAAAAGTAGTTAAGCAAAATAAAACATTTATAAAAAAATTCATAAAAATTTAGCTTATAAAGAAGTTTATACATAATTATACTAACAGTTTTTATAGATTAATAAAAAAACGTTTGTATATTTAATTGTAACAAAAGTATCGTTAAAAGTTTTATATTAAAGCATCTTTTATAGATGTTAGAATTTGTATTTCATATGATTATAAGGAGGAAGTTATGAAAGCGAGTGTTTGGACAGACAAAAAGATATGGTTTTCAGGTATGGTTTATTTGTTTTTAGTTTTAGGGGTAAAATTATTAACTCCAGTTATAAACATTGACCCTAAAGTATTAAATAATGTTTTATGGCTTGGTTATTCAATGGTTATATTGTTATTAATAAATATTGGAACAAGCAATAAATCTGAAAAATTAAATCATTCTATTTTTATAATTATTTTTGCTTTGGCAACTTACTTAATAAATAATTGTTAATAGAAATATTATTTAATTATAAAAATTTATAAAATTAACATTTACTAAAAAATATTAAAATAATAAAAAATAAATAGCATGAAAATTTCACGCTACTTATTTTTTTAAATTTCATTTTCTATTTTTAAATTCTATTTACTATTTTATATTTTTCTTTTAGTTATTTTAAAAACTTTTCTATATCCTATGTATAAATAATCACCTTTTTAATATTCCAACATATTTTTTTAATTTTCTACTCTTTCATTTTCCAATTTAATGAATATATGACACTGCAAAATGCTACAATAGTTGATGTGACAATAGACAATGTAAAATTGATATTTAATATAAATAAAATCACTTGCAAATAGCAAACTGGTAAAATTGTTTCTACTGTATTCAAAAATCCAACCGTACTTGCAAGTTTTCCATATTCTTGATTATTCATAAGAACTCCTGAAATAATCGGAAATATTAACCCATTATTTAAACTTACAAAGAATAGCAATATACATGTTGTTATAATTTCTTTTAAAAATAATATATTCAAAAAAGAAAGTATTATACAAAAAAGTTGGAAAAATATAATCTTTTGTAGATATTTACTCCATAGTATATCTTTTGTTATTACTAAATTTCCTAAAATAACTCCTAAAAGTACAACTACATTTAAAATAGATAAAATTTTTACCGTTTCAAGACCAAACATATAAAAATCATTATTTGATATACAAACATATATTATCGGCAAAACTGGTGCATTTATTGCTGAAATCAAGCAAGAAAAAATAATGGATTTTTTGATATTTTCATTTTTAAAAAGTTTTTTAACGTTTTTCAAATTTTTCTTTAATGAAAAATCAATTTTCTCATCTTCTTTTTCTCCATCTTCTTTAGTTTCTTCAAATTTATCCATTTTAACTTTTAATTTTCGATAAACTTTAAGCATAATTAAACCAGCTACAAAAAATGTTAAGGCATTAATATTACTTAAAACAAAATAATTATAATTTAGTAAAACTATAACAATAGCTCCAATAAGTTTAGCTAAAAAATCGAAAGAATAATAGCAGAACATACTTATACCAACACTTTTATCAAAATCTTTTTTCTCTAAAATCGCATAAATAATCGGAAATCTTAATGTATCAGAAAAAGTTCCTACTATATCAGAAAATAAATTAAAAATAGATACAATTATAACAAGAGTTAAATTTTTAAATATAAGAAAGGAAATTGCAACAAAAAAATAAATAAACATTCTTAAAAAATTAGAATAAATATCCGCTTTTGCTTTATCTTTAATTTTATCAGCATAAACTCCCGTAAACATAGAAAAAACTTCTGGTAAACTTTCAGAAATCGAAATTATACTAATAGCAATAGCACTATTTTCTAAAGTTGATGCGTAAGTTAAAAAAGCTAAATAAAAAAAAGAGTCGCCTATAACAGATAAAATATCTGAATATGTTATAAACCTATATATTTTGTTTTTAAGTAATAAATTCATAAATTACTCCTTTATTTTAAAATTTTTTATAAATTCAATTGCAATAAAAAAATTTAATCCCCTATAAATTCCCAGAGAAATTCTAAAAAAACTTTCTGTAGTTGTTTTAACTATTTCCAAACGAATATGTCTAAATCCAAAACTTGTTCCATTTGAAATAAAAGTTTTATTTTTAAGTAAAATTTTATTTAAATTTCTGATAGCTTTATTATATGTATTAAAATCTATCTTACCTGCCAAATTTTAACAGAATATAAGGAAAGTTACTTTTAGTAAAGTTTACACTTCTAGTGATTATCAATTTTATTATAACAAAAAAAAGAAAAATCACAATAGTAAAATGATAACTTTTAACATTTTTTAGCATTACTCTTTAATTTTTTTAATTTTCTACTCTTTTTACTCTCATTTTTTATATTTCTATTTTTTATAAAGGAAAGTTTGTTTGAGAAAAAGTTTTTCACGAACCTTTAGTTTTTGCTTTTTTTAGCTGACCCACCCCCTATATCTTTGAATTTATACTGACAATATATACACTCATATATATAAATAAATTTTATAAGTAAATTAAACACGTGTATTTTTAGCCATTTATTTTTTATCATTTTGATTGTAATACAGAAAAAAGTATCAAAAAACGTTGAAATTTCAACAAAAACCCTTGACAAACTAAAAAAATAATGTATAATATATACATAAAGTAAATAAAGTTTACTTTAAATTTGTAGACAAGTTACAGAAAGGAGAAAAAATGGAAAATAAAAAAAGCAAAATGAATACTACTGAAATTTTAAAAGAAGTTATAGAAGAAAATCAAACTCGTAAGATTTTAGAAATATTAGAACATTCTAAAGATTTAAACGAGGGTATAAAAAAGATTAAAGAATTATTAAAAAATAACTTAAACTAATCAAAAAAACTGTTAATGCTTAGTTTACAGACGATACATTAACAGTTTTCCCCTTAGCAATTTTAAAAAGTAAAATGCTTTTAAAAACTTGTCTTTCAAATTGTAGCATACTTTTTAATAAATTGCAAGTGATTTTTTTAAAATATTAAAAAGGAGAAAAACATGGAAGGTATGACCAATGAACAATTCAAAATTGTACTAAAAATGATAATTGAAATAATCAAAACTTCTGAAACTAAAGAAGAAATGATTAAAAAAATAGAAGACTTGATAAACTAACAACCACAAATCTTCTAAGTGAACCGAGAACGAGGGACTTGTTCCCCCTCTTCTCATACGTATTATAACAATAAATACCGTTAAAGTCAAGGAGCAAATTATGGAAAAAGAAAAAAGAAAAGGTTATAAAGATATTTCAAGTCAACTTCAAGCAGACAAAAGATGGATTCAAAAGAACAAAGAACATAGAAACTATTTGTCGCAACGTGGAGCTTGTAGAAGTTTTATAAAGAACAAATCAAAACTTGAAGATTTAGAAGAAATAGAAATTTTAATTGATGACAGAAAAAAAATTTTAAAAAAATAAGGGAGCAAACTGCTCCCCTTTTTTAATCAAAAGCTTTTATATCCACCCACTTTGCAATCTCTTCCAAGTAGTAGTAGTCTCCAAGCTTAGCTGTAATGTTAAAAGACTTGCCAATCAAGTCATCAGAACTCATTACAGTCTTAAAACCTTTCATACCCCAAGGAAGAGTATCCACAGAAAACGAGCATTTCTTTACGGTTAAATATTTATCAACCTCACAAACTTCCTTAAACGCCCTATAATCAACAAAACCGCCTAAATACTCACTATACCAATAACCGCCCCAATTTCTTGAAATAGTTATACAATAACCAATATAGTCCTTAGTCGAGCCAATATTTTTCCTATCACTGCAAAACCATGGCAAACTGTCTACCGAATAATCATCAGCAATAACATACCTCTTAGCAAACTGCTCTTTAACATCATCGCAAGTCTTAACATCTTCTTTAAGCCTATAACCAT
>KQ959629.1:0-4547 GCA_001552895.1 Tissierellia bacterium KA00581
AAATAAAAAAAATAAAAAAATAAAAAAAATAAAATAATAGCTTTATTTTATTTTTTTATTAAAGTTTCATGTAGCTTAAAATAGATAAATTTAATAAATTATTATATCTATTTAAAACTATTTTTATTAAAATTAGAGCTTATAAAAACGGTTAATTAATCAAAGTAGCAAATAAAGAAAAATTTTTATGAAATTTTTTTCAAAAATTTTCAAAAAAGTATTGCAAAAGTAAAAATTGTATGGTATAATAGTAAAAAGTTAAGAAAGAGCATTGAAAAACAATGCTTTTTAATTTTTAAACCTTTTAAAACACAGTAAAGTGAAATTAAACTATTGTATTTTACTTTTTGTGTAGCGCAAACTTAAAGGGAAAAAATTTTAGGAGGGAAAGATATGAAGAAATTATCTAAATTTACTGCTCTTGCTTTGTTAACAGCTATTTCATTAACAGCTTGTGCTAATAAAGGCGATAGTGGTAAGAAAAAAGAAGAAGAAAAGAAAAAAGTAGGTGTTCAAGATAAATTAGTTATTGAAAATGAAGGAACACCAGTTAGCGATGCAACATTAAAAGTTGCTTATGTATCAGCTTCACCATTTACAGGCGTTTTTCACCAAGCATTTGCTGATGGCAATCCAGATATGGAAATTATGAACTTCGCAATGAATGGAACATTTTTAACAGATGGTGAATTTAAAACTAGAAATGGTGGCGGAGCTGACGTTGAATTTAAACCAGAAGAAAAGAAAGTAGTAGTTACTATTAACGATAAATATACATGGAACGACGGTGTACCAGTTACATCAAAAGACTTTTTGGAATACTATAAAGTTATTGCAGATAAAGATTATGAAGGTGTTCGTTTTGATGATGATATGAAAAATCTTGTAGGATTAGATGAATATCATAATGGAAAATCAAAAGAAATTACAGGATTTAAAACTATAAGTGATAAAAAGTTTGAACTTACATTTAAAGACTTTAAACCAAGCATCTATTGGGGCAGTGGAATTCCAACAGAACCAATTCCTGCACATGTATTTTCAAAAATTCCTGTAAAAGATCAAATGGCATGCGATGCTACAAGAAAGAATCCATTATCTCCAGGACCTTACTACATTAAAGAAGTTGTACCTGGACAACAAGTAGTATTTGAAGCTAACCCATATTTCTATAAAGGAGCACCAAAGGTTAAAAAAGTTGTTTGGAAATTAGTACCACCAGAACAAATCGTTGCAGCATTACAAGCTGGAGAATATGACTTAACTGTTAATTTAAATGCCGACCTTTATGGAAAAGTTAAAGCTTTAAAGAACGTCCAAGTATGTGTTAAAGATGACCTTTCATACACATATTTAGGATTTAAACTTGGTAAATGGGATAAAGAAGCAAAACAAGTTAAAATGGATCCTAATGCAAAAATGGCAGATAAAGCTTTAAGACAAGCAATGGGCTATGCTATCGACAATGACGCAGTTGGTGAAAAATTCTACCAAGGATTAAGAAGAAACGCAACTCAACTTATGATTCCAGCTTTCAAAAGCTACTATGATCCTGAACTTAAAGGATACACTTATGATGTAGAAAAAGCTAAAAAGCTTCTTGATGATGCAGGTTATAAAGATGTTGACGGAGATGGAATAAGAGAAGATAAAAATGGTAAACCTCTTGTTATAAAATTCGCTTCAATGTCAGGTGGAGCAACTGCTGAACCAATTGCCGCTTACTATGTACAACAATGGAAATCAATAGGATTAAAGGTTGAATATACAACAGGAAGATTGATAGAATTTAACTCATTCTATGACAAGATAAAAGCAGATGACCCTGAAGTTGATGTTTTCCAAGCTGCTTGGGGAACTGGTACAAACCCAAATCCAACAGGATTATACTCAAAGAATGCTGCATTTAACTTCTCAAGATTCGAAACACCTGAACTTGATAAGATATTTGATAGAATTAACTCAAAAGAAGCTCTAGATGCAGACTTTAGAAGTAAAGCATATAAAGATTTCGCAAATTATATGTTTGAAAATGCTCCTGTAATACCTACAATGTTTAGAAAAGGTATAACAGCTGTAAATAACAGAGTTAAGAAATATGATTTAACTCCTGGAACTGATTTTGCACCTCAAGATATTGAAGTTACAGCAAAAGAACCAGCAAAATAATAAAGAAAAACTATAAAATCTTAAATTTAAGATATAAAAGTTTATTTAATACCAAAGAATATTTACTATTCTTTGGTATTTTTTTGTTAAAAAAGTAGTTAGTAGTTAAAATAATTTTCTTTAATTTAATTAATCATAGATAATATTTTGTAAATAAAAATAAATATTAAAAAAATGTAACTTTTAAAAAAATAAAAAAATGATAAAATCTATTATAAAAATTAAAAAAATTTTATTTAAAAAAAATAAAAAAACATTGAAAAATAAATATTTTTTTATAGTTTACAATTTTATAGAAAACTGTAAAAGTATAAAACATAAGTTTGATATTCAAAAAGTATAAATAGTTTATTTTTTGTTTTTTGATAGAAAACGCTTTAAAAATTTTAAAAACTATGTTATAATTTCTTCGTAAGATAAGTTCTTAAAGATTGTATAAAAACTTACTTCATATATTTATACGAAGTTAAGGAAACGATTATCTTAAAAATTTATTTTTAAAGGGGGATATTATGAAAAAATTATCTAAACTGACTGCTTTAGCTTTATCAAGTTTAATGTTGCTTTCAGCTTGTGGAGGAAAATCATCTAATGATAAAAAAGCAGAAAAAAAACAAGAGGGATTTAAAGTAAATCCTGTTGTTGAAAATGAAGGAAATAAAGTTGAAGGAGCAACATTAAAAGTTGGTATGATTCGAGAATCAGCATTTAAAGGTCTTTTTAATGAAGCTTATGCTCAAGATGGCGATGATATGGACATCATGACTTGGGCTGGTATGGCAGGATTTTTTGACAACGACCCTGATTTTAAATGTGCAAAAACAGGTGCAGGTCATCTTGAATTTAAACCAGAAGAAAAAAAGGCTTACATTAAGATTCACGATGGTGTTAAATGGAGTGATGGCGTTCCTGTAACTGCAAAAGATTTTTTAAGATATTATTTAATTATTGGTCATCCTGACTATACAGGTGTACGTTATGGTACTGACTATGCAAATGTAGTAGGTATGAAAGAATATAAAGAAGGAAAAGCAGATAATGTATCTGGAGTTAAAGTTATTGATGATAAGACTTTAGAAATTAATTTTAAAGAATTTGATCATTCTATATATTGGAGTAAAGGTATTCCATTTAATCCAGTTCCAGATCATATATTTAAAGATATTCCTGTTAAAGAACAAGAATCAAATGATGCTGTAAGAAAGAACCCATTAAGTTGGGGAGCATATAAAATTAAAGAAATAGTTCCAGGACAACAAGTTATCCTTGAAGCTAACCCTTACTCTTATTTAGGAGAACCAAAAACTAAAAAAATTGAAATTAAAATTGTTCCTTCAGCTCAAGTTGTAGCAGCTTGTCAATCTGGAGAATATGATATAATAACTGCATTTGGTTCAGATTTATATCCAAAATTTGCACAGTTAAAAAACGGTAAAATAATAACTCAATACTTTGGAGGATATAGTTATATTGCATTTAAACTTGGTAAATATGACCAAAAGAAAGGCGAAGTTGTAACAGATCCTAATGCAAAAATGGCAGATAAAGCTTTAAGACAAGCTATGGCAAAAGCCGTTGATAGAGATAGTATAAATAAAAAATTATTAAATGGTTTAAGTATTCCACTATATCAAATAATTCCACCAGTATTTAAAACTATCTATGATGAAAATTATGAAGGACATAAATTCAACATTGAACAAGCTAAGAAAATTCTTGATGAAGCTGGATATAAAGATACAAATAATGACGGAATAAGAGAAGATAAAAATGGTAAACCTTTAAAAATCAATTTTGCAGCAATGCAAGGTGGAGCAACTCAAGAACCTACAGTTCAATATTTAATGCAAAGATGGAAAGAAATTGGACTTGATGTTCAACTTACAAATGGCAGATTAACAGAAATGAAATCTTTCTATGATTCTCTTCAAGCAGACGATCCAAAGATAGATATGTATATGGCTGCTTGGAATACAGGTTCTAACCCAGATCCTACTGGTTTCTATGGTAAAAAAGAAGGATTTAATATGATAAGATTTACATCTAAAGAACTTGACAAAGCTTTAGCTGATGTTGTAACTTTAGATAACGAAGACCCTAAAGTAAGAAAAGAACACTATGATAAAGTATCAGATATACTAATAAAAGATGAAGCAGTTGTTATTCCGATGTTTTCATCTACACAAAAAATGTATATAAATAATCGTGTTAAAAAGTATGATATTTCATTACCAGAAAAAGATAAAGCACCATTTAGAGCTTCTGATATTGAACTTACAGCTGAAGCACCAATTAAATAACAAATTTATAAAAAGACTTAAATTATTTAAGTCTTTTTATTTTTTGTAAATAATCGTATAATTAAAATTACCTTAAAA
>KQ959629.1:4647-7111 GCA_001552895.1 Tissierellia bacterium KA00581
AAAGTTATCAAAAAGAGAATTTAATTTCATGATTGTTTACCAAAACTTAAAGCTATCAAAAAGAAAACATTCATATAATTAAATTAACAACTAACTGTTTAAGAGAAAATTTAATTTCATGATTATTTACCTTAATAAAAGTTATCAAAAAGAAAATAATCATATAAAAATTTATATTTTTTTAAAAAATTAATTTTAAAAATTTAAAAAAACCTTTATTAAATTTTTAAAATGTAGTATAATAATGATGTGTGAAAAAATAAAGGAGGGATATTTATGCATCCAATGTTACAAAAACATGTAGACTCAGGTTATATGAAAGAAGAACATGGTCTATATATCGAACAAGCTATTGAAAAAGGAGAAACTTTAATAATTTCAGGTCATAGATCTGCAGGAATTAGACCTTTTATGGCAGCTATTATGGCAGTTGTTAAAGGAAAATATAAAACTGTTCAAGTTAAAGATGAAGCAGGCTGTGCTAACGCAAAAGATGTTGACTATATTTTAGTTCCAGCTTTAACTGAAGAAAATTGCGACTCTCTAGTTCAAGCTGCTTTTAATGCAAAAAATATAGTTACTTACAAGGAAACAGAACTTAAATATTCAATGATGAAGATTATGAAAGTTCAAGCTAAACAAGTTGGTGATTTATCAAAAGTTGTTAACTTAATTGAATGTAGAAAAATTAATATGATTCCACATCTAATTAACTTTAGTAGAATGACTTATGATGAAAAAGGAAAAGTAAAAAGAGAAGATTTATTAACTTGCGAAGAATATTAAAATGTATAAAAAAACTTCACTATTTAGTGAAGTTTTTTTATGTAAAAAATAGAAAATAAAATTTAAAAATTATTACATTTTTCAAATAATTGTTTTGCTCGTTTTTCTATGGACGTAATAGCATTTTCAATACTTTTTTTAAAATTTTCTTTTTGCTTTTCATTTGTAAGATCTATTGTATTTGCTCTTTTATTTTCAAAAAAAGATTTATATTCTTTAAAAAAATCTAAAGATAATTGCTCCATATGTTCATTTATCCAATCATACTTTTCTTTAAAGTCATCTTTTGCACGTTTATAATATATATCTGGAAAATCATTATCTTTTAAAAAATTTCCTTTTCCATCATGATTAAAAGAACCGTTAAAGCCAATCGGCGCTGGCATAAAATTTGCTAAACTATGATGATAATCGGATAATTTTTCAAAAAGTTCTTTAAAATCTTCATATCCTTTAAATATTTTATCCATATTTTCATATATATATTTTTCCATTTTTAAATCACTATTATCTAAAAGCATTTTTTTTCTTGCTTTAGCAAATATTAAAAGGTATGACCAACAATTAAAAATAGTATCACTACTTCCAAACTCTTTTTTATCAAAAGGATCAATTTTATAAATAATTTTAAAATATTTTGAAGTTGTAGATTCGCCATAATATTGTTTTTTATTTTCATCATATCCTTCATATATTGAATCGGGATGTCTTTTGTTTTTATTCATTCTGTATTCTAATAGTCCTAAAATTTTATTTTGTGTTTTTTTATTTTCTAAAACTAATTCATTTCTAATACATTTTGTAAAATCTTTACTTTTATTTAAACAAATTTTATCTTCTTTTTTCATAAATTCTCCTTTTAATAAGTATAAATTTATTTATATTTTTTATATGATTATTTTCTCTTTGATAAGTTTAATTAAGGTAAATAATCATGAAATTAAATTTTATCTTTGATAACCTCTTTAAGGTAAATTTAATTATAACTAATTTTATAATAAATAACTAAATTTGTAAATAAAAAACTCTTTTTAGTAAAAAAACTAAAAGGAGTTTTTTATTTAAAATTATTTAAAACGTATTGACAAGTAAAAAAATATATGGTACTATAAATGTAACCAAAATGGTACTATAAATGTAACAGAGGTGATGTAATGGAAGTTGTTGAAGTTGTTATAGAAAATAGAATATGTAAGTTTAGAAAAGAAAAATCTCTTTCACAGCATAAGCTTGCAAAAGCTGTTGGGCTAAAAAGAAGGTCTATTATGGCGTATGAAAATAATATAATAAGTCCAACGATTGAAACGGCATATAAGATATGTAAAGTTTTAGGAAAAGATATAAAGGAAGTATTTATCTTAAAGTAAAGAAAGGAAGAAAAAAATGGGGTTTTTATTTAATGATGTAAATGAAATTAGAGAAAAAGTAAAAGAAAATTTTTTAAATACTAAAGATTATTTAGTTACTATGAAATATAATGATATTGAAAGGAGTATTTTACAACTTGTTATTTCTAGGCTTTTTTATATTTTTGATTCAGCTAGAACTTTTGTTTTAAATTTTGATGAAAAAGGAGTTTATGAACTTGAAATAAGTAATGGAGTTAAAGGAAAATTTGTTTTAATTCCGTGGCATGAGATTAGCAATTTAGAGCTTTATTATAAAAACAATAAGGCTA
>KQ959630.1 GCA_001552895.1 Tissierellia bacterium KA00581
AATAGCTGCAGTAGCGGCAGTAAACCCAGTAGGAGAAAAAGAAAGAAATAAGATAGCTTTAGAACTAGCAAAAAAAGAAGCAAGAAATAAAATAGCTTTAGAATTAGCGAAAAAAGAAAAAGAAATAGATGAAAATACAAGCTTAACACAAGAAGAAAAGGAAAGTGCGAAAGCTAAAGCGAAAGAAAAAGCAGACGCAGGGCTTGCTGTAATTAACGAACAAAAAGATAGCTATGATACAAAAGAAGAAAAAGAACAAGCAGAAAATAAAATAAAACAAGCTACAGAAACAGCGATAGAAGAAATAAATAAGATAAACCCAGTAGCAAAAGAAGAAGCAAGAAATAAAATAGCTTTAGAATTAGCGAAAAAAGAAAAAGAAATAGATGAAAATACAAGCTTAACACAAGAAGAAAAGGAAAGTGCGAAAGCTAAAGCGAAAGAAAAAGCAGACGCAGGGCTTGCTGTAATTAACGAACAAAAAGATAGCTATGATACAAAAGAAGAAAAAGAACAAGCAGAAAATAAAATAAAACAAGCTACAGAAACAGCGATAGAAGAAATAGATAAAATAAACCCAGTAGGAGAAGAAAAAAATAAATCTAAAAATAAATCTAAAAAGAAAATTCCAAAAACATCTATTGCAAGCTTACCGATATATCCTAAATTATTAGCTATATCAGTTACATTACTTTCTGTTATTGGTATCAAAAAAAGAAAAAAATAGAATATTAAAGTTATCAAAAAAATCGACCTTTTTGTAAGGTCGATTTTTATTTAATATCTAAAAGCATATATACTTGATTAAAAAAAAAATAAATGATATACTAAAAATAATTGTTTATATTTTGTTGTGATAGAGGTTTATTATGAAAAAAATTAAAGAAATAATTGTTGTAGAAGGTAAAGATGATATTTCAAAAGTAAAATCAGCTTTTGATTGTGATGTTATAGCTACAAATGGTACGCATTTTTCAAAAGATTTAATAAAAAAGTTAAAACAAGCAAATAAAAAATGTGGAATAATAGTGTTTACAGATCCTGATTATTCTGGCAATAAAATAAGAAATATAATAAATAAGTTTATACCTAATTGTAAAAATGCTTACATAAAAAGAAGTTTAGCACTTAAAGGAAATAATGTTGGTGTTGAAAATGCAAAAATTGAAGATATAATAGATGCTATTGAAAGTGCAAAAGTTACTATATCACAACCAAGCGAAACAATTACATTATTTGATTTAACATCTTTATCAATTAACGGGCAAAACAATAGTAAAGTTATTAGAGAAAAGCTATGTGATTATTTTAAAATTGGATATTGTAATTCAAAACAATTTTTAAAAAGGATAAATAGTTATAGAATTACAAAAGAAGAATTAGTTTTTGCTTTAGAACAAATAAAAGAAAAGGAAAATTAACATGGATTTATATAAATTATCTACAATTAAAGAAATCTGTAATAAGTTTGGATTTTCATTTGCAAAAGGATTTGGGCAAAATTTTTTAACAGATAAAAATATTTTAGAAAAAATCGTTGAATTGTCAAAAGTTGATAAAGATGTATCCGTCATAGAAATAGGGCCGGGATTTGGTGTTTTAACAAAATTTTTACTTGAAAAAGCTAAAAAAGTTATATCTATAGAAATTGATCAAAGACTTAAAAATGTATTAGAGTATACACTTAATGATTATAAAAATTTCGAGTTAATAATATCGGATGCTTTAAAACTTGATTTCAATAAACTTATAGAAGAAAAAATAGAAACTAAAAGAGTTGTATTGGTGGCTAATTTACCTTATTACGTTACAACTCCTATAATAACTAAAGTTTTAGAAAGCAATCTAAATTTAGAATCTATAACAATAATGGTACAAAAAGAAGTTGCACAAAGACTTATAGCAGATGAAAATTCAAAGAATAATTCTAGTATAAGTCTTTTTGTAAAATATTATGCAGATATTACATATGGTTTTGATGTTTCAAGAAATGTTTTTGTTCCATCACCTAATGTTGATAGTGCTGTTGTATATATGAAATTAAAAAAAGAAAGATTTGAATATGAAAAAACTATGTTTAATCTTATAAAAAATGGATTTGAAAATAGAAGAAAAACAATTTTAAATTCATTTTGTAAAAGAAATATTGAAAAAGAAAAAATAATTAAAGTATTTGAAAAATTAAATATAAAGCCAAACTTAAGAGCTGAAAAGTTATCTCTTAAAGATTTTCAAAATATAGCAAGAGAATATGAAAATTTATAGATATTTTTATAATATTATTTGTTAAATTTAAAAATGTTTGTTTAATAAAAGTACAAAAGGGTATAATCTAAGCATGTTGATATAAAAATATTTTAAAATTAAATTTAGGAGGATTATATGGAAAAGAAAGTAGTTGTTTATTCAAGTGAATCTTGTATGTATTGTAAACAAGCAAAGGAATTTTTAAAGGAAAATAACATACCATATGTTGAAAAAAATGTTTCTACAGATATGGAAGCTAGAAAAGAATTGATGGCAAAAGGACATATGGGAGTTCCTGTTATCTATGTAGATGATGTAGAAATGGTAGGATTTGACAAACCAAAATTAAAAGAATTATTAGGACTATAGTTATAACAAACTTTTATTTTATACAATAAAATGTTATAAAGAAGATTAAAATGTTTTAATACTTTATATTTGTGGTATATTGTAACTGTCTTAATAAGACTAAAGATTAAAAATAGGAGGTAACTTATGAGTTTAATAGGAAAAAAAGTAGAAGAATTTAGTGTTCCAGCATATTATGATGGAGATTTAATAACAGTAACTGATAAAGATTTAGAAGGTAAATGGAGTGTGCTTTTCTTTTATCCAGGAGATTTTACATTTGTATGTCCAACTGAATTAGAAGATTTAGCTTTAACATATGATAAATTTAAAGAAATTAATTGCGAAATTTATTCTGTATCAACAGATTCAGAATTTGTTCATAAAGCATGGAGTGATGCTTCTGATACAATTAAAAAAATCAAATATCCAATGATTTCAGATAGAGCTTTTAATCTTTCAAAACAATTTGAAGTTTTAATTGATGGAGAAGGACAAGCTTTAAGAGGAACATTTGTAATCAATCCACAAAACGAAGTTGTTTTATATGAAGTAAATGCAAATGGAATCGGAAGAAATGCTAAAGAATTATTAAGAAAAGTTCAAGCTGCACAATTTGTTGCAAAACACGGCGACAAAGTTTGTCCAGCAAGATGGGAACCAGGTGAAGATACATTAACACCAGGACTAGACTTAGTAGGTAAATTATAAAAAATAAAAAAGCAAGCTTTTAGTTTAAAGCTTGCTTAAATTTTACATAAATTAAAAAAAGCAAAAATATCTATTTGATATCTTTGCTTTTTTATTTAATATAAAAACTATTTATAAATTAACACAATACATTACGACTTTTCCAAGAATTGTAAAATTTTCAAATTCTGAAAATTTAATATCTGTAAATGAATGATAAGTTGAACAAGGTCTAAAGATAACATTATTACCATCTCTAAAAAATAATTTCAAACTATATTCACCGTTACTTGAAACGACAACTATATCTTCATTTTCTAAATTGTATATAGGATAATTCAATTTAACAGCAATATAGCTTCCATTAGGAATTATTTTATTCATGCTTTCTCCATTTACATGCATTATCAAAATATTTTCATCTTTAGCATAAGGTCCCATAATAAAGTCGCTAATTTCTATTTTTTCTAACTGAACAGCATAGTCTGGGCCATCTAAAGACCCTGCTGAAACACCGTACGGTAAATAATCATATACTGATGAAGAATTTGAATTAGTAATTTTTGTATACTTTTGCCAACCTAATATTTCTATTGGAGTTGTATTGTATATTTCAGCTAGTTTTTCTAATTTATCTATTGGAATATTTGTAATAACATCACTTTCATATTTGAATAAATTTTGTTTTGTTATTCCTATAAGTTCACCTGCTTGTTGTAAAGTTAATTTTGATTTTAACCTTAAATTTTTTAATCTCTCTCCAGTAGTCATAATATCACCTAATTCCTTGTACATTCATTATAAACTAAAATAACTTAAAAAGCAATAATTTTTAAAAATGTATATTAAAAATATATTTTTCATATAAAATATTGAAAATTAATATCGTAAATAAATCACTTGACATAAATTAACATCTATGTATAATATAAATAAGAAAATTTTAAACTATAAATAAAATTATAAGGAGGTAAAATATGAAGAACAAATTTTTATTTATAAAGAAAAGAAATCTTCTTTTAATAGCAGGTATTTTTTGGCTAATAGCAGGAGTAAATGTAGTAAAAATGGCAATAAACGCATATTTTTTAAGCTATAAAATTTTAAGTATACATATTTTTTTATCAGTTTTAATATTTATTTTATTTAGCATAATGTTTAATAAAATATCTAAAAAACATCTTGTACGCATAAAATCATACAACGAACAGAGAGTTCTTTTTTTAAAATTTTTTGATTTAAAATCATATATATTAGTAATATTTATGATGAGTTTAGGAATTTTTATTAGATTAAAACATCTTTTAAGTTACGAAACTATTTTCTTTTTTTACTTTGGTATTGGCAGTGCTTTAATATTTTCTGGAGTTTTATTTTTTGTAATGTTTTTAAAAAATAAATTTTAAATTCTAATTATATTATTTTATATTGAAGTTTTTTTTTAATATGATATACTATAAATTGGAGGTAGATATGAATATTATTATTGTAGGAGCAGGTAAGGTAGGAGAGTACTTGTTTAGTGATTTAAATACTTTAGAAAATGATATAATTTTAATCGAAAAAAGTAATACTATCTTAAATGATATGTTATCTAAATATGATATAATGGGAATTTGTGGTAATGCTGCAAGTTACGATACTTTAGAAAAAGCAGGAGTTTCTAATGCAGATGTATTTATTTCTGTAACAGAAAGCGATGAAATAAATATAATTTCATGTATGTTTGCAAAAAAAATGAAAGCAAAATATACTATCGCTCGTGTAAGAAATCCTGAATATTCTGAAAAATATGATTTTGTTAAAGAAACACTTGGAATAGACCTTATGATAAATCCAGAGCTTGTTACAGCTCGTGATATATCAAGAAGTTTAAAGTATCCTTTTGCTCATTCTGTTGAAACTTTTGCAGATGGAAGAGTAAAACTTGTAGGAATTTCTGTTGGAAAGAATAGTCCGTTAAATAATCTTAAAATTTTAGATTTACAAAAAGTTTTTAATCATCAAATTTTAATAGCAATAGTTCAAAGAGAAAATGATATATTTATTCCTTCAGGTAATTTTATCATAAAAGAAAATGACAAAGTCTATTTTACAGGAATGGATAAATATGTTTATAAATTTTATAATAAACTTGGAGTTGAAAAAAAGAAAATTGAATCTGTATGTATAATTGGAGGCAGTAAAATTGCATATTATTTAATTTCTAATTTAATTTATGAAAATATAAATGTAAAATTAATTTAAGTTAATAGAGAAAGAGCAGAGTTTTTTAATGAAAAATTTCCTAATAATGTAAATATAGTTTGTGCCGATGGATCAGATTCAGAAGTTTTAGATGCTGAAGATATTTCAAAATATGACTGTTGTATATCACTTACAGGTATTGATGAAGAAAATATTATGATATCTATGTATGCTAAAAATCTTGGGATAAATAAAAATATAGCTAAAGTTAATAGACTTTCACTTTTAAATATCATATCTTCCATAGAAGACTATTGTTTTATTACTCCTAAAAAACTTGTATCAGATATTATAGTAAGCGTTGTAAGATCTATTAAAAATAGCGAAGGATCAAATATTGAAACTCTTCATAGAATTTGTAATAATAAAGTTGAGGCAGTTGAAATTAAAATAAAAAAAGAATCTAAAGTAACAAATACTTTGTTAAAAGATTTAAAATTAAAAGAAAATATTCTTATTGCATACATTATAAGAAATAATAAAATAATATTTCCAACTGGAGATGATTTAATTTTAGTTGGAGATTGTATTATAGTTATCTCAAGAGCAAATGTAATACAAAATGTAGAAAATATTTTGGAGTAATTTATGAATAATAAAATAATTAGATATATACTTAGTAAAATATTATTTATAGAGGCAGGGTTTTTAATTTTACCTTTAATAGTTTCATTTATTTATAAAGAAGAAATGTTTAATGTATATAGTTTTTTATCCACAATAGCCCTTCTTTTATCATTTGGTTTAATTTTAGGATATAATTGTGATGGAAATGGGGTATTTTATGAAAAGGAAGGACTTATCATAGTAGCACTTTCATGGATTTTATTGTCAGCTTTTGGTGCTTTGCCTTTTGTTTTTTCAAAATATATTCCTAATTTTATAGATGCTTTTTTTGAAGTTTCAAGTGGATTTACAACTACAGGAGCAAGTATTGTAACAAATATTGAATCTTTTAGTCATTCTATGCTTTTTTGGAGAAGTTTTACACATTTAGTTGGAGGAATGGGAGTTTTAGTTTTTGCTCTTGCAATTTTGCCACGTTCAAATAGACATTCGCATATTATGAAAGCAGAAGTTCCAGGACCAGTTTTTGGAAAATTGGTTTCAAAAATGTCTTATACAGCAAGAATTTTATACAAAATTTATTTTGCAATGACTTTTATTTTAATTATAATACTTATTTTAGCAGGTCATCCTGTATTTGATTCTTTTTTACATGCTTTTGGTGCAGCTGGAACTGGAGGATTCGGGATAAAGTCGGCTTCTATTGCTTATTATCATAGTACGAATGTGGAAATAATTTTAGGTGTTGCTATGATTGTTTTTGGAATAAATTTTAATTTATTTTATCTTATTTTGCTTGGAAAAATAAAAGAATTTTTTAAAAGTGAAGAACTAAAATGGTATCTTTTAATTATATTTTTTAGTATTGTACTTATATTTTTTAATATAAAAGAAACTTATAGTTCATATTTAACTTGTGTTAAAGATATATTTTTTACTGTTTCATCTATAATTTCAACAACAGGATATGCAACGGTTGACTTTGCAAAATGGCCACTTTTTTCTCAAATAATATTATTATTTTTGATGTTTGTTGGAGCTTGTGCAGGTTCTACTGCAGGTGGACTTAAAGTTTCAAGATTTATAATTTTATTTAAATCTACAATATTACAGATAAGAAAAACTTTAAATCCTAAAAGAGTTTTAAGTGTAAAAGTTGACGGAGCATCTATATCAAAAGAAGTTGAAGAAGAGGTAAAAACATATTTTGTTATATATATTTTTTTAGTAATCGGATTTACATTTTTAATTTCATTTTCTTTAAAAGATTTTATGACTGCATTTTCAGCAGTTATGGCAACTTTTAATAATATTGGTCCTGGACTTGCTATTGTTGGGCCTACATCTAATTTTGCATCTTTAAGTTATTTTAATAAAATAGTTTTATCTTTTGCGATGCTTTTTGGAAGACTTGAAATTTTTCCGATTTTAATTTTATTTTCTACTTCTACTTGGAAGAAAAAATAGGAGGATAGCTTGAAAAGTAAAAAATTTTATGCAGTAAAAGTTGGCAGAAAAACTGGAATATTTGATAATTGGAAAGATTGTGAAAAGCAGATTTTAGGTTTTTCTGGAGCAATTTATAAATCTTTTGAAAACTATGATATGTGTAAAGACTTTTTAAATGATTCAAATTTAGAAGATAAAAAAGAAATTGATTTAAAAAATATAAAAGATAACGAAGCTATTGCTTATGTTGATGGTTCATATAAACAAGATACTTTAGAATATGGTTATGGTGTTGTATTACTTTTAAAAGATGAAACATTAGAATTTTTTGAAAAAGGAAAAAATAATGATGTTATAAAAAGTAGAAATGTAACGGCAGAACTTTTTGCTTGTATTAGAGCTATAGTTGAAGCAAAAAGATTAAAAAAGAAAAAAATTACTATATTTTATGATTATAATGGGATAGAAAAGTGGGCAAATGGTCTTTGGAAATGTAATATTCCATTAACCATACGATATAAGGAAAAAATAGATAAGTTAAGAAAGGAAATAGAGATTTATTTTGTAAAAGTAAAAGCTCATACAGGCGATACCTACAACGAACGAGCTGATGAATTGGCAAAAAAATCTTTAGGGATAAAAAAATAAATGACTAAAATTTTAAAACCTAATAAGGAAAATTTAACTGAAGTAAAAAAATTAATACTTCAAGATGAAGTTGTTGCTATACCTACAGAAACTGTTTATGGTCTTGGAGCTAACGGACTTTCTAGTGTTGCGGTAAATAAAATATTTAAAGCTAAAAATAGACCCCAAGATAATCCTCTTATTTTACATGTTTCAGATTATGAAATGATGGAAAGATTAGTTTATGGTCTTACAGATGAATTAAAGCTTTTTTTAAACAACTTTTGGCCAGGTCCTTTAACTGTAATTATGAAAGCTAAAAAAATAATTCCAAAAGAGGTAACTTGTTCTCTTCCAACCGTTGCTATAAGAATGCCAAAAAATGAAATTGCAACAGATATTATATCTATTTGTAACGTACCAATTGCAGCACCTTCTGCAAATCTTTCTGGGAAACCATCATGTACAAACGCAAAGGACGTTTTGGAAGATATGAATGGAAAAATTCCTTTAATTGTTGATGGTGGAGATTGTATGATAGGGATAGAGTCAACAGTTTTAGATTTAACTACAAAACCATATACAATTTTGCGTCCTGGATTTTATACAAAAGAAGATTTTTTAAAATTTGAAGATGAAATTTTAATAGACACAGCTTTAGTAAAAGACGGACAAATACCTAAATCACCAGGACAAAAATATAAACATTATGCTCCAAAAGCTAAAGTTTTAGTTTTAGTAAGTGATGATAGAAAAAAGGTAAGTTTTGAAATTTCTAAAATTTTAAAAGAAAATAAAAATTTAAAAATAGGAATTTTTAAATTTGATCAAACTATATTAGATGTTGATAGTGAAAATATTCTTTCTTTAGGCTCTATTTTTAATCTAGAACAAATGTCAAAAGTTTTATTTACAGGACTTAGAGATTTTGATAAAAAGAATGTAGATTTAATTATAGTAGAAGGATGTAAAGAAGAAAAACTTGGATTTTCTATAATGAATAGGCTAAAAAAATCAGCTAGTGGAAATATCAAATATTTAGATTAAAAAATTTTAAAAAAACTCTTTACTATTTTTAAAAAATTTAGTATAATATTAAGGATAAATTAAAAAAAGAAAAAAATTAAGCAAAATTTTTAAATTTTTGTGTATATTTTTTTTTTGCAAAAATTTATCTATAACTATATTTAGGAGGAAAAAATATGTCAAAATTAACAGTATTCAATCATCCAGTGATTTCTCATAAGTTAGGTTACTTAAGAGATAAAAGAACAGGAAGTAAAGATTTTAGAGCGTTAGTAAATGAAATTTCTATGCTTATGGCTTATGAAGTTACAAGAGATTTAAAAACAGATGAAGTTGAAATAGAAACACCAATTCAAAAAACAATTGTAAAAAGATTATCTGGTAAAAAGATAGGACTTGTTCCTATTTTAAGAGCTGGACTTGGAATGGTTGAGGGGATGCTTAATATTATTCCTGCTGCTAAAGTTGGACATATAGGACTTTATAGAGATCCTAAAACATTAAAACCTGTTGAATATTATTGTAAGCTTCCAACAGATACACAGATAAGAGATTTTCTAGTACTTGATCCAATGCTTGCAACTGGTGGTTCATCAACAGATGCTATAAGACTTTTAAAAGAAAGAGGATGTAAAAATATTAAACTTGTTTGTATAATTGCAGCACCTGAAGGAGTTAAAGTTGTACAAAGAGAACATCCAGATGTTGATATTTTTATTGCAGCTCTTGATGAAAAGTTAAATGAACATTCATACATCGTTCCAGGACTTGGAGATGCTGGAGATAGATTGTTTGGAACAAAATAGATATAAAATTTAGTTTACAAAACTATCGTTAATAAATTAACGGTAGTTTTTTATTTTTTTATATGGTATAATAACAGTAGTATTGGAGGATTTTTTGTGATTATTTTTGGATTAGACCCAGGAATTGCGATAGTTGGTTATGGAATTATAGAAGCTATTGGAAATAGAGTTAGGCTTATTGATTATGGTGTTATTGAAACTAAGGCAGGTGTTCCTTTACCTGAAAGGCTTAAGATTATAGATGAAGAACTTAATAGATTAATTGATTTACATAATGTTGATGAACTTGCTATGGAAGAACTTTTTTTTAATAAAAATGTTAAAACTGTAATAAATGTTGCACAAGCTCGTGGAGTTGAAATTTTGTCTTTTGTAAAGAAAAATATATTGCTTTATGAGTACACTCCTTTACAAGTTAAACAAGCAATTACAGGTTATGGTAGAGCTGATAAAAAACAAATGCAACAGAGTGTTAAGATGATTTTTAAACTTAAAGAGATACCAAAACCTGATGATGCAGCAGATGCAATAGCAATAGCACTTTGTCATTTTTTTAGTTTGAAATTTAAAGAACAATTTTTAATGAAATAGGAGAATTATTTTGTACGAGTATATAAAGGGTGAACTTAAATTTATTTATGATGACTACATAGTTATTGATAACAATGGAATTGGATATAAAATTTTTACATCAAACAATACTATTTTAGATTTAACTATTGGTCAAGTTTATACAATTTTTACAGAATATATTGTAAAAGAAGATTATATAGCACTTTTTGGATTTAAAACTTTAGAAGAACTTAATATGTTTAAACTTCTTATAAGTGTAAATGGAATTGGACCAAAAGTTTCATGTGGAATTCTTTCTTCTATGAGTGTAGATGGTTTAAAAATTACTATTTTAAATGAAGATGTAGCTATGTTATCAACTTCTAAAGGTGTTGGTAAAAAAACGGCACAAAAAATTATTTTAGAACTTAAAGATAAGATTCCTTTAGATAAAGATTCTTTTGTAAGATCTGATTTTAATATTGATATAAAGAAAAGTGATGATAATAACAAAAAGAGTATTATCTTAGATGCTTTGGTTAATTTAGGTTTTATGAAAAATGATATAGAAAAATTTTTATCAACAATTGATATAGAAAAAATGGAAATAGAAGATATTATTAAACTTAGTATGAAAAAATTATAGGGGATAAAATGTTTGAAGAATTTGAAGATAGAATTATTGGTAGTGGATTTTCACGTGAAGATATAGAAATAGAAACAAATCTTAGACCAAAATGGATTGATGAGTATATTGGGCAAGAAAAGGCAAAAGAAAGACTTAAGATTTTTATTGAAGCAGCAAAGACAAGAAACGAACCTCTTGACCATTGTTTACTTTATGGGCCACCAGGACTTGGAAAAACAACTCTTGCAAATATTATTGCAAATGAAATGGGAGTTAATATAAGAGTTACATCAGGTCCTGCAATAGAAAAACCAAGTGACCTTGCAAGTATTTTGACAAATTTAAGTAAAGACGATGTTTTATTTATTGATGAAATTCATAGAATAAACAGAAGTGTTGAAGAAATTTTATATCCTGCAATGGAAGATTATGCTTTAGATATAATCATTGGAAAAGGCCCAAGTGCAAGAAGCCTTAGAATTGATCTTGAAAAATTTACTTTAATAGGTGCTACAACAAGAACAGGTCAGCTTACAGGACCACTTCGAGATAGATTTGGAATAATGCTTAATCTTGAACTTTATAGTATAGAGAATTTAAAAAAAATTATTACACGTTCAGCAGGAATTTTGTCAGTTGAGATTGATGAACAAGGAGCATTAGAAATAGCTAGACGTTCAAGAGGAACTCCAAGAATTGCAAATAGACTTTTAAAAAGAGTAAGAGACTTTGCAGAGGTTAAAAAAGACGGAAAGATAAATTTAGAAACCGCAAAAGCTGGTCTTGATATTTTGGAAGTTGATAGCCTTGGACTTGATAGTATAGACAGAAAAATTATCTTAACTATAATCGATAATTTTAATGGTGGACCCGTTGGAGTTGATACAATTGCTGCATCAACAGGAGAAGAAAGAGTTACAATTGAAGATGTCTATGAACCATATTTACTACAAATAGGATTTTTATCAAGAACAAGTAGAGGAAGAATCGTAACAGAAAAAGCATATAAACATTTTGGAAAAATAAAAAATAACAATTAATTAAATAAAGACAAACTATCTAGTAGTTTGTCTTTATTTTTTTGTTTTATATTAAAAAGTTAATTTTGTTTTTAATTTATTGTTTATTTTTCTTTTTAAAAAATGTTATATACAAATTAAATATTATACTACAAATTAATATAACAATAGAAAATTTATATATAGTAAGATAAGTATACTTAACATCTATATCGATAATTAACATATAAACGTTTTTTAAATGATTTATTATTGGAAAAAGCCCTATTAAAATAAGTGAAAATAAATATTTTTGTTTATCTTTTAAAACTGCAACTATACTTATAAATATAGTATAAATTATCATATAATAGTAAATAAACTCTTTCATAAAGCACCCCTTAAATTTAATTTTTATAGTAGTATACAATTTTTGCTATTATTTGTCAATAAATATTATCAAAAAATCAAAAAAATTTAAAAATATTTGACAAAATGTAAAAAAATACTATACTTGTTTTATAAAAAAGTGAGGGATTAATTTGATTTTAAAGTTTAAAAAGTATGTATTTTTAAGGATTTTTTTTCATTTTATTTATATACTTGCTATAGCTGGATTTCCTATAGTTATAAGATATATGATTGATTCAACTTATAGTAATGGAATTTATGATATTTTAAAGTTTATTAGTTTTTTTATCGGTTTAATTTTCGTTGGTATGTTATCTCAATACATTAGTCAAAAAAGTAGTTGGAAACTGAAAGAGAATTTAATTTGTATTTAAGAAAGAAATTGTTTTCTGTAATAATTTCTAAAGAGCCATATGATTTTAATAAAAATACTATTAGTGATTATAATTCAAAATTTATAAGTATTAAAAAAGAGTTATAAGTTTATTAATAAATAATAAATTTAAATTTAAGAAAATGTTTACTTTTTAGCTGTGCTTTGTTATAATATAAATATATAGATATTATAATACAAAATAACAAGTAATAAAGTTATATTATATTGGAGAAAAATTATGAAAAAATATATTTCTAGATATAAAAATGGTGATTGACTATATACTATAATACTTATTTCATGTATTATAGCGTATATAATAATATAAATACTACTTATTATAGATTACCATTTAGTTTTCATGGGACTATAAGTTTATATTAAAATTTTAAAAATTCAAAGGAGGATACAATGAAAAAAGCTATTAGATTATTAGTATTTCTTTTTGCATTTTTCCTTTTGATTAATCAAAATTCTTATGCTAAAGAAAATTTAAAAAAAGAGTCTATAAGATTAAATGAAAAAACTTTAAAAAAAATAGGCGGACATATTGAAAATTATACATTTATAGAGAAAGTCAAACATTTAGAAAGGGAGTATGAGGTAACGATTCATACTACAATTTATATAAATGGATCTTTTAGAGAAATTTTAGAAATTCATAACTCATATTTTACTTTAGTAAACAGTGAGAATGCTTTTACTGAATATACTAAAGCTATAAGTTTTAAGACTTCTCCTGTTTTAGGTGGATATTTTTGTAGTGGAACTTTAAATCTACTTTCAAATGAAAAGCTTGATGAAGATTATTTAAGAAAGCGTAATTTAAAATACGCCCATGATAATTTTAAAGGATATAAATATAGATACATTTCTGGAATTAGTTTTAAAGGAGGATTTAGTTTATATTAAAAAATGCCGAATGTTCGGCATTTTTTATTTTAATCTAATTTTAAAATTATTAAAGAATTTTTATCTTTAATTTCAGTTATAAGTTTACCTGTTTTTAAATCATACAAATACAAACCATGATGATCATAAAATGATACACAGTCGTTGTAAAATGTATATAAAAAACCTTTTGGAGTTATATTTTTTAATATGAATTTTTCACCTTTTATTGATATTTTGTATAGACCATAACTTTTATTTTTGTCATCTGGAGATATACGAATATAAAGTTCATCTTTATATTCATGAAAAGATATAGAACAATATATATCATTAAAAAGTTTTCCATCTTCGAAAAACATATTATATCTATTACCATCAAAATCTTCTATTTCATATGGAAAATTTCTATTATATCCCATTTTATATAGTTTATCTTTAAAAGAAAAATATCTTGTAAAAGATGACTTGGTAAAAGTATTTATAACTTCTTCAAAATCGTTTACATCTTTATTATATTTTAACAATTTAGCATCTTTAAATCCTAAAACGTGTAGGTATATTTCATCTTGTATGGTAAATATATTTTTTATTGACTGTCCTACATCGATGTCTATTTTATCATCTGTTGAAACAAGTCTTGCTTTGTACCATTTTTTTTGTAAGGTATTTTTAACACCTTCATTTGTTGTGTAATAAATTTTATTATTTTTTTTAACAACATTATCAATAAAATTCGTTTTATCTTTAGTTATATATTTATCTATAGGTTCAAAGCATTTTTTTTCGATATCTATAACGCCAAATCCATAGCCAAAACAATACAATTTTTTATCTTTTTCATCGATTAGAGTATCTCTAAATGGCATATTTAATTTTATATTGTCTTTTGAAATGAGTTTCATATCTTCATCTAAAACTTCAATGTAATGTTTTGAGCCGATACCTTTTTTGGCTACTACATAGTCAGCAGCGCCATCTGATTTAACAACAAGATACTTAGGAGATTTTTTAGATTTAGTGTTACAAGAAGTGAATATAAATAAAATAAAAATAAAACAAATAAACGTTTTAAAAAAATTACTCTGTAGTCTGTTTTTTGATTTCATAAAAAACCTCCATAAAAATATATTTGTCTATCACACTAAAATGATATACAAGTATATTTTATTATATTTTTTCTTATGTGTCAATACATTTTTTTTAAAGAATTTTAAAAGATTTGAAAAAAGTTTTAAAAAAATATATAATAATATATAACTATATTTTTTGATAAAATTGTTTTATTTTTAATATTATAAAGAAAGAAGAGATTTAATGGAAAATTTAAGAACTGATGATTTTGATTTTGATTTAGATGAAAGTTTGATTGCACAGTTTCCTCTTGAAGATAGAGCATCATCAAGGCTTCTTGTTGCAAATAGGGACTCATTTGAATTGGAACATAGAACTTTTAGAGATATTGTTGACTACATAAAAGAGGGAGAAGTTTTAGTAATAAATGATACTAAAGTAATTCCTGCAAGGCTTTTTGGAAATAGATTAGGAAAAGATGAAGCTATTGAAGTTTTACTTTTGAAAAAGCATGAAGGAAATATTTGGGAAACTTTAGTAAAGCCCGGTAAAAAAATGAAGATAGGAACTAAAATTTTATTTGGTAATGGAAAACTTGAAGGTGAAGTTATCGATATAAGTGATGATGGAGAAAGATTTATAAAATTTTCATTTGATGGGATTTTTGAAGAAATTTTAGATGAACTTGGCACAATGCCACTTCCACCTTACATTCATGAAAAATTAAAAGATAAAGATAGATATCAAACTGTTTATGCAAAGCATAAAGGTTCTGCTGCAGCTCCAACAGCAGGTCTTCATTTTACAAAGGAACTTCTTGAAAAGCTTAAAGAAAAGGGAGTTAAAATTGCAAAAGTTACTCTTCATGTTGGACTTGGAACTTTTAGACCTGTTAAAGTTGAAAATGTAAAAGAACATAAAATGCATGAAGAATATTATGAAGTTTCACAACAAGCCTGTGATATAATAAATGAAGCAAAGAAAAATGGTAAAAGGATTTTTGCTGTTGGAACAACAAGTATAAGAACACTTGAAAGTGTTTATAAAAGATTTGGAAAAGTTGTATCTTGTAAGGGAAATACAGATATTTTTATATACCCCGGCTTTAAGTTTGGTGTTGTTGATTGTTTAATTACAAATTTTCATCTTCCAAAATCAACTTTAGTTATGCTTGTTTCAGCTTTTGCAAGTAAAGATATAATTATGAATGCTTATAAAGTTGCAACTAAAGAAAGATATAGATTTTTTAGCTTTGGTGATGCTATGCTTATAAAAAGAGAGGAGAAGAAATGCTAAAATACGAACTTATTAAAAAAGATAAATTTTCAAAAGCAAGACTTGGTAAAATTTATACAAATAGAGGAATAATTGAAACACCTATTTTTATGCCTGTTGGTACAAGAGCAACTGTAAAGGCAATGAATGTAGATGAACTTAAAGAAATAGGTTCACAAATAATTTTAGGAAACACTTATCATCTATATCTAAGACCTGGGCAAGAGATAATTCGTGCTGCTGGAGGGCTTCATAAATTTATGAATTGGGATAGGCCTATTTTAACTGATAGCGGTGGATTTCAAGTTTTTTCTCTTGGAGCTATTAGAAAGATAACAGAAGAAGGTGTTATGTTTAGATCTCACATAGATGGTTCAAAACATTTTATTTCTCCTGAAAAATCAATGGAAATTCAAAATGATTTAGGGTCAGATATAATGATGGCATTTGATGAATGTGCTCCATATCCTGCAAGTTATGACTATGTTAAAAATTCAATGGAGCGTACTATTCGCTGGCTTAAAAGATGCAAAGAATACCATAAAAACACAGAAAATCAAGCTCTTTTTGGAATTATTCAAGGAGGAATGTATAAAGATTTAAGAAAAATATCTGCAATAGAAACTTGTTCTATGGACCTTCCAGGGTATGCTGTTGGTGGACTTAGTGTTGGAGAACCAAAAGATGTAATGATTGAGTACTTAAATTATACAACAGAATTTATGCCAGAAGATAAACCACGTTATTTAATGGGTGTTGGAACGCCAGATTATTTATTTGAAGCAGTTGAAGCAGGAATTGATATGGCAGATTGTGTATTACCTACAAGACTTGGAAGAAATGGTACGGCAATTACAACTTATGGAAAAGTTGTAATTAAAAATGCAAAATACGCTAAAGATTTTACACCTCTTGATGAAACTTGTGATTGTTATGCTTGTAAGAATCACACTAAAGCTTATATTAGACATTTGATGAATGTAAATGAAATTTTAGGAGCAAGACTTTTATCAACACATAATTTAAGATTTTTACTTAAAACAATGGAAAATATAAGACAAGCAATCAGAGAAGATAGATTTTTAGAATATAAAAAAGAATTTTATAAAAATTACGGGTATGAGAAATAGCTATGAATAAATTTTTAAAACTATTAATAATTTTTGTTATAACACCTTTTATATTAGCAACAATTGGATTTAGTGTACTTCCAAGTTCCATAGTTGCATATATAAAAAATGGAGAAAATGTATATATACAATCGTATATGATTTATACTTTTGCAATTTTAGATTTAATTATAACATTTTTTTCAGTTACTTATTTATTTAAAATTAAAAAAAGATTTCCAGATGAAAACTATCCTATAGCAGTTACTGTTGTTGCATTTATAAGTCTTTTATTGTCAATAATTTTAAATTATTGTACATATAGACTTTTAATTTCAATGCTTAGAAATGCAAATATAAAAGTACCTTTTATTGTAGTAAGATTTGTTTTTACATTTGTTGCTATACTCATAGCATTATATGGATATTATCTAAGAAAAGCAACTAAATTAAGTAGTTTTGCTATAAAAAATAAATATTCTCTAACAAGTGATTTAGTTTTTGAATATGTAAATAAATTTTCGGCAGTTGTTTTTATTTTTGGAGCTATTTTTGTTTTAATTATGTCTTGGACTATGAAAACACAAAGACAATTGTATATGATTTCTACTTTTGTCCTTATAATTTGTCTAATATCAACAGAATATATAAGTAGAACAATTGCTAGTAAATATAAAAAAATATATAAAGAAAAAAATAAAAAATAATTTAAAAATTTTATTAAATAATTAAAATTAAACTATTTTTATGATTGTTTTTTTAAAATAGTTTTAGGGTATAAAAAAAATATAGATTATAAGGAGGACTTAAGATGAAATTTACTCAAGAAATGAAAGATATGATGAAAGTTCAACTTGCTTATATTGCAACAGTTGACGAAGAAGGTAACCCAAATATTGGACCAAAAAGAACAACAAGAGTTCTAGATGATCACAGATTAATTTTTTGTGAAAACACAGATGGACAACACCATAAAAATATAAAATCAAATGGTAAGATATCTGTAGTTTTTATAGATAGAGAAAATAATGCAGGATTTCGTTTTGTAGGAAAAGCTACAAGCTATACAGATAAAGAAAAAATGGATTTAGCTGAAAAATTTGCTGGAGTAAGACCAAAGGCAGCTTGTGTTATAATTGATGTTGAAAAAGCTTATACAATGGCTTCTGGACCAAAAGCTGGAAAATTAATTACTGAATAATACATTTAAAAAGATTTATAAAAAATGACCTACTTTAAGTTAAAATAATTTAAGGTAGGTCATTTTTATTATAATGTTAAAAAGATATTTTAAAAATTAAAGCAACTAAACAAAGAAAAACTACTATAGGAGTGTATACATATTTTCCTAAAAAATAAAAAGAATTGCCATATTTTGTATTATCTTTATTTAAATTTATTTCGTTTAAAAGCTTATTTTTATCTAAAACAAAAAACCAAGAAATAGCTCCTAAAACAGCCCCAATAGGAATAATGTATATAGAAACTATATCCATAAAATTACCCCAAACATTTATATGTTGCATAAATATCCCAGGAACAAAAGAACAAATTCCTATAATGACAAGAGCAACTTTTCTTTTAAGTTTTTTAAATTTATACATTAAAGAAACACAAATTGATTCATACATACTTTGTAAAGATGTTATACCACCAAATAAAACTGCCATATATAGAATAATTGAAAATATTCTACCACCATAAATATTTTGCATAATCTTAGGAAGAGTTACAAATAAAAGTCCAGGACCTGCTTTACTTGTAGCATTTTGACTAAAAGCAAAAATAGATGGAATGATAACAAAGCTTGCAACAAGAGCTGCTAAAGTATCAAAAAGTGCAGTTTGTTTTGCACCAGATACAATATTTTCTTTTTTATCAAGATATGAACCATATACAATCATTACATTTCCAGTTATAGATAAAGAAAAGAAAGCTTGTCCCA
>KQ959631.1 GCA_001552895.1 Tissierellia bacterium KA00581
TGAGAGGGAGGAGAAAGTCCTCCCTACTCGATTTTATTAAATTTTTACAAAATATAAATTGTAGAAATAATGAATGTATAATTGTTATTTAAACTTTTTATTTATAGATTAGTTTTAAAATTATATACTAAGATTAATGCCTAAAAAATATCATAAAATAAAGTAATCCTATAACAATTACAAAATATATAATTCTACTATACATTACAAATTTTTTAAGTGATACATTTTTTTCTTTTTCTATACGAGGTATTACAAATTTTTTATAAAGAATTTGTATATAAAAAATCATAATCCAAGATAATACAAAAAGAAACCATTCTCTTGTTCTCATAACAACACCTACCTAAATTTTATATATTTTTTATAAGAGTTTATCGAGCGAGAAATAAAATGTACACCATATAAACTACAATCAAAACAACAACTGTTGCCCCGATTCTTAAATACCATTTATATCCTTCGTAAGTCCCATTATTTTTTAAAGTCGGTATAACATACTTCTTATGAACATATACACTTTGGATTATTAGAATGGTAAATAATATTCTAAGATATAATTCTTTTGATGTCATAACAGCACCTCACTAATTTTTTTCATAAAGAAAAACCTACATATATTTTAAATAGATGATAATTATCTATCTATGTTAAGTATAATATAAAAATTTCTTAATATCAAGTTTTATTATGTAAAATATCGTTATAAATTTCAATATCTATATACAAAAGCATCTAAATAATTTTTGTTGACTTTTTTAAAATAAAATGATAAAATGAAACCGATATTAGAGATGATTTATATTATGAAATATATAAGTAGGTATAAAAATTCATTATGAAAGATTGCTTACTTCAATATTTAATTTTATAATATGTGTTGTAGCTATTGTAACTTATGTTCAAAGTAATGAAAGCAGTAGATAAATATATGAAAAAATAGTTTGTAATTAAAAGGTAGAATGCTTTTGTTTTCTACCTTTTGTTTTTAAAATTTTTGGAGTTTTTATGAAAGTAAAAAATAGTTTATTTAAAAATTTAATTTATTCTTTATCATTTATAAGTCTTTTAATGGTATTTATATTAATTTTCTTTTTATTTAAAGAATCAGTGCCATTTTTAAAAGAAAAAGGACTTTTAAATTTTATATTTTCTAAAACGTGGAATGCATTAGATTATGAATTTGGACTTTTTAATATTCTATATGCAAGTTTTTATATCGCTTTTTTAGCTTGTATAATTTCTTTTTCGTTTTCTTATGCCATAGCATTATACATTTGTTTTTATACAAATAAAGCATTTTATATTTTTTTAAAATGGCTTATAAATATTTTAGCGGGTATTCCTTCGATTATTTATGGATTTTTTGGACTTTTTGTGATTGTAAAATTTTTAGAAAAAACTTTAAAAATAAGTGCAGGAGAAACGGTTTTAGCAGCATCTTTAATATTATCTATTATGATAATTCCATATTTTGTTTCAAATCTAACTGAAAGTTTTGAAATTTTAAAGAAAAAATATAAAAAAGATTCTGACGCTCTAGCTGTTACAAAAGAGTTTTTTATAAGAAAAATAATTTTTAAAAAAAGTTTTTTGCCTATTATAACAGGTTTTGTTTTAGCTTTTTCAAGAGCAATAGGAGAAACTATGGCAGTTATGATGGTTATAGGAAACGCACCTATACCATGTAAAATTTTATCAAAAGCAGAAACTGTTGCATCGTTAATAGCACTTGAAGTTGGTCAAACGCCTGCTTTTAGTCTACATTATAAAGCACTTTTTGCATCGGGCTTTGTACTTTTGTTTTTTGTTTTGATATTAAATGTGGTATTATTTGTTTTAAATAGTAGAAAGCGTGATTTTTATGACTAAAGTTAAAGATTTTTTAGTAAAATTTTATATTTTTATTTTTATGATTGTATTTGTATTTATACTTTTTAATATTTTTTATTTTATTTTTTCAAAAGGAATTTTTGAAATCAATTTAGAATTTTTAACAGAAAATCCAAAAGGAATGCCACTTGGAACAGAAGGTGGAATATATCAAAGTATTGTAGGTTCGTTTTTTCTTACCATTTTGTCAATGATTATATCTTGTATTTTTGGAGTAAGCTTAGCTATTTTTAATGTTTTTTATTGTAAAAATAAAATTTTAAATACTTTTATAAACCTTAGCATACAAACAATATCTTCTGTTCCGTCAATATTGATAGGACTTTTTGTTTATGGATTTTTTATCGTAACTTTAAGATTACAAACAAGTTTGCTTGTAGCGAGCATTTCTCTTTCTATTATGGTTTTTCCATTTGTCGAAACAAATATAGAAAAAATCTTAAAAGATATTGACAAAAAGATCATACGAGATAGCTTTTCTCTTGGAATAGACAAAACATATATGTTAAGAAAATTGTTACTACCAAAAATTAAAAAAAATATAATTTCAACTTCCCTTCTTGCAGGAAGCTATGCAATAGGAGCTACAGCACCACTTTTACTTACAGGAGCTGTGTTTATAACAAGACGAACATCTCTTATGAAACCTTTTATGGCACTTCCTTTTCATATTCATATGTTACTTAGTCAATCTGTTGCAACAAATAAAGCATTTGCAACCTCAACAGTATTAATTTTTATATTAATTATTTTGCATATTTTATCAGAAATTATACTTATAAATATCGGAGGAAAAATCTATGAATATATTACAAATAAAAAATCTTAATATCTCATACAAAGAAAAATTAATCTTAAAAGATGTAAATATAGATATAAAAGAAAGAGAAATACTTTGTATTATGGGAGCGTCAGGCTCTGGCAAATCGACATTTTTATCTTCTTTAAATGGATTTTTAGATGAAATTAAAGGAAGTTTTTCTGGAGAAATTTTATATAAAGGAAAAAATATTACAGAGATAAAAAAATTAGATCTTAGAAAAAATATCGCAACACTTTTTCAAGATTCAACAGTCTTTCCTTTTTCCATAGAAAAAAATCTAACATATCCAATGGAATTTTTTGAAGGAAAAATAAAAAATAAAGATGAAAAAATAAAAGAATTACTAAAATCAGTAAATCTCTATGATGAAATAAAAGATAGTCTAAAAATGAATGCAAACAAACTCTCAGGAGGACAAAAACAACGCCTTTGTATAGCAAGAATGCTTACTACAAACCCTGAAATTTTAATTTTTGATGAACCTTGTTCTTCTCTTGATGAAAATAATACATTATTTATAGAAAAGCTTTTAAAAGAACTAAAAGAAAAATATACCATAATACTATCAACACATAATTTTAATCAAGCAAAGAGAATAGCAGATAGAATCTTAAAAATAGAAAATAAAACTTTAAAAAAATAGCGTAAAAATTTTTATGCTATTTTTTTATTAATATATACCTCTAAAATAAAAAAATAAAAGATTATATATAATAGATATTGTTTTACATATCATAGAAAATAAAAATAAAATTAAGGGGACTTTTATGAACAGAAAAGAAATTATTGATAAGATGATTGAATGGTTTGA
>KQ959632.1 GCA_001552895.1 Tissierellia bacterium KA00581
TGCATAAGTCTTTGAACTCTTTTGTGGTTAACTATATATCCTTTACTTAGAAGTGCTTGATGCACTCTTCTTACTCCGTATCTACCTTTGTTTGAAGTATATATTTCTTGTATCTTTTCTTTGATTTCCTTGTTTCTTAGATCAACTTGGTCAACTTTACTTAACTCAAAGTAGTATGTTGATTTAGGCATGTTCATAGCTTTTAAAAGATATTTTAGTTTGTATCCTTCATCTCTTAGTTCTCTGATGACTGCTGCTTTTTCGCCTTGAGATATGCAGCATACTTTTCCCTTCTCAAGGCGTCTAATTTTTTTTCGACTGCTTGAACTGTTCTTAAATATTCATTTTCTTCTCTTAAACGAATAAGTTCTTCTCGTTCTGATTCGTTAAGTGGCTTTGGCTCTATATTAGTGTTTTCATTATTTTCTTTCATTTTAGATGGACGTCCTCTCTTCTTAATTTCAAGAGAATTATACCCAAATCTTTTATATTTATATATCCAATTATGAAGTTGACCATCTGGAATGCCAGCCTCTATAGCTACAGACTTACATGAATTTCCAGCTAACACTTTTGATA
>KQ959633.1 GCA_001552895.1 Tissierellia bacterium KA00581
CAGACTGACGGCATGCCCGTCATACTCATAAAAAAAATAGGGAGCAAACTGCTCCCATTTTTTTAATCAAAAGCTTTTATATCTACCCACTTTGCAATCTCTTCCAAATAATAATAATCGCCAAGCTTAGCTGTAATGTGGAAAGACTTACCAATTAGATCACAAGTACCCATCACAGTCTTAAAACCTTTCATGCCCCAAGGAAGTGTATCTACAGAGAACGAGCCTTTCTTTACAGTTAAGTATTTATCGACTTCGCAAACTTCCTTAAACGCCCTATAATCAACAAAGCCACCCAAATATTCACTATACCAATAACCGCCCCAATTTCTTGAAATAGTTATACAATAACCAATATAGTCCTTAGTCGAGCCAATATTTTTCCTATCACTGCAAAACCATGGCAAACTGTCTATCGAATAATTATCAGTAATAACATATCTTTTAGCAAACTGCTCTTTAACATCATCACAAGTCTTAACATCTTCTTTAAGCCTATAACCAT
>KQ959634.1 GCA_001552895.1 Tissierellia bacterium KA00581
TTTAGGAGCTATTTCTTGGTTTTTTGTTTTAGATAAAAATAAGCTTTTAAACGAAATAAATTTAAATAAAGATAATACAAAATATGGCAATTCTTTTTATTTTTTAGGAAAATATGTATACACGCCTATAGTAGTTTTTCTTTGTTTATTTGCTTTAATTTTTAGAATATCTTTTTAATTTTAATATAGTAAGGAGTTGTTTTTAAAATGAATAATAAATTTTCATCAAAATGGGGTTTTATTTTAACAACAGTTGGCTCAGCTGTTGGAATTGGTAATGTTTGGGGTTTCCCATATAAATTTTTAAAAAATGGTGCATTAAGTTTTTTAATTTATTATATCTTTTTTGTAATCTTATTTTCTTATGTCGGATTAAGTAGTGAATATGCTATTGGTAGACTTTGTTCAAATGGCACCTTGGGTAGCTATGAGTATACTTGGAAAGAAAAAAATGAAAAAGTATCTAAAATTATAGGTTATTTTCCACTACTTGGAACTTTGCTTTTATCAACAGGTTATGCTGTTATTGTTGCTT
>KQ959635.1 GCA_001552895.1 Tissierellia bacterium KA00581
GGCATGAGGGAGAATCGCAAGTCCCTTCGCCCTTTCCCTCGATAATACTTTTCTTAAAAACTAAAATTATTTTGCATTTACACGTTCTTTAAAAATAATTTTTATATGAAATATTGTAAACAATACTATAATTAAATTTACCTTAAAAAGTTGTCAAAGAGAAAATTTAATTTCACGTATTATTTACCTTAATTAAAGTTGTCAAAAAGGAAATAATCGTATAATTAAATTTACCTTAAAAAGTTGTCAAAGAGAAAATTTAATTTCACGTATTATTTACCTTAATTAAAGTTGTCAAAAAGGAAATAATCGTATAACTTACTAAAAATGTTTAAAAGTTAAAAAAAGTGTTATAAATATAATAGGTAGTTATTTACTATGATAATTTAAAAAAGTAAAGAAACAAAATTTATTTCAAAGTTAAAAGTTTGTTAAAATTTATATTTTTTTTTAAAAAATTTTAAAAAAAGTATTGCAAACTGAATGTAAAAAGAGTATAATAATTCATCGTTGGGAAATATTGAATCCTTAATACATAAATATTCATAATAGAGAGAGATAATTTTTAATTGTCTTTCTCTATTGTTTTTTGGATATAACAGTATTTAACGAATATACTCATATGTATTTTTTGAATATTTTGTTAAATAATTTAGAAGGAGGCGATTGTATGGATGATTTTATAAAAAAAATATTCGACATAGATAAAGAGTCGGATAGCTTCAAAAAAAAGTTTGAAGAAAAAAAGAATTCTCTTTTAGAGGAACGAAAAAAGTCAATTGAAGAAATTGATCAAAAATATCATAGTTTTATCAAAGAACAAGATGATATTTTTAAATTAAAACTTGAAAAAGAAGAAAAAGAAAATTCTAAAAAATTAGAATCTTTTGTTCAAAAATCTAAAGAGATGAGAAAAATTTTTAATGAAAAAAAAGATTTTTTAATTGACGATATTGCAAAACGTCTTTTAGAAAGTGGTGAATTAGGTGAAAGATAATTTTAACGCTATCAATGCAAAAATAGGCGTTCTTAGAAAGGGAATTTTAAAGAAAAATGATTATGAAAACATTCTATCTTTTTCAAAGAGAGAGGAAATTATTGATTATTTAAAAAATAATCCTCTTTACAAAGATAATATCGATTATTATGAAGAAGAAAATATTAAAAATAGATATATGACAGAATTTATGATTCATAAAACTGAAACAAAAATTCTTAATAAACTTAAATATTTTCTTTTTGGAAATGAAAAAGATGTTTTGGAAATAATGCTTTTAAGATATGAATTTGAAGATATAAAGATTATATTAAGAAGCATTGTTGAAAAAGAAAAAATCAATCTAAAAACTGAAACTCTTATGTATGGTTTTAGTAATCACGTTGATTACGATGAACTTTCTAAATGTGATAGTATTCACAGTGCTTTGGAGATTTTAAAAAATACTTGTTTTAGAAAAGCTATTTTATCATTAAATGATGATGATATATTAAAACTACATTTTCATGTTGAAATGAATTTGGATAGTTTATATTTTTTACTTATGCAAAAAGCTACAAGTAAATTATCTAAAATAAGTAAGAATATTTTAAATAGTTATTACTCCTCCATGATAGATACTATGAATTTACAATGGATAATAAGAGCAAAAAAGTTTTATAATCTTTCTAATGAAGAAATTTATAACTACTGTTTGAGGTTTGGAAGATATATCAAAGGCGATTTTCTAAAAAGTCTTGTTTACAGCGAAACATCAGCAGAAGTTATTGAAAAAATAAAGAATACAAGATTTAAACGAATTATTGATTCTTCAAACAGCGATCTTGTTTCTTATAGAGATATGCAAGCTTATATTTTTGATACACAACTTAGAAAATTAAAAAGTTATGAAAATACAATTTCTACTTTTTTAAAATTTGTAATTTCTCTTTTTGTTCAAAACGAAAATATAACAAGAATTGCTGAAGCAAAAAAATATAATTTATCAAAAGAAGAAATAAAAAAATATTTAATTAAAACGTATTAATTTCTTTAAAAAGGGGGCGTTTAAATGGCAGTAGAAAAGATGAAGATGATGAATATTGTAGCCTTAAAAGAAGATGTTCATAACATCTTAAGAGAATTAGTATTAGAGTCATCTGTTCATATAACAAATTCTTCTAATTCATCGAATTTTACCATTAGATATTTAGAAACTCAAAGAAAAAATTTTATGGATATGGGTGTTGATGTAAATAAGATTATACCATATCATAGTGAAAAGGTCTTTAAAAAGAAAAAATATAAAGAACTTTTAGACAAAATGTTTGACTTTTTTAGCTTAAGAGAAGAGGATATCGTATTAGATGAATTGAAATCTCTAAATTATAGCGAAAAACTTAAAGTTTTAGATGATATTTTTGAAAAATCTGATGTTATAAAAAAGAAAGAAGATGAAAATAGAAATAAAAGATCTAGAATTAAGATTTTATTAAATGCTATTGAGTATTTTTCTGATAGTGATATAAAATTATCTGAATTTAAAAATTTAGATAACATAGAGTTTGATATAGGTCAAATTTCAAAAAATTCATGGATAAAATTAAAATCAAATTATGAAAATTTAAAAGCTATAGTAGTTCATTTGGGGTCAAATAGTTATGGAGAAACTATTTTGATTTTCACGCCAAAAATTTTGGAATCGGAAACAAAATATTTACTTCGTTCTTTTGCTTTTGATAGGGTAAATTTAGATGATTATGATATGACATTTAAAGAACTTATCGAATCTAAGAAAAAAGAACTTGTTGAACTTGAAAAAGAACAAGAAGAAATAAAACAAAGAAAAGAAAAATTTAAAGATAAATATCTTCAAGATGTTTTAGCTCTTTATTATAGATATAAGATAATTGAAAAGATAGAAGAACTTGAAAATCATTGTGCACAAAGTAAGAAATTTATGCTTTTTAGTGCTTTTGTTCCAGAATCTAAAATTGAAAATATAAAAAATGTAGTTGAAAAAGTATCTGAAAGTGCTATATTGTATTTTAGCGATGATACTGAAATTTCAAGAAAATTAAAAATACCTACAAAGCTTAAAAATAATTTTATATTAAGACCGTTTGAAGCTTTAGTAAAGATGTATTCTATACCAGATTACAGAGAAATGGATCCAACACCATTTTTGGCTATAACATATATGTTGCTTTTTGGAATGATGTTTGGAGATGTTGGTCAAGGACTTGTCTTTATCATAGCTGGAATTTTACTTTCTAGAAAAGTTGGAGAAGTTGCAAAGATAGTTACAAGAATAGGTATAGCATCTGTTGTATTTGGCTTTTTGTATGGTAGTGTTTTTGGAATGGAAAATATATTACATGCGATGTTGTTAAGACCAATGGAAGATATAAATTCTATACTTATTGGAACAATACTTATCGGTATGATTATGATGATAATTTCATATTTTATAGGATTTCGCAATTTGAAGTCAAGACGAGAAATAGGTAATTTATTTTTTGATAAAAATGGTATATCGGGATTTTTATTCTATATTTCATTTTTAGTACTTATTTTTAACATTGTTTATTTAAGATCTCATTTAGCAAAAAATGTGGTATCAATGATTACAATAGTTTCTGTTGCAGTTTTGATTATAACATCGACTCTTATGTTCTTTAAACCAAAACTTAACCAAAAATTTAAATCAAAAGACTCTTTGGAAAAAGAAGAAGAATTTTCAGCTGTTGAAAGTGGATTTGAAATGTTTGAAACTGTAATGGGATTTTTCTCAAATACTCTTTCATTTATAAGAGTTGGAGCTTTTGCTATAAACCATGTTGGACTTTTTATGGCATTTCACGCATTAGGACAAATGATTGGAAATGGCGTAGGAAACTTTTTGATGATACTTTTAGGAAATATTGTTATACTTGGACTTGAAGGTCTTATAGTATTTATTCAAGCAATAAGACTTGAATATTATGAATTATTTAGTAAATATTTTAAAGGCGAAGGTATTGAATATAAACCCGTTCGCGTAGATATTAAAAGAAAATAAATAAAAAATTAAAAGGAGAAAAAATTATGAAAACAACTTTATTTTTACTAACAATTGGAATTATATCAACAATAGTAACAGGAATTTTATGTATGAAAAGAAATATTAAAGTTTCAAAGAAGACTTTAAGAAAAGCAGTAGTTGTAAATGCTTTTTCAATGCTTTTATTATTTGTAATAGGTTTAGTACCAGATGTATTATTTGCAGCTGAAACAGCTACAAAATCAAATGCATCAAGTGGACTTGGATTTGTAGGTGCAGCTCTTTCAACAGGACTTGCAGCAGTTGGAGCAGGTATCGGTGTAGGACAAGCAGGATCAGCAGCAATCGGTGCAATTTCAGAAGATTCATCTATTCTTGGTAAAACTTTAATCATTTTAGGACTTGCTGAAGGTATTGCAATTTATGGTCTTGTAATTTCTATAATGATACTTCAAAAATTATAAGAGGAAAGAAAATGATAAGTTATCTTATATCAGATAATACAGATACTCTTGTAGGAATGAGACTTGCAGGAATAACAGGTGAAGTTGTAAGAGATAGATCTGAAGCTTTAAAAGAATTTAATAAATGTATATCTGATAAAAATATAGCAATACTTATAGTAACAGAAAAAATATTTAATCTTCTTGAAGATGAATTAATGGAAATTAAATTGAAAAGTAAATTTCCTTTAATAGTAGAAATTCCAACAAGGGATGGTCTTCAAAGAAATGATGATTTTATAACAAAATATATAAATGAATCAATAGGAATTAATGTATAGGGAGGTTTTATGATAACAATAGAAGATAAAATAGAATCTTTCAAAAAAATAATAAATGAAGATATTAATGAATCTTATGAAAAAGAAATTGAAAAAATAACATCTGAAACACAAAAACTTCTAGAAGAAAAAAAAGATAAAACATCTAAAGAAATGGAAAAGTTAAAAAGAGATTATGAATATAAATTTGAAATAAAGAAAGAAAAAATAAATTCTAAAGCCTTAAAAGAAGGACAAGATATAATTTTAAATGAAAATAATAAAATTTACAAAGAATTTTTTAAATCTCTTAAAGAAAAAATAAAAGATGATTACAAAGGAAAATTAGGTGAAATTTATATTAAAAGAGTTTTAGATTTAGTAAAAAATGAAGTTAAGGAAGATGATATTATTTATGTTTCTTTTGATTGTTATGAAAGAGATAAAGAAATAATACAAAATGTTTTAAAAAATGTAGATGTTATAAAAAGTGAAAACATAAAGCTTGGTGGCTTTGAAATTGTAGATAAAGATAAAACTTATAGACTTAACTATTGTGTTGATTTTATGTTAAGTGATAGATATAATGAAATTTTGACAAAATTAAGAAAAGAATTGAATTTTTAAGAGGTAACATATGCAAAGACCTAAGATTGTAGATATAAACGGTCCAGTTGTTAAAGCTTGTGGAATGAGTGGCTATAAAGTACGTGATATGGTTGTAGTTGGAGAAAAGAAATTAATTGGAGAAATAATTTCTGTTTTTGAAGATATAGCTACTATCCAAGTTTATGAAGAAACTCAAGGACTAAAAGTTGGAGAAGAAATAATAAGTACAAATGTACCACTTTCTGTAACACTTGGACCAGGAATAATTGGAAATATATTTGATGGAATACAAAGACCACTTGAACAAATTTATAATATGACAGGTGATTTTATAAATGAAGGAATAGGTCTTATTTCCATAGACAAAGAAAAACTTTGGGATACTGAAATACTTGTTAAGCAAGGTGATTTTTTAAATGAAGGTGAAATTTTTGCGAAAGTAAAGGAAACAAGCTTTATAGATCATAAAGTTATGGTTCCACCAACTATAAGCGGAGAAGTAATAGACGTTTTGCCTTCAGGTAAATATAATTTGGAAACAAAAGTTTTAACTTTAAAAGATGAAGATGGAAAAATACACGAACTTAAACTATACCATACATGGCCTGTAAGAGTTCAAAGACCAGTTAAAAAAAGAATGCAAATATCTAAACCACTTATAACAGGACAAAGAGTTTTAGATGTTTTCTTTCCACTAGCAAAAGGTGGTACATCTGCTCTTCCTGGTGGATTTGGTACAGGAAAAACAATGACTCAACATCAACTTGCTAAATGGTCTGATGCTGATATAATAGTCTATATAGGATGTGGAGAACGTGGAAATGAAATGACAGATGTTCTTGAACAATTTCCAAAACTTATAGACCCAAGAACAGGTAAGCCTCTAATGGAAAGAACTGTTTTAATTGCAAACACTTCAAACATGCCAGTAGCAGCTCGTGAAGCTTCTATCTATACTGGAATAACAATAGCAGAATATTATAGAGATATGGGTTATCATGTAGCAATAATGGCAGATTCAACATCAAGATGGGCAGAAGCACTTCGTGAAATTTCCGGTCGTCTTGAAGAAATGCCAGCAGAAGAAGGATATCCTGCATACCTTCCTTCAAGAATTGCACAATTTTATGAAAGAGCAGGTTATGTAAAAACTCTATCAAATAAAGAAGGTTCAATAACCGTAATAGGAGCCGTTTCTCCTCCAGGTGGAGATTTTTCGGAACCGGTAACTGAAAATACAAAAAGATTCGTTTCTGCATTTATAGGACTTGATAAAAATCTTGCCTATATAAGACACTACCCTGCAGTTAACTATCTTACAAGTTATAGTGGATATACTTCTTTAATAAAAGAATATTATGATGAAAATATTTCTCCAGATCTTTTAAGATTAAGAGATAAGATGATGAAACTTTTATCAGAAGATGCAAAATTAAATCAAATAGTACAATTGGTAGGAGAAGATGTTTTGCCAAACGATCAAAGACTTGTACTAGAAATTGCAAAAGTTTTAAAAAAGGGATTTTTACAACAAAATGCAATGCATAAAATAGACTCTTATGTTCCATTAAAAAAACAATTTGAAATGCTTAAAGTTATAAATAACTTATATGATTATTCAAATAGTGCAGTTAAGGAACAAATAGCTCTTATTAAAATAAAGAATGATGATTTATTTGAAGAAGTAATAAAGATGAAATATAATATTCCAAATGAAGATTATATACAATATTTTGAAAAATTAAATTTAAAGATAAAACAATATTATGATGCTTTAATAAAAGAAGCGAAAGAAAATAGGGTGATAGAAAATGAATAAGCAATATCTAAAACTTGAAAAAATTGAAGGACCACTTGTTGTTTTAAAAGGTGTAAAGAATGTAAGCTATGATGAAATGATGGAAATAGTCATAGATGAAAAAGAAAAAAGAAGAGCGAAAGTTGTAAGAATTCAAGGAGATACAATCATTGCACAAGTTTTTGAAGGAACATCTGGAATATCAACAGAAAATAGTGCTGTAACATTTACAGGCTCACCTCTTGAAATTTCTTTAAACAAAGATATATTAGGAAGAATTTTTAATGGTATTGGTAAGCCAATAGATGGACTTGATAATATTGTATCTACAAAAAAATACAATGTAAATGGTAGACCTATGAATCCTGTTGCAAGAGAATATCCAAAAGATTATCTTGAAACTGGAATTTCTGCAATAGATACACTTACTACATTGATAAGAGGACAAAAGCTTCCTATTTTCTCATCTAATGGACTTACTCACAATCAACTAGCTGCCCAAATAGTAAAACAAGCAAAACTTAAAGATTCAGATGAAAAGTTTGCAATAGTTTTTGCTGGAATGGGAATAAAGCATGATGATTATGACTTTTTTAGAAACGCATTTGAAGAATCTGGCGCACAATCTAGAGTTGTATCTTTTATAAACTTAGCAGATGCACCTATAGTTGAAAGAATTTCAACTCCAAGAGCTGCTCTTACAGCTGCTGAATATTTAGCTTTTGAAGAAGGAATGCACATTCTTGTAGTTATGACAGATATAACAAGTTATGCAGAAGCACTTCGTGAAATTTCATCAGCAAGAGAAGAAGTACCAAGTAGAAAGGGCTATCCTGGATATTTATATTCAGACCTTTCAACACTTTATGAAAGAGCTGGAATGGTAAAAGATAAAAAAGGTTCAATAACTTTAATACCTATTTTGACAATGCCAAATGATGATATTACTCACCCAATACCAGATTTAACTGGATTTATTACAGAAGGACAAGTCGTTTTATCTAGAGATTTGTTCCAAAAAAATATATATCCACCTATTAACATCTTACCATCACTTTCAAGACTTATGAAAGATGGTATAGGAGATGGGTTTACAAGAGATGATCATGATTGTGTTCAATCTCAACTTTTTGCTTTATATTCAAAAGTTATCGAAGTTAGATCTCTTGCACAAATAATAGGAGAAGATGATTTAACACAAATAGATAAAATATATATGGAATTTGGTAGAGAATTTGAACAAAGATTTTTATCACAAGATTTTGATGAACAAAGAAGCATAGAAGCATCACTTGATATAGCATGGGATTTGTTTAAACTATTTCCAAAGGTAGAGCTTGATAGATTGGAGTCAAAGTATATAGATAAGTACGGAAGGTGGTAAAATGATACAAAATATAGCACCTACAAAATCAAATCTTCTAAAGACAAAGGACGATTTAAAGTTATCTAAAGTAGGTTATAACTTAATAGATAAAAAAAGAACCGTTCTTATAAAAGAAATGATGCAACAAATCGAAAATGCAAAAAAAATTCAACAAGATGTAAAAGTAATGTTTGAAAAAGCATATGAAATTTTAAAAACAGCTAATATAACTATGGGAGTTATGACTGTAAAAGATATTTCAATGTCCATAGACAAACAAGAAAATTTTGAAATTTCATATAAATCAGTAATGGGTCTTGATGTTCCAAGTGTTAAATATAAAAAGAAAGAATTAAGACCACATTATAGTATTCATATGACTAGTCCTTCTATAGACGAAGCGATAGCAATTTTTCAAAAAATAAAAAGACTTGTTTATAGACTTGCTGAAACTGAAAATACAGTATATAGACTTTCTATAGAAATAAAGAAAAATCAAAAAAGAGCAAATGCTTTAGATAAAATACAAATACCAAATCTTACTGAAACTGTAAAATACATTGCAAATTCACTAGAAGAAAAGGAAAGAGAAGATTTTTACAGACTTAAAAAAATAAAAAAGAAAAAATAAAAAAATAAAAAAATAAAAAAATAAAAAACAAAAAGCTGATGTATAAACTTGCATCAGTTTTTTACTTTTTATATTGTAAAAAGATTGTATCTACTTTAACTTATTATTGTAAATTATTGATTTTTTAATATAAAAATGCTATCATATAATGAAAGAGTGTTTATATACTTAATAATAAAATAATTTTTTTTAATTTAAAATTTATTTTATTTAAAAATTATTTAATAAATAAGGAGGTATTTTTTATGGCTAAAGGAGGATTTCCTAAATTTGGAGCAGGTATGAATATGGGAAATATGATGAAGCAAATGCAAAAAATGCAAAGAGAATTGGAAAATACACAAAAAGTTCTTGATGAACAAGAAATTTCTGCAACTTCAGGAGGGGGAGCTGTTGAAGCAGTAGTAAATGGGAAAAAAGAACTTGTTAAAATAAAACTTTCAAAAGAAGTTGTTGATCCAGAAGATGTTGAAATGTTAGAAGATTTAATAATTTCAGCTGTTAATGAAGCAAATAGAAAAGCACAAGAAAAACATGACAGTGAAATCGGAAAGATAACAGGCGGAATAAATATTCCAGGACTTTAAAATGAATTATTATACTAACTCAATAGACGAGGTTATTCATTATTTATCAAAACTTCCAACAATTGGAAGAAAATCAGCAACAAAAATGGCACTTAAGATTTTAGAAATGGATGATGAGTTTGTAGTAAATTTTGCAAAAAGTATTATAAATATGAAAAAAAATACTCATCATTGTAAAATTTGTGGTAATTTAACAGAAAATGAAATATGCAATATTTGTTCTGATGAAAAAAGAGATAAATCTACAATAGCAATTGTTGAAGATATTTTTGGAATAGTAAGTCTTGAAAAAACAAAGATTTACAGAGGAATGTATCACGTATTAAATGGTCTTGTAGTTCCAAGAGATGGCATTACTTTGGACGATTTAAATGTATCTTCTTTAATTTCTAGAATAGAAAAAGAAAATGTAAAAGAAGTTATTTTTGCTATAAGTCAAACTATAGACGGTGAGCTTACTGAGCTTTATATTATAGATTTACTTAAAAAATTTAAAGATTTAAAAATTTCAAAAATAGCAAATGGTATTCCAATAGGTAGAAGTGTTGAAAATTATGATGAATTAACATTTATAAGAGCTTTAGAAGATAGAAAAGAAGTTGAATATTAGTTAAGTATTGATTGTAAAATTAATATGGAGAGAGAAAAATGAAAAATAATAATTTTATACTTGGTACAAAAAGATCTTTTCCTATAATAATAGGTTATATTCCAGTTGCCATTACTTTTGGTATTTTGTGTAAGGGTATGAATTTACCTTTAATCTATGTTTTTTTGTCCTCGTTTGTTCTATATTCAGGAGCAGCACAGTTTATGCTTGTAGGATTTATGGCATCTGGTATGTCACTTTTTGGTATAGCAATATCAATTTTTTTACTTAATACTAGACTTTTTTTAATGTCAGCTAGTATTTCGATAGCAATAGATAAGCTAAATTCTTATTGTTTTCCTTTTTTTGGGTGGCTACTTACAGATGAATCTTTTTCTGTACTTTCTTTTAATAAAGATAAAATTGATACACAATTTGCTTTTGGTGTAGAAATACCACCATACTTTGCTTGGGGGATATTTAGTATTGTGGGATTTTATATTGGAGAATTTTTGCCAAAATTTGTAAATTTAGCAATGAGTATGGGACTTTTAGGACTTTTTGTAGCTTTACTTGTACCAAATGTTAAAAAAAATATGATAATTATAAAAGTTATTTTAATCTCTGGTATAATATATGCTATAGTTCATTATTTAGAGGTTTTTACAAGTGGATGGAATATTGTATTTTCAATTATAATTTCATCTATATTAGGTGTTTTTTTAATTGGAGATAATGAATTGAAAGATTAGGAGAAAATTATGACTTATATTATTTTAGGTGTTTTAATTGCGGCAGTTGTAACTATAATACCAAAAGTTATTCCGTTATATTTTTTAAAGGGTAAAAATTTTAATAAAAAAGTTATGACTTTTTTTAAAATAGTTCCATATACATCTATGAGCATTTTAATATTAAAATATGTTTTTGAAGCGGATAAATTTATGTTTTTTCCAACTGTAATAGCTATTTTATGTTCTGTATTAACTTCATATATTTTAGAAAATATGATAGTTACAGTTATAGTTTCAATACTATCAACGCTTATTGTACTTGGGATTTCTATATAGTAAAATCAAAGTTAAGATTATTGTTAAAATTAAATCTTAACTTTTTTATTTATAAAAAAAGTTTAACTATTTATGATATATTTCTTATCATAAAAAATTCAAATTGCATTAAATTTTAAAAAAAATTAAAAAAAAGGAAAAAAATAGTAAAAAAGTATTGAATTTTTTTTAATAGTAAACTATAATGTATATATACTATAAGATATTAAAGATTGTTCAATATTATTTAGTACATATTTGGATAATGTTTATAGTAAAAATTTTTAGGAGGTATTAAGATGAGAGTAGAAAAAGGATTACTTTATACTAAAAATCATGATTGGGTAAAAGTTGAAGGAAACATTGCAACAATTGGTTTAGCTGATTATGCACAAGATCATTTAGGAGATATTGTTTATGTTGAACTTCCAGAAGTTGACGATGAAGTTGAAGTTGGCGATTCTTTAGCATCTATTGAATCTGTAAAGGCAGCAAGCGATATTGAATCTCCTGTTTCAGGAAAAGTTGTTGAAGTAAATGAATTATTAGATGATGAACCTGCTGAAATCAATAAAGATTGTTATGCAGCTTGGGTATGCAAAGTTGAAATGTCTAACCCTGATGAATTAAATGAATTGACTAATGCTGCTGATTACGAAGCTTCATTATAATATTTAAAAACGAGTTAAAATTGCTACCTTTACTTGGTAGCATTTTTATTTTATAAAAATTTAAGGAGGTGCTTACTTTAATTATGTCAGAAGAAATACAAAAAAATAAAAATTTAAAAATTGCTATTATGTTTATGATTATTTCAACTTTAGGTTTTAGTTTTATGCAAATTTTTGTAAAGCTTACAAGTGGTGCTTTTACACTTATGCAACAAGTTTTTTTTAGAAATTTTGTTATGGCTGTAATTTGTGGAATGTATATATTTATAAAAAAACAAAGAGGATATGAAACTTCTTTTATAGGACATACTAAGAATAGAAAGCTTCTTTTTTTTCGCTCTTTTTTTGGATTTTTAGGGGTTATAACGAATTTTTTTGCTATAAATAATATGGTAATAGCTGATGCAGGTATTTTGCAAAGAACAAGCCCAATTTTCGTTGTTTTAATGGCTGTTCTTATTTTTAAAGAAAAATTTACAAAAGAAAAATTTTTCACTTTGATTTTTGCTTTTATTGGAGCTATATTTGTTGTAAGACCGCATTTTGATTCAAGACTTCTTCCATCAATTGTAGCTATGCTCTCAGCATTTAGTGGTTCTGTTGCATATATTTGTGTTTCAAGAATTGGTAGAAAAGAAAAAACTGAAACTATAATTTTTATATTTTCTTTATTTTCTTGTATATGCTCTTTTCCATTTATGTTTTCAGATTTTAACTTAAAATCTTTTGAACTTATAGTTTATTTATTTTTAATAGGAGTTTTTTCAGCTGTAGGTCAATTTGGACTTACTATAAGTTATCAATATGCCAAAGCTTCAGATGTTAGTATATTTAACTATACTGGAGTTGTATTTGTTGTAATTTTAGGAAAGCTTATATTAGATGAAACGGTTAGTCCATACAGTCTTATAGGAATTTTTATAATTTTTTTAGTTTCGCTTTTTTCTTATATATCAGAAATGAAGCAAAGAAATTAAAAAATGTGCTATATAGAATTAAAATTTTATTATAATAATTTAAATTTAAAATCTTAAAATTTTAAAATATTATTAATATGCGAATTTTATTATAATTATTACATTTTTTTAATATTTAAACTGTTTTTTTTAGAAAAAACAGTTTTTTTTTGTAATCTTTTTGTAACCTTTGAAATTTAGAGATTTTAAAAAAATTAAAAGTTACAAAAATGTTATAATTAGATTACATTTTTATAAAAAATATTTAAAAGTGGAGATTTTTTTAAAAAAATTATAAAAAATTACAAAAAAAATTGACTAAATTTAATAAAATCATTATAATTTTATTGTCGAATGGAAACTCTCTATTTTGTAGAGTAAATATTACTTAAATTTTATTAAGGAGTGATTATTTGAAAAAGGCAATATTTAGAAATATATTAGCAGTTTTGTGTATTTATGCTATATTTTCTGGATTTTCTTTTAATTCATTTGCAAACGAAAAGGTTAGAGGATTTGTAATATCATCTAATTCAAAAGTTACTACAGTAGAAAAAGTAAATAATAGGATTGTTGATTTTACTAATGGTAGTAAAGAATTCAATTCTTATGTGGTTAACGTAAATAATAAAGTTGACTTTTCTTTGGCAAGTTTACTTTCTTTAAGAGATAAAGCTGTTGTAGTTGCTGTTTCTGATGGAGATATTGACGATAATTCTAAGGAAATTTTAAAAAATAGTAAAAAAGTTTATATAGTTGGAGATAATAAATCAGTAGAAGATAGTCTTTTAGAAAAATTAGATTTAGTTTTTGAAAGGATAGGTTCTGCTTATGAAGATCAGACTAATGAATTTGTAAATAAATTTCAAACTAGAAAAGACCTTTTAGTTGTTGATAAAAAAGAAAATTTGGATATCTTAGGTGCTGTTCATTTTGCAAATATTTATGATATGAATTTACTTTTTGTCGATTCAAAAAGTAATCTTACAGTTTCTCAAAAAAATATTATTGCAAATTTAGATGAAAATTCTCATATATATTTTTATGATGGAATATCTACCGTTTCTTATAAATGCAAAGAAAGTATATATAAAGAAGCTAAAAAAGATATTGTACAAGCTAAAAATTTTGAACTTGACACAAAAGATATTTTAAAAGTTTTTAAAGATAGGGTATCTGTTGATTCTAAAAAGAAAAAAGACTTGGTTATATCGAAAGATGATTCTTTAGTAAGTATGGTTTATTCTTATGTTTTTTCTGAAAAACAAGGTTTAAATTATCTTTTGATAAAAAATGATGAAGTTTCTGATATCAAAGATGTAGTTGAAAATTTAGATATCAATAATATGTTTTTTATTTCTACAAATGATAATAAAAGACATGTATCCATAAGACTTCTTATGAGTTTAAAGAATTCTTATGATTTTTCAAATTTTGAAATTAATGAACAAACATCTGAAATTTTACCAGTAGAAGTTGTTTCTTCTAAAGAATCTTTAAAAGATGTTGAAAATGTATCAGAAGAAGTTTCTGTTAAAGATGATGAAGAAATTAAAGATGGTAAGATTGTTTCAAAACAAGATGCAAATGATGAAAATGATGAAAATATAGACAGTGTAGATGTTAAAGAAGAACAAAACGAAAGTAATACAGATGATTCAAAAGACTTTTCTTATAAAAAACTTTTGATAATGGATTCAACTGCTTATTCTTCAGATGGTAAAGATTCTTTAACACCAGGGCATATAACAGCAACGGGACAAGATTTATGGAAAAATCCAATGGCAGTTGCTGTTGATAAAAAAGTTATTCCTTTAGGAACTCGCCTTTATATTGAAGGTTATGGTTACGCAACAGCTTGTGATACAGGCGGTGCAATAAAGGGAAATCTTATAGACTTACATTTTAAGACTATAGAACAATGCCATAAATGGGGAAGAAGAGTTGTTAAAGTATATGTATTAGATTAAAATTAAAGAAAATTTTTAAAATGCTATGAATTTATTTCATAGCATTCAGAGTGCAGACAAAGCATTAGTTTTGTCTGTGCTTTTTTTATGTATTTTTGTTTTTAGTTAAAAATTACTTTAGAATTTATTAAAATCTTAAATTTTATATAAATTTCTCTGAAAATTAAAAAATTAGGTCTCTTTCTACCTAATTTACTCATCATATTTGCTAATTTTTTCATATTTAGGCACGCAAAAGTTAGGAGAGCTTTTATTTGCATTTTTGCTTTCCCTTTCTCATTTGTATATCTGTATTCTTCACATTCTTATAAGTATTTTTTCCATCGGTGGGACTTAATTCCTTTTTTCCTTTTAATTCTCTATCTTTTTTTATTTCTTCATTTAATTGACTATGATATTTCTTTGCTTTCTTTTCTATCTTTACTTCTATATTCTTATGTCTATTTGCATGTGCTTTTACATGTGTCGAATCTACAAATTGTATCTTTTCATCTACAAAGCCTTGTTTCTCTGCTTGCCTTAATATATTTACAAATATCTTTTCAAACATATCTGTATCTTTAAATCTTCTCTTGTAATTTTGTCCATATGTTGTAAAATGTGGTATCTTATCATAAAAATCATATCTTAAAAACCATCCGTATGCTACATTTATCTCGATTTCTCTTATTGTTTGACGCATACTTTTTATTTGCAAAAATGTATTTTAAAAAGCACTATTGGATATATACTTGGTCTCATTATCTAAACAATATTTATCTTCTATTAAATCATAGATAAAGGGAAAATCTATTGTTTCATCTATTTTTCTTAAAAGATGATTCTTTGGAACTAAAGAATCTATACTTACCATTTGCACTTGATTTACTCTATTTTGTAGCATTTTAAGCATCTCCCTTTTATACTATTATACCACTTTTTAACTCTTTTTTCCACTAAAAAAGTGCCAATGATTTCTCATTGACACCTTTATCATCAGTCTGAAGAGTGTTAGTTTAACTAGCACTCTTTTTTATCTTTTTTTGTAAAATTGTAATATTTTTTTAACTATTTGTATTCTTCAACAGTATTTTTTTCTATATTAAATATTTTTTATAAAAAATATTAAAGAAAAGTTCAAAAATAACAAATTTATATATAAAATATTCAGTTGAAAGTGTTATAATAAAATAGATAAAAAGTAGAAACTTATACCATACCTAAAGATTTTGATATACATAATAGAGATAATATAAGATTACCATTTTTTGTTTAAATTATTTTTTGATTAATATAAAACTATTGTTTTATCATACATTTTTTCAATATCCATATCAATATTATGAGTAACTTGAATAATTGTTTTATCTGAAAGAGACAATATGTTTTTTTGAATTTTATTTGCCAAGTCTTCATCTAAAGCAGAAGTTATTTCATCAAACAACAATATAGGAGTATCTTGTAGTAAAGCTCTTGCTATCATTATTCTTTGGGCTTCTCCGCCTGAGATATTGTTTCCATCTAAATCTAAAACATAATCCAATCCGTACTGATTAATAAAATCTTCTAAAAAAGTTAATTTTATAACTTCATTTAATTTAACATTATTGTAATTTTTGCCTAAAGTAATGTTAAACAAAATTGTATCATTAAAAATAATTTTGTTTTGAGGAACATAACTATATAGAGAAGTTATTAAATAATCACGATTAATATATATGTTATCTACTGTGTAATTTTTAGCTGATTCATTCAGTAATAAATTTCTAATTAAAGTACTCTTGCCTATCCCTGATGAACCTTTTATTAAAATTTTTTGGCTTGGGCAAATTGATAAAGCTATATTTGTTTTGTTTATTTCGACATCAATACAAATAGCGTCTTTAAAATTTTCAATTTTAATTTCTTTTTGGAATTCAAATTTCAATAATGAATTGTATGTTTCTAAAACTGGTTTTATAGCACTTCTTTCGTTTAATTTTTGAATTATATACAATACTGGATTGACTAAAGAATTTGATAACTGTACAATAGCCATAAAACTTGCGATAGTTAAATATCCCGAATTAATACGATATACCCCTGCTGAAAAAGGTAATAAAATGCTCATTGTAAGTCCTATGAACATAATAAATTCATTTTTTATATCAATATGATAATTTAGGTTAAAAAGACTATGTTCAACACAAGATAAATTGTTATACAATTGATTAAAAACATGTCTTTGAATATTAAAATGTCTTAATAGTAAAGTATTTTTTGAAAATTCTTCAATTTTAGTTGTGAATTTATTTGTGTTTTCTGTCCATTTCTTAGTATAATTTGTAATTTTTTTTTGCCCAGCCATAGAGATAATAGCTGAGAAAAACATCCCTAAAAAGAAAAAAACGGTTGTCAATATGTCTAAATACAACGCTGAAAAAAGAGAAATAATAAAAATAAAGGAGTACTGTATCATGGACAATTCTGATTCCAATCCATTTTTTTGAATTAGCTTCATATCAACATTTATAAAACTGCTATAATTTATATTTTTATTTGATTTAATAGGTGATTTAATTAAATGATTAATTACTTTTTCTTTCATTGCAATATTTGTTTCTTCTATTAATTTGTGTGTAAATCTTTTAACTAATATACCTATGCCTGAAAATAAAAGTAATCCTAGACTACCTATTCCGACTACAATTAAAATATTAAAATCATACTTACCAGATGCTATACCAATCAGATATTCAATTACAAATGCCAAAAAACTTGGTTGGAAAGCATATATAAACATAAAAAAAAACAATCTAAAAGCCTTTACATTAAACTTCAAGATTTTAAACATAAATACCACCATCCTCAGATTTTAATAAATTTTCAATAATTTTAAATAATTTGTCGTACTCATCATCAATAATACCGATAGAATTAAATATATTCTTGCTCCATAGCCATTCGCAGTTATATAACAACTTTATGTGTATTAACCATACAAGATAAAAATTGATAGTAAATTTAGTAAATATAGCATTCAGAAATAAACTATTCAATATAAACAAATGCTTTTCGTCAATTTCATAAATGTTAAAATAAATACATATAGCTATATTAACCAGAATCACTGATAAATCTTTATCTTTGATTTCTAAAAGTTTATAATTAAAACAATCATTTTCTATATCTTTAGAAACAAAATCTATACAAACTTTATCTAAATGTCCTAATTCCTGCAATACACAAGCTATTATTATATCTATATATTCAAATCCATTACTCATGTTATTAATCAATTTCTTATTAATTTTTTCATAATCACAAACTTTTAATAAACTTTTATATTCTATAACTTTTTTATTAATCACAACAAATTTTTACCTCGTTATTACAAAATTTTGATAGCATATTTATTACTAGAATCGGATGATATAAATCATAACTAATCTCTTTTGAAATTTTAGCTGAATATATATAATCTATAAAATGTTTTAAATACTTCAATGAAATATCTAACAAATCACGATGTTTTTCAATATCTAATCTCAATATAAAAAAGCATAATAACAATTCTCCGATTAAATCATAATTTTCTGAATTTATAGAATATCCCAATAATGATATTAAATAATTTTCGAAAAAATTTTTTTGGTCTATATTTTTTGAAAAGTATCTTCCTAGGTGTGAAAAATAGAAAATGGAATGAGTAAATAAGTACATATCTACTAATGTGGGGATGTTATAAAATATAGATTTAAAAAAATTTGTATTAATAAAATAATCTAAAATACTATCATTATATTTATTTTGTAAAATATTATCGTAACACATTAATTCCATGACACCAACTTCTGGAAATATACTCTTGATATCATCTAAGTCAAAATATTTATATTTTTTTATTAAGTTTTTATTTTCTGATAAATGGTTGATATATATTAACATTAAATAAGTTGATTGAATATATTCAATTTTTTCAAATAATCTATTTTTTAAGAAAAACTTAGTAAAATCAATAATTTTGAAATTTAAAATTTCAAAATTATTGACAAAAAAATTATGGAAAATTAATTCAGAGTTAGCTTTTATATATAAATCAATATTGTTATCAAAAGAAAATACAGATGAATGAATAGATATCCATTCATCTGTTATCTTTTCAAAATATTTAAATAGTGTTTGCAACATCTTTATCAAAATCTAATTTAATGGAAGGAATTGCAACTTTATTTGTTTTGCCTGGTTTGTAAATTTGAATAAATACCCACCTATCAGCTTTAATTTCTCCTTTATTACCGATTATGGATTTTGATAAAACGTATTCACTGCTTAATGTAGTAGAAATTTCTAATACACCTTCTTTTCTGTCAAAATTAAATTTCATAAAAAACCTCCTTTGATTTTTAAACATATAACTTTGTTGCATCTTGACATTAACTTCAAATTTATTATAGCACATAAAAAAGTTTTTTTCAACCGTTTTTATAAAATTTTATAAAAATATTTAAACCTAAATTGCAAGAATAAATTAGCCACATAAAAATAATTCTCTAGGTGTTTTGTAATTGAATATTTTTTTAGGATAATCATTAATCCAATTTTCGATAAATGCTACTCTTTGATGAGTAGTATTTATTGTTCCTTTAGGTAAAAATCTTCTTATTAGTCTGTTATGATTTTCATTAGTTCCTCTTTCATAACTTGAATACGGATGAGCATAATAGATATTTTCATAGTCAAATACCTCATAAAGTCTTGCAAATTCTAATCCATTATCTGCTGTTATACTTTTTATTTTATATTTTTTAAGGATTTCTTCTAATGCTTTATTTACTGATTTTGCTGTCTTATCAGGTATTAATTTTATTATTTCAAATCTACTTTTTCTATCAGTTAGTGTTAGTAAACAATTACCTTTTTCTTTTCTTAAAATAACTGTATCTATTTCAAAATGTCCTATTTCTAATCTATTATTTATACTTTCTGGTCTTTCTTCTATAGATTTTCCTAATACAATACCTCTTTTTCCTTTATATATATTCTTTGATTTTTTCTTCCTAGGATAATTTAAAATACGTACTTTTAATCCAAAAAATCCTTTATTTATCCAGTAATATATTGTAGATGTTGATACCTTTTTATCTATTTTTGTTTTTGAAATCATTTCTGGTGAATGTTTTTTCTTTAAAAAATGTAAAACTTTATCTTTAATCTCAAAAGGTACTTTTAATTTTCTGCCACATCTTTTTTTATTTTTATCATAAATCAACTGTGCAAAATCGGCTTTATATACACTTTTTAACTTACCATTGGACGTTTTTTGAATTACAGTTCCTCTTTTAATCTCATTATTTATTGTTTAAGGACTTTTACCTAAAAGTCTTGCTATTTCTATATTACTTTTTCTTTCCTTATTCCATTTTTCTATTAATTTTCTTAACTCTATTGTTAAGTGCTTATGTTTTATGTTACAATTATTATACATCTCATTGAGGCTTTTTTCTTAGTTTTTTTGTTCAATTACTATTATACCTCTTTGAGATGTTTTTTTCTATTCTTACTGGCTAACTTAATTTTACAATATGGGATGTATATTTTTTAAATTAAAAAATTATGTTATAATAATAATAAAGCGTTGATATTTCAACGCTTTTTGTATTTTTGTTACTTTTGTGTTATTTATTTTAAAAGATTGATTGTATCTCTAAGCTCATCAAGTGTCTTGTGAGTATATACTCTATTACCTACATCTTTACTTTTATGACCCATTAGTAAGTCGATACATTTTTGATTTGCTCCTGCACTATCTAATTTACTTCTAAATGTATGTCTTGTTTCGTGCACTGTATGATGAGGGAATATTTTTTTAAAGTTAGCGCAAAAGGTAACTTTTTTATAATTGTTTATTAAATATTTATTATCTTCGTTGTAAAATTCTTGTACTATATCAAAGATATAATTGTGAATTGGTATTATTCTGTTTTTTCCGTTTTCTGTTTTTATTCCACCCTTTATAGTTCTTTCTTCAAGATTGATATTTTTGTTTTCTATTTTAAAAAGTTCACTTCCTCTCATTCCTGTATAGAGTAACAATAAAATTACTTTGTATGTTAAATTTTGCCTATTATTTTTAACTTTTTCTATTTCTTCATCTGTTAATATCGTTCGAGTTGTTTCAGGTGTTTTATCAGTAGTTAATAAAGATGAATAACTAACTTGTATTATTTCAGTTTCTAAAGCTAATTTGTCAAGATGATTAAATAAGTTTTTTATTTGTGATTGAGTTGAATAACTTAAATTACTGTTATCTATTATATCTTGTATATCATAAGACTTTATTTCACGATATACCTTATCATAAAGTGGTTTAACGTGATTGTTATATGCTGATATTAAGCATTTTTGATTACAAATACCTAATTTATTTAATTTCTTTTCGTAAAACAACTCCCATAACTCTTTTAAAGTAGTTGTTGACTTGTCTAGGTCGTAAGGATTTTTATTATATTCAGCAAGGGCAATATTTGCCTCTTGTTTTGTTCTATAATAGCCGATTGGCTTTACAATTTGTTTTCCTTCATCACTCCAACCGACTGTAATTTTAGCCATATATGGATTACGTCTTTTTCCTGATAGCTTTACAACACTACCATATCCGTTAGGGTTTCGCATAAAAAAATAGCACTTCCTTTCTTGTCTTTTTTAAAGAAAAATGCTATAATAATCTTGTCTAGGGATAATATAGCATATTATCTTAAATTAGCTCTCTTATGAGGGCTTTTTTGTTGTTTATTTAAAGATTTCTTTACCTTTATCGTTTATATATTTTGAATTTTTATAACCGAAAACGTCTAATTCTTCTTTCATATCAAAGTTACTATCAACTGTAACTTTTGAAATAGCATAAGGTGTTGCTATGTGGTAAAATTCGTCATCAACTTGCAATATTATATAATTAATTTTTTCTGTTTTGTTTTTGTCTAACATTTTATTAAGATAATCTGAAATATCTTTTGATGTAAATTTATCAAAAGTTAATTTTGAAGTTATTACATAAGCAAAACTGCCTATTCTTTTTGTTTTAAATCCGTTCATAATCGGTCTTATTTGAGTTACTTTTTCTAAAACTTTGTATAAGTCTTTTTCATCTTGTTGTTTTTTCGTTTCTTGTTTCTCTTGTGTTTCTTTGTTACTTTCGCCTGTTTGTACATTTTTTTTCCACTTATTTACTAATTCGTTAATTTTATTAAGTTCTGAACTAAACAATTCAAATTCTGAATTTTTAAAGTATCTATTTTCGGATAAGCATTTAGACATAACGTTATCAATTTTTTTAAAATGCTCTTCAAGTAGAATTTTATCGGCTTTTTTTAAGTTGTCTAATTCATCAACACTTCTATTCTGATTATGTTGAGAATTAGGAGAGTACATGTATTCAAAATATTCATATATTTTAGATTTTAACTCTTGAAATTGTTTAATATCTTCTCTTATATTTCCAGTTCGTATAGAGTCATTCTCGTTGTTGTCCTTTGTTTCTTTAATTTCTTGTTGTTGTACTTGCTTTGTGTTTAATTTTTCTGATTTTTGTGTTTCTTCAATATAAAAATACAATTTTGCTCCAGCTAAAAGCAAACAAATCATTGATATGCTGAATAGTGTTTTTTTGCTTTTTTTAAAATCTTCTATACTATTCACTTTATTTTTTGCAATATATACAATAAGAAATATAACTGCTATTACAATAAATATTATTGAGTTATAAAGATTGTTCATAGCATCTTCTTTCATAAAATTTCCTCCTAAAAAATAAATTTTTATATTAATAACATTCAAAAGTATTAGCTTTTATACCTAACAACTCTTGAAATTTTAATATACTATTTTCATAAGATATATCTTCTATACATTCCATACCTTTTAGGTCTATAAATGAATGTTTAAGTGTTAATTCTGCCATTTGTTTACTAACTTTTAGTAAATTAGATATACAAGTAGCATTTTTAGGTAAATATCTTATTATTTGTGGTGGGCAAAGTAAAAGTCTTGCAAACATATTAGCCTCTCTCTCCACTTCGTTATCTAGTCCACTATTAGCTATAAGGTTGTATCCGTCTAGGCTATGATGACCTAAAAGAATATGTCCCATTTCGTGGGCTATGGTAAATCTTTGACGACTTTCTAACATATTTTCATTTAAAAAGATTATATAATTATCTTTGTTTTCTACAACAAAGCCGTCTGTTGATATTTGAAAAAGTGCTTTATTATCTCTTTTATTATAATATTTTATTTTCCAATCATACATTTTACATATAGAGTATAAGTCTAGTGGATATTTAAAGAGGTTATTTTCACTTATAAAATCTTTTGTAATACTATAAACTTTTTCTTTATTCATTTTTATAAAATTATCCTTTATTTTTCTTCTTTACCATAAGGGTTGTCATCTTCTTCTTCAATCATAACTTCTATCATTTTTAAGATAGTATTTTTATTCTTTTCATCTAACTTTTCAAAATTTCTTGCTAAAATCTTGAATTTTGGCGTAAATTCTTCTTCGTTATTTCCCATTAAATAATCAACTGTTGTTTCTAAAACTTCTGCTAATTTATCTAATGCTTGTTGTTTTGGGAAATATCTACCTTTAAGGTAAGAACTTAAAGCTCCTTTTGTTATACCTGTTTTTTCACAAATTTCAGTTTGACTTAGTTTTGATTCTTTAAATTTTTTTAATAATCTTTGAGTTCTTATATCCATATTGTAATCACCCCTTGTTATTCATATTATATCAATTATTTTTTGTGTTGTAAATAGTTTTTTGTAGTTTTCTAAAAATTTTTTTTATTTTTCTAAAAAAAACTATTGACTTTTTAAAAAATGAGTGTTATAATTTAGAAAACTAAACAATAAAGTGAGGTGATTAAAATGTCAATTATTTATGATTACAGTAAATTGTTGGGCAAAATAAAAGAAAAATATAGCACGCAAAAAAACTTTGCTGACGCTCTAGGTATTGGAAATACCTCTTTAAATCAAAGATTAAATAACAAACTTGAATGGACACAAGATGAAATGAAAAAAACTATGATTTTATTTGATGAGCCTTTAAGCAAAGTTAATGAATATTTTTTTACTAAAAAAGTTTAGAAAACTAAACAGAGAGGAGATAATGAATGAACGATTTACAAATTTTTAGAAATGACAATTTTGGAGAGGTAAGGACTTTGATAGTAAATGATGAGCCTTATTTTATAGCGGTTGATGTTTGTAATATTTTAGATTTAAAAAACACAACTCAAGCAATTCAAAAATTAGATGAAGATGAACGCACTATGTTAAACATAGGTCGTCAAGGAGAAGCAAATTGTGTAAATGAATATGGATTATACAGTTTAATCTTAGCAAGTAGAAAGCCACAAGCAAAACAATTTAAAAGGTGGATAACTCATGAGGTAATACCAACTATTAGAAAACACGGAGCATATATGACAGGTGAAACTTTAGAGCAAGCCTTAACAAGCCCAGACTTTTTGATTAAGTTAGCCACAAAATTAAAGGAAGAACAAGAAAAGAACTTGAATTTACAAGCTATCAATTCAAGATTAGAGGTTGAAAATGAGATAATGCAACCTAAAGCAGAATATTTTGATGAGTTAGTCGCAAGAAATTTATTAACTAATTTTAGAGATACGGCAAAAATGTTCCAAATAAAACAAAATGAATTTATTAAGTTTTTACTAGATAAAAAGTACATTTATAGAGATAACAAAGGCAAGTTATTACCTTATGCTAGTAAAAATACAGGACTTTTTGAAATAAAAGAAACTTTAAACTTTAAGACAGATTTTAAAACAACTCAAACACTGATAACTCCGTTAGGACGTGAACATTTTAGAGTTTTAGTAGCTGGTTTAAAAAATAATTAATAATGAGGAGAAAAAATATGTATTATGTAAAATCAAAAATTAAGGATTTAGAAATTAATATTGAAATCGAGGACAATGTATATACAAAATGCAATGAATGTGGTCGAGAAATAAGTATAGACTTATTTGAACATTTTGATAGTGGTTGTGATTTATGTTCTACCGTTTGTTTTTGTTCAGAATGTTCTAAGAAAATGAAAAAACTTAATAAATAAAGAAAAGAGGATTTTGAAATGAATAAATTTAAAAAATACTGTCCAAATGTTTGGATAGCTGAATGTGAAGAAGAATACGAGAAAGGCGATATTATAGAGCTTACCACAAAATACAATAAAGAAGTTGAATGTGAGGTTTATAACTTCTTAGGAAAGACATCAACCGAAAAATACTTGTATTCAATTGTTAGACTTGAAGATGAAAGTTATGCAGAAAGAAAAGCAAGAAAATATAACAATGCAAGTGCTAAAAATATAGCTAAACGTGATGAAAAGTTTAATCAAGCACAAGAGGGCAGAGATTTTTTAGTACTTGCAGAACCTATTAAGGTGGGTCATCACAGCGAAAGAGGACACAGAGCATTGCTTGAAAGAAATGAAAATAGAATGCGAAAGGCTTTTGAGTTTGAAGATAGAGCAAAAGAACAACAACGTAAAGCACAATACTGGGAAGCAAAAGCAAAAGAAATAACTTTAGCAATGCCTGAAAGTTTAGAATACTTTGAATATGAACTTGAAAAAGCACAACAACATCACAAAGAATTAAAAGACAATCCAGAAAAAAGGCAACATTCTTACGATTTAACCTATGCAAAAAAGGCTGTAAATGAGTTAAAGAAAAAGGTTGAAATAGCAAAAATGTTATGGGGCGAAAATGAATAGAAAGGGGGTTAGATTATGGACTATTCAGGAGAGTTAATGCAAAGACTTTTATACAATCAAATGAGCCAGAGTGATTTAGCTAAAATGCTTAATGTAAGCAAATCGGCTGTTAGTCAGTGGGTCAAAGGTACAAGTGAGCCAAGCACAAAAAATTGGGAAATAATTGTTGAAAAGTTACCTATTGCAGATAAGGAATTAAAAAATATCAGCGTAAAAAAAGCTAGTGAAATTCTAGGAAAAAGCGAACAATTTGTAAGAATTGGACTGCAAAGAGGATTTTTAGACTTTGGAAAAGCCGTAAAAAATGGTAGCAAATATAATTACCATATAAGCCCATATAAGCTAATGGAATATGTAGGTGCATAAAAAGAAAAAGTGCGTTTTTAAATCGCAAAATTTAACGCACTTAACAAAAATAATTAATTATAGTTTATCAAAAAAATGATATGTTTGTCAAGAAATAAATAGGGAGGTTAATCAATGAAAACTAAATTACATCTAATAAATGCAAATGCGGATATAGATCTTACGAAAAAATATGAGGATAATTTTATAAGTGAACTGGTTCGCAAAGATTTTACTATGTTTACAGAGGAAACACATAAAGATTATATATGTGCTGATAAATTACTATATATTGACAACGTTCGTAACCGCTTGCACATAAATTATTTTGATGAATATGTTGATGATTATGTACAAAGTATGCTTGATTATCAACGTGATGTCGGAGTTCTTGAAGATGATAAATTTGAAGTTGAATTCAATTATGATTTTGCTGAATCGGTTTTTGAACATAGCAGAAGAAACTTTTATAAAAGTTGTGAAAAACCTGTTTTTTATAACAATTTAGTTTTGATTATTAAAACAGTTATGGAATATGAGAAATAAAGATACAAAATTATGGAGGTAGTTTATGAGAATTTTAACTTATGATGATTTTCAAAAAGGGTTATTGTATGAAGACTACGCCGATTATGCGGACTATGATAGAGGTGTTGTAGTTAAAAATGAAAAAATTATTGAAAAAGATAATAATAATGATGATATAAAGATTTTAAAGAATGAAAATAAAGAGCTTAAAAAAGTTTGTTTTGCTTTAACTGTTTTTAGTTTGTTTTTGGTTTTTTGCTTTTTTGTAACAAGGTAGTTTATGGAAAAGTTAAAAAATGAATTGAAGATAAAATCGAAGAAAACAGAAAAGTAGAGGTGCAAAAAATGAAAGACGAACAAGTGATAACAGTAGTATTTTTGCTATTGTTATGGGGGTTATTGGGTTTAACTATTTGCTATTGCTTGTAATAGGAAGATTAATATAATAGGAGGATTTATATGCAAGAATTAATTTTAAAAAGTTTGAAATTACAAAATTTCAAAGGCATTAAAGATTTAGAAATAAACTTTAACGATGAAACAGTTATATCAGGAGCGAACGCAACGGGAAAGACAACAATATTTGACGCTTATAGTTGGTTGTTGTGGGATAAAGACAGTTTTAATCGTAAAGACTTTAATATAAAGCCTTTTGCAGAAAATGGAGAGGTTAAACATGGTCTTGAAACAGTTGTAACTGGAGTATTTGAGGCAGAGGGTTCCACTGTTGAACTTATGAAAAATTACCACGAAAAATGGGCTAAAAAAAGAGGAAATACAGATTTAGTTTTTGATGGAAATACAACAGATTATTATATAAATTCTGTGCCAATCAAAAAATCAGAATACAATGCAAGAATAGAAAGTTTAATAAGTGAAAGAGAGTTTAATTTATTATCTAATCCGATTTATTTCAATCAAATTTTAGATAAAAAAGAACGTAGAGATGTACTGCTATCTTTGATAACAGATGTTAAAAAAGAGGACGTTTTAGCTTGTTTTGAGGACTTAAAAGAATTAGATTTAGACAACTATAAAATTGATGAAATAAAGACTATGGCGAAAGCTACCTCAAAGAAAATTAACAAAGATATTGAAGATATACCGATTAGAATTTCAGAGCTTGAAAATACAAAGAAAGATTATAATTTTAAAAAACTTGAAAGCGAAAAGAAAGAGTTTGAAAAAGAGTTAAAAAACATTGATAACTTAATTTTAAAATCTTCTAAAAGTGCTGATATTATCACAGAGAAAAACAACTTGATACAAGATTATTCAAATAGAATGAGAGATATAAAAAGAGAGGTTGACGACTTTAACGAAGATGAAGAAAGAAAGATTTTAAGAAGTTTTAAAGAGAAAAAAGAAATCTTTGAAGATACTAAAAATGAAGTTAAGAAATCTTTAAGACGTCAAGAGGATAAGTTAGATAACTTAAAAGAAGAAATCAAGCACTTTGAAAAGTTGATAGCACATAATGATGAAGATATAAAAACTTTACGTCAAAAATGGGTTGATATAAATTCAAAAGAATTTGACGGAAGTTTAGTTTGTCCGACTTGCAAAAGAGAGTTTGATGAAGATAAAAAAGATGAAATCTTAGCTGACTTTAATAAGCAAAAGGCTGAAAATCTTTTAAAAATCGAAAAAGAAGCTAACGAAGTAAAAGAAGAAAGAGAAGAATTTATAAAGAAACTTGAAAAGACAACAAAAGATAAAGATGAAGTGCAAGAAAGAATTAAAGAACTTGAAAAAGAATACAACGACTTTGGAGAGTTTGAAGATGAAAAGCCTGTATTTGTTAAGAAAGAATTACCTGATATTTATTTCAATTTAGAAAAAGAAATTGAAAAAATTAAAGAAGATTTACAGTCTATTTCAGAAAATGACAATACAAATCTCTTAGAAGATAAAAAAAGGATAAATGACGAAATAAACGCATTAAATTCTAGAATACAATACAAAGTTTTAAATGAAGAATTAGAACAAAAAATAAACGTTTACATTCAAAAAGAAAAGGAACTTGCGACACATTTTGAAGAACAATCAAGAGTATTATATTTGTGTGATGAATATATAAGAATTTATACAAATTTAGTACAAGATAAAGTTAATGACTTGTTTAAGGTGGTTGATTTTAGACTTTTTGAAACTCAAGTAAACGGAGAATTAAAAGAAACTTGCGAAGTAACTGTAAATGGAGTGCCTTACAGTGATGTAAATAACGCAGGTAAAATCAACGCAGGGCTTGATGTTATAAATTCATTAAGCAAATTTATGCAAAAGAGAGTACCGATTTTTGTTGATAATGCTGAAAGTGTAAACAAGTTGATAGACGTAAATAGTCAAATAATAAAGCTATATGTTAGTGAAGAAAAAGAATTGAAAATTAAATAAAAAGGAGATAGAAAATGAACGAAATTAAGAAAATTGAAGAAAAGGCGATAACAGATGTAGTATTTAACAGAGTGCAAAATTTACAAGCAAACGGAGCGATAGACTTTCCCGCAAATTACAGTGTCGGAAATGCTTTAAAAAGTGCTTTTTTGATACTAAAAGAGGCAGTAACAAGAGATAAAAAGCCAGTTTTACAAGCGTGTAGTCAAGAAAGTATTGCAAATGCTTTACTTGATATGGTAATACAAGGTTTAAATCCAGCTAAACAACAATGCTATTTTATTCCATACGGGAACCAACTTCAAATGATTAGAAGTTATTTAGGAGAAATAACTTTAATAAAGAGAGTTAAAGGTGTTAAAGACGTTGTAGCTTATCCGATTTACAAAAACGATGAACTTGAACTTGGCTTTGATTTACTTTCAGGAAAACAAGTTATTAAGAAATATAATCCGTCAATTATTCACAATGCAAATGACCTTATAGGTGCATTAGGCTTGATAATTGGCGATAAAGAAGTGTTAGCTATTGAGTATATGGATATGTTACAAATCAAAAACGCTTGGAATCAAGGTACAATGAAAGGCAATTCTCCAGCACACAAGAATTTTCCAGACCAAATGGCAATAAAGACTGTTATTAAAAGAATTTGCAAAAAATATGTAAATACAGCTGATGATAGTGATAAAATAGCTGAATTAATCAATAGAGGAATGGAAGAAACAGACAACGAACTTGCAGAAGAAATAGAGCAAAACGCAAATAAGAAAGAGCTTGAAATTGTTGGACAAGTTGAAATTGATGATGCTGTTCAAAAAGTTGAAGAAATAAGCGATATTTCAGGTATGGATGAAGTTACTGAAGAAGCACCATTTTAGAGGTTAAAAATGATTGATGTAAAAGTAATCGGCACAGGTAGTAGTGGAAACTGCTACCTAGTCAATATGAATGGAACAAAATTATTACTTGAATGTGGATTGTCATTTAAAACAATTCAAAAAGCCTTAAATTTTAAACTTAGCGATGTGTCGGCTTGTCTAGTAACACACGAGCACGGCGACCACTCAAAAGCAGTAAAAGACTTAATAAAAAACGGAATTAATGTATATGCAACAAAAGGCACTTTTGAGGCTTTAAACCTTTCAGGGCACAGAGCAATATCTTTTAAAAAAGACAAGGTTGATACTTATTGTTATCATTTTTTTAACAGGTTTATGATATTGCCTTTTCAAGCAGTCCACGATGCAAGAGAACCTGTAAGTTTTTATATAAAAGATATTCACACAAAAGAAAGTTTGTTATTCATAACCGATACAGCATATATCAAATACAAGATACCAAGCGTTGATGTGCTAATGGTTGAGTGTAACTATGTAAAATCAGTAATTGACAAGAAAGTACAAGACGGAAAGTTACATCACGTTTTAAGAAATAGAATTGTTAAAAATCACTTAAGCCTTGAAACTTTAAAAGAGGCTTTAAAACAAGCAGATTTAAGCAATTTGAAAGAAATGTATGTATTGCATTTAAGTGACAGTAACAGTGATGAAAAATATATTTTAGAAGAATTGCAAAAACTAACAGGAAAATCGATAAAAATAGCTTAAATTTTAAACAAAGATAATTAGACACTTAATTATATCAAAAACAAATAAAAATAAAAAATAAATAAGAATAGAGAATAAATACAGAATAATAATATGCCGATACTGTAAACGGAAGTACCAAACATAAAAAAACACAATTAACAACAAAAATAATTGAGTGTCTTTTTATACAATAAAAAAATACAAAGGAGATAAAGAATATGAATATAGCAATGATAAGCGGGCGACTAGTAAGAGATATTGAATTAAAATACACAAACGCACAAGAGCCGATGGCGTTTTGTAAATTTACATTAGCAGTTGATAGAGGAATGAGTAAAGTGAAGAAAGAGCAAGCACAACAAAACGGTCAAGCAGTAGCTGATTTTATTAACGTAACAGTTTTCGGAAAACAAGCTGAAAATTGTAGTAAATTTTTAGCTAAAGGTAGAATGGTAGCAATTCAAGGAAGTTTACAATCAGGCAGTTATACTGCACAAGATGGAACAAAGAGATACACAACAGAAGTTATGGCTCAAAGGGTTGAGTTTATTGATTGGGGAAATAGCAAGCAAAACAATCAAGCTAATCAAAATACACAACCATTCGGACATTTTGAAGATGATTTTGGGTTTACAGAAACTAACGAAGATATTCCTTTTTAGGAGTAAGTTATGTCAGATGTAAAATGGATAAAGATTGTTACTGATATTTTTGATGATGAAAAAATATTGTTAATTGAAACGTTGCCAGATGCCGATAGCATTATTGTTATTTGGTTTAAACTCTTAACTTTAGGCGGAAAACAAAATAACAGTGGAGTATTTATGTTTAATCACAAAATTCCTTATACTGATGAAATGCTAGCAACTATATTTAGGAGAAATGTTAATACAGTCAGGTTAGCTTTAACAACTTTTGAAAAATATGGAATGATTGAAATAATAAATGGAGCAATAACTATACCAAATTGGAGCAAACATCAAAATTTAGACCAAATCGAAAGCAGAAATGAATATATGAAAGATTATATGGCTAAATACAGAAAAAAGCAAAAGTTAATAGCTCAAAATAGTAACAGTAAAGTTAACAGTAAAGTTAACAGTAAAGTTAATGTTAACTCCCTAGATATAGAAGAAGATATAGAAGAAGATATAGATATTAATAATATTATCTTATCAGATAATATTATTTGTGGTATTTCTGATGAAAATACCACTAAAAATTCTAAATTCAAAAAAACTTTCAAAGATATTGTAGTTGAAGAATGGAACAAATTAAAAGATCCTATTCCAAAAATATCTCTGATAAAAGATAATTCAACGAGAGCTAAAAGTTTAAAAGCTAGAATTTCTGAATATTCAAAAGATGATGTTATTAAAGCTATCAGAAATATAAATAATTCCCCTCATTGCTTAGGTCAAAATGATAGAGGGTGGACAATAACTTTTGATTGGTTTATAAAACCGAACAACTTTGTAAAAGTTTTAGACGGGAACTATTTAAAAAACGTCAAAAAATTTGACAAAAAAGGCAGATACATTGAGGACAGGGATATTTTGACTGATGAGGAAAAAAAGGAAAGAGAAAAAAATGAATATTCTGGAATGGATGAATTATTTGATAATTATTAAAAAACATAGCTAATTTTAATTTTATTGTGTTAGGTATGTAAAATTATACTAAAAATATATTTTAAAACGAAATAGACGGTAAATTTTTGAATTAAGAGCATATTTGAAGCGATGGGAGATAGTAAAAAATGATTTATAGTTTAATCGTAATAACAAAACCGATGACAAAACAACGTCCACGATTTGCTAGAAACGGCATTGTATTTACACCAAAACAAACGGTAGACTATGAACGATTGATAGCGACAAAGTGGAAAGAAAAATATAAGATACCAACTGAAAAGGCAGTTGAGGTGGATTTATATTTCACTTTTGAAAAGCCGAAAAGTTGGACGAAAAAGAAAAGAGAAAATACAATTTATCACACTGTAAAACCTGATATTGACAATTTACAAAAGGCTATACTGGACGGTTTGAACAAGGTGGCTTTTGTAGATGATAAGCAAGTTTTCAGTGTATCCGCTAAAAAATATTATGCAGATTATAATTCAATCAGAATTACAATCACAGAACACGAAACTTAAAAATTTGAAAAAATATAGCTAATGTGAAGAAATTTAATAAATAGTAATAGTTAGCAATAACAACGTTTACACAAAGGGAGAATTGAAAAATGTTAAAAATTAAAAAAGAAAACAAATACAAAGTTTTAAAGCCTGAATTATTTAAAGCTAATGAAATGTTATTAGGTAAATATGAATTATACAAAAACAGTGCTTTTGGAGATGAAAGATATTGTTTTGGTAAAACTTTTGGAACTAAAACACATATTAAATATGGTTCATATAACAGCTTTCATATAATGTTTATACCAAAAACAAATACATTAAACTTACATTGTAGCAGTTACGGTGGCATGTGTAGCTTTGTGTTTGATGAGGAAGAATTGACAAAAAAACATAATAAATGTGATATGGAGTGTATGCAATTTATAATAAATTTTGTCAAAGAGTTGATACAAGAGGGAATAATTGAAAATTAGGTGAGTTACTGTAATGTTAATAAATAATTTAAGTGAAAGGGAATATCTAACAAGATACGAGGTAATGCAGTTAGTTAGTAACTTGAATAAGTTAGATGTTCATAAATTTATGACGATACTGGAAGTTGTTAGACCAGAGCAAAAACTGTATAAGACTAGATTAATACTTGATACAGTAAAATACACAAGGAGAATACAAGATGAATAGAGAAGAAGCGTTACAAAAATTACAAAATTTTTATGATTTGTATAATGATGATGAGTTAGATTTTGATAAAGAAAAAGAAATCAAATACGATAATGATTTAAAAAATATAATTGAGTATTTAAGGCAACCTACTACATTAGCAGAATTTTTAGGTTGGGAAGAGAATGAAATTTATATTTATTTTCAGAGTAAATATATGGTTAAAAATGACGAACTTTGCTTTTTAAATTATAAAAACGAGTGGCGTCAAGCTTGTAGTTATCAAGAGTTAATGGATATTAAACAACAAGCTAAAAAGGTTAAGCCTAAAAAGTATTATTTGAAGTTGAAATCTAAATATAATGAGTTTTTATACAGATATGAAAACGAAACTTATATCAATTTTGATTTAGAAAATGATTATTTTTTGGATTCAAAAGATGATTTTGACGATTGTAAAACACAATTTACAGATGAAGAAATAAAACATATCAAATTACCAGAGCCTTTAACGATTGATATGTTTGATAAAATTGAGGTGGAGTAGATGAGCGTTATAGCGAAAGAATGCATTGTTGGTTACTATGATAAAGATGGAGAATATAATGAAATTGAATTAAAACAAAATAAAGAATATACTATTTCTTTTAAAGCAAAATTAGAACATACAGATGGAGATTTACTAATATTTAATGCTCATAATTGTATAGAAATAAGTGTTGATGATATCACAGGAATAAACGAGGTGGAATAGATGAAACGTTATAAACTAAAACACAAATATTTGAAAGGTTTTGAATTTTCAAATTATAATTATCTAAATTATGATAAATTACAAGAACAATTTTATTTAGAAAGTGAAGAAGAAACAGAAGATTATCAAACGATATTTAGTGATGAAGAAATAGAAAAATTAGTAGAAAAATGGCTTAATCTACTAGATTGGATAATGGAAGAGGTGGAGTAGATGAAAAAAATATCAAAAAAAGCAGTTGAGATAGTAGAGAAATATGGTGATATTGATAAAATTGTAGGAAAAGAACGGGAATATCTTTTAAAACAAATAGATAAATTATATCCTAATTTTACAGTTGACTGCGGTATTTGGGATATGAAATTAACGGAAAAATATTATGGAGAATTTCAACAAGACGGACAATACTGTTCACAATCAGCAATGGGAGAAACAGGGGATTGTTTTAGAGGGACTTATTATTTTCCCACAACAGATGGAAGATATTTAGCTGTAAGTTATGATTGTTAAGGAAGAGGAATAGATATGAAAGAGGGAATGAGAGATATTTTAAAAGAATATGAAAATGTGATATATAACTTAAATTGTAGTTATGAATTTTTAAAAAGTAGAGAAATTATAAATACAGAAGTTTTTAAAAAGGCTTTAAATGATTGTATAGAGTATTTAGATAGGCTTTTGAAGAATTTAAGTGAAAAAGAAAGAAGAATTTTGATTTTAAAATTTGGTTTAAATGGTGAAAAGGCTCTAAGTTTAACGGAAATTGCTGATATTGAGAATTTATCAACCATAAAAGTTAGAGCTATTATTATTAAAGCTTTAAGGAGGATAGAAAATGATTTTGAAAAAATATAAAACAAAGGATTTAATTAATGAGCTTATAAAACGTGGTGCATATCTTGATTTTGATGTGGAAATATCCCACGGGAAAATTAATGAGATTTTACGAACTTATAAAAATATCCTGATTTTAAATGAGGAAGATTATGAAAAAGGACGTTAATTTAAAGATTTTAGAAAGGTATGGATTTAAGCTTTATAAAAGACCTAAAGAGAATGTATATCTTTTTAAAAAAGGTGATAGCTTGATTTTTGTAAACTTAGATTTAAAACTTATTGAGTTTAGAGGAGATATCTCTTTGAGTTTTAAAGCTTATAAGTTGTTGTTGGATTTTGTTTTTAATAAATATATTTAGGAGGTTTAGATGAATAATTTAAAATTTAGAGCTTGGGATAAAGCTAATAAAGAGATGTTAAAAATAGATGTTATAGATTTTTTCTTTAAAGAAATACGAGTTTTTAAAAATGATGGTGGTTGTTTCTCAATGAAATTTCAAGATATTGAAATAATGCAGTCAACAGGACTTAAAGATAAAAACGGCAAAGAAATTTTTGAAGGAGATATTTTAAAGACAAGAACTAGAGGTTTTGTATTTGTTAAAAGACAAGACGGAAATTCAACTGTAAAATATCAGTCTGGAGCTAATACTACTACAACAGTTACATTATCTCATTTTATGGATAATTACAAAGTTGTAATAGCAGGAAACATATACAAAAATAAAGGGTTGTTGGAAAATGCAAGAATTGAATAAAAAAATAATTGAATGGGCGAAAGATAGAAAAATTGATAAGAAAGGTACTCTTGAAGGGCAGGCGATTAAGACAATCGAGGAAATATCCGAACTTATTAAAGGCATTTGTAAAGATAATATTGACTTAATTAAAGACTCAATAGGTGATGTGTATGTAACTTTGGTTATTGGAAATATGTTGTCTGATTATAAAAAAGACTTACAAAATATAGTAAAGCTTCAACATAAGTATTTTGAAACATTTGGTTCTAAAAGAAGTGCAAATAAAATTAAAGAAAAAGCAAAACTTTTAAAAGGTTTAAATGATTGTATAGGATATATGGTAAATAACTTATGCTATGGAATATGTTTAGGTGGCATAGTCGCATGGCTTATAGATATAGCAAGCTACTACAATACAAACTTAAAAGAATGTGTAAAACTTGCATATGATGAAATAGCTAATAGGAAAGGCAAAATTATAGACGGTCAATTTGTTAAAGAAAGTGATTTGAAATAATGGATACTACTAAAAATTATAAAAATCTTGCATCTAGTATTGTATTATTAGCGATAGAGGATACTATAAAAGCGATACAAGGTAAACGTCCTACTGGAATTAATTTACCATTAAAAAAAATAAATTTTGAAGAAATCATACAAGAAAATTACAGATTTTTTAAATCTGATTGGTTTGCTACAATTTCTGATTTAGACGGAAATAAGTTAGTAAAACTTTTTGAGGATAACAAAGAATATATTAAAAAGAATGGTAAAATAAGAGGTTTTAAATGGGAGATATAAAACAAGAGTTAAAAAATATAAAATATTTAGATTTTAAAATTAATTCAAGTATTGAAGAACTTGAAAGACTCAAATCTTATCAAGACTTATTAAAAGGTATTGATTATACCAAAGATAAGGTACAATCTTCAAATAAGTTTGATATATCAGATACTATTATAAAAATTGTAGATTTAGAGTTACAGATTAGTAAAGATATAAATACTTTAATAAAAAAGAAAAATGAATTAAAATTCCAAATAGCTATTTTAGAACCTACTATGTATCAGATATTGTATTTAAGATATTTTAAATATCTTTCTTGGTCTGAAATTTCATCACAAATTTATTACAGTGAGGGCTATGTAAAAAAACTTCATTGCATTGCATTAGAGATTTTAAGAAAAGAGGTTACAAAAAGTCGATAAATATTACGAAATATTACTTCTTGACATGGTATAATAGTATTGTGAAATAATAAAGATGCATAGAAATCCTCTTATATAAATGTAACAACAAATGTATTCTGGTTAAACTAACTTTTTAAATATTTGCAAAGTTATTTCACAAATAGTGGCATAAAGCGATGTATTTATTATGTCGCTTTTTTTGTTGCTGAAATAATAAGAAAGGTGGATAAAATGAAGATTGAAAAAATAGATATAAATTCGCTTAGAGAATATGAAAACAATGCAAAAATTCATACACAAGAACAGATTGAGCAGATTTGCAATTCGATTAAAAAATTTGGCAATAATGACCCGATAGCTGTTGATGAAAATAATGTAATCATCGAGGAACACGGTCGTTTATACGCTCTTAAACAGTTAGGTTATGAAGAAGTTGAGATAATTAGACTAACTCACTTAACTGATGAAGAAAAGAAAGCTTACATACTTGCACATAATAAACTTACTATGAATACTGGTTTTGATTTTGAAAAACTTGAAAAAGAATTGAAAAGTATTAGTTTCAATATGAACGACCTTGGGTTTGATGATTTTGATTTTGAAGAAGATAAAGAAAGTATTTATGATAAAATAAAAAATAACCCTATAAATTCCAATCTTTTTGAAACCTTTATAATTCCGCCTTTCTCGGTGTTTGATACTAGGAGTAAGTACTGGATAGATAGAAAAAATGAATGGATAGATTTAGGGATTAAGTCTGAATTGGGTAGAGATGGCAAACTGTTATTTTGTGACAACTTAAGCAATGACTCTCTACCTCAAACGAGCATCTTTAATCCTGTTATTTGTGAAGTGTGCTATAATTGGTTCGGTATAGATAACTCTGTTATACTTGACCCTTTTGCAGGTGGTAGTGTAAGAGGGATTGTTGCTGAAAAATTAGGAAATTCTTATATAGGGATTGATTTAAGAAAAGAACAAATAGAAGCGAATATAGTCAATGCTAAGGAGTGTAATTGTGATTTAGATAAAATCAATTGGATAGTTGGCAATTCGCAAAATGTTGATAACTATGTTGATAATGAAAGTGTGGATTTAATCTTTACTTGTCCGCCTTATTTTGATTTAGAAGTATATAGTGATGATAAAGATGATATATCAAATATGGATTTTGAAGATTTTAAAGCTGTATATACTGATATTTTGGAAAAATGTGCTAATAAGTTAAAAAATAATAGATTTGCGATTGTTGTAATTTCAGATGTTAGAGATAATCAAGGAAGATACAGAGATTTAACTGGTATTACTAAACAGGCTTTTCTTAACAAAGGATTTTGCTTTTATAATGATATTATTCTTGTGAATGTTGTTGGTAGTGCTGCACTTAGAGCTAGAAAGGCAATGGTTAATAGAAAAGTAACTAGAACCCATCAAAATATTCTTGTATTTTACAAAGGCAATACGAAAGAAATACAGAATAATTTTAAAGTTTTAGAAAATATGGATTATTCTTTAGAAGAATTTTAAAAAACTATCGACATTTTTAAAGATAAATGTTAGAATGTATTCATAATATGATAGATAATACGACAAAGGAGAAATATTATGAATAATTTAATTGATTTGAAAGAAAGAGCGGAAATTGCAAAATATGAATTTAAAATAGGTTTGATTGATTATGATAGATGTAAAGAATTAGTAATGCCTTATATAAATTTAGCTAACGAAAAAAGCAAAGAATTAGCGAAAAAATATAATCAAAAAACTAAAAAAATAACTTTTACTGCTTATATAAGATAATATTTAAGACACTTTAACGAGTGTCTTTTTAATTACATAGAAAGGAGTGAGCCAAATGGCAAAAGGCAAGTATCAACAATGGCTTGAGCCAGACGGCTTGCTTTTAATTGAGGGTTGGGCGAGAGATGGTTTAACAGAGAAACAGATTTGTAAAAATATGGATATTTCTAACTCAACATTAAGTGAATGGAAGTTGAAATATCCTGTAATATCGGAAGCCTTAAAAAGGAAGAAAGAAATAGTTGATAAAGAAGTTGAGAACGCATTGCTAAAGTCGGCAATGGGTTTTTTTTATGAAGAAGAAGTTATCGTCAAAGTTAAGGATAAAGAGGGTAACGAGCACGTTACACTAAAGAAAGTTAAACGGTATGAAAAGCCTAACTCAACAGCACAAATATTTTGGTTAAAAAATAGACAAAAGCAAAGTTGGAACTCTAACAAAGATAAGTTAGATGAAAAAGAACAAGATATAAGAATAAAACATAGTGAAATCAAGCTAAAACAAGAAGAAATCAACACAGAATTAATTAAGGCTAATACTGAATTAACTAAAGTAAAAACTGATAAATTAAGAGGTATTTCAGATGAAATAGAAGATTTAGAAGATTTAGAAACTAGGATATATGGTGATGAAAATTGAGGAAGAAAAAGACAATAGATTATCAGTTTTCACAAAAGCATATTGATTATATAAAAAACTGCTCTACACACGAGTATAACATAGCAGAGGGAGCAATCAGAAGTGGAAAGACTGTTGACCATATCTTTGATTTTGCACATAGTATAAAACGAAGTCGAGATAAATTATTTCTGGTTACAGCCTCAACAGTAGGACAAGCGAAATTGGTTGTTGGAGATAGTAACGGATATGGGTTAGAATATATCTTTAGAGGACAATCACGATGGAGCAAATATAAGCAAAATGAAGCTTTAATTATAAAAGGTTATGATACAAAGTTTAAAGAAAAGATTGTTATATTTGCTGGTGGTGGTAAAGCTGATAGTTTTAAGTCTATCAGAGGGAACTCATATGGAATGTGGTTAGCTACTGAAATAAATTTACATCACGAAAACACAATTAAAGAGGCTTTTAACAGAACGGCTGCTGCGAAAGATAGAAAGATATATTGGGATTTAAACCCAGACGCTCCAACTCATTTTATTTATAAAGATTATATAGATAAATATACTTCTAATCCTAAATTATCAGTGAATTATGGACACTTTTTGATTGATGATAATATAACTATTAGTAAAGAGCGTTTAGATACAATTAAAGCACAATATTCTCCTGAAACGGTATGGTATAAGCGTGATATTTTAGGGTTAAGAGTATTGGCAGAGGGATTGATTTATAAAGAATTTGCTGATAATTCTGAAAAATATTTGATTGATTATGATAAGAACTATATTACAATAAATGTTGGCGTTGACTTTGGAGGTAATAAGTCAAAACATACTTTTGTTGCCACTGCGATAACGACAGGATATAAAGAACTTGTCTGTCTAGCTTCTGAAAGACATGAGCCAGACACTCCAGACACTTTGAATAATCAATTTTTACAGTTTGTTAAAAAAATATTAGCAAAATACGGAAGAATAGATTGTATTTTTGCAGATAATGCAGAACAAGTACTATTAAGAGGTTTACAAAAGACTTTATTAAATAATAATATAAATATAGCTGTTAAAAATTCAATTAAAAATGCGATAGTTGATAGAATTAGGATTGTTAATTCCTTAGTTGCAACTGGTCGCTTTTTTTATAAAAAAGATTGTGAAACTTTAGTTAGTGCTTTGCAGACTGCTGTTTTTGATGAAAAAGAACTTGATGATGTAAGACTTGACGATGGAACAAGTGATATAGATACATTAGACGCTTTTGAGTACAGTTTTGAGAAGTATTTAAAAGCATTGTCAATACTTTAGAAAGGGGATAGATGATTGATTAATTTAGTGAATGAGATTAGGCTAAGATGTGGTTATCAACGTGATTATAGCAATATAGATAATAATTTTAAATTATGGCTTAATTGTTATCACGGTGAGCCGTTTTGGTTAGATACAAAAGTTAATAAAGAAAGTTTAAATTTGTGTAGCTCTATACCGTCTGAACTTGCAAGACTTGTAACTTTAGAGTTAGAAACGAGTGTAAGTAATGAGGAGTTAAACGAAATTTATCAAAGAATTATAAGAAAAATAAGAACTATAACTGAATATGGTTTGGCTTTAGGCGGTGTTATTTTAAAGCCTTATTTGAAAAATAAACAAATAGAGGTTGATGTAACAACTCCTGATATGTATGTTATTTTAGGCTTTAACAGTTTTGGAGATATAAAGCATATTGCCTTTATTGATAGACTTAGAAAAGTTGAAAAAGATAGATATGTATATTATACAAGGCTTGAAGAACATTTAATAAAAGATAAGTATTTTATAAGAAATACAGCTTATAAGTCGTTTGATGTAACACAATTAGGAACTCAAATAGCTTTAAATAGTGTTGAACAATGGGCTACATTAAAAGAACAAGAAGTCATTAATAGAAAAGATCCTTTATTTGCTTATTTTAAAAATCCACAAGCAAATAATCTTGATTTAAGAAGTCAAGAGGGGATAAGCTGTTTTGCAAAAGCTATTTCATTAATACAAGACGCAGACGAGCAATATCAAAGAACGATTTGGGAGTATAAAGGCTCTGAACTTGCTATTGACGCAGATATAACAGTTTTAAAAAATACAGATGAATTGCCAGTCGGTAAAGAAAGGTTATTTAGAAACTTAGGTTCACAAGTTAAAGACGATTTTTACAATGTTTTTAGTCCTGCTATTCGTGATATTAGCTTATTTAATGGCTTAAATGAGATATTAAGACAAATAGAGTTTATTTGTGGTTTAGCTTATGGTACTTTTTCAAAAAATACAGAAACAGAAAAAACGGCAACAGAAATAAAAGCAAGTAAACAAAGAAGCTTTTCAACTGTAAAAGATATTCAAAACGAGCTTGAAAGAACTTTAAGACAATTTGTTGAGATATTAAGTTATTGGCTAAAGATTAATGAAGAATATGATATAAACTTTGATTTTGATGATAGTTTAGTTATCGATAGTGAAACCGAAAGAACTGTTAAATTACAAGAGGTTGCAACTGGTATTATAACTAAAGAGAGGTATTTACAAGAAGTTTACGGACTTGAAGATACTACAGAATGGATCCCACAAGAAAGCAAAGTAAAAGACGTTTTAGAGGAAGAATAAAATGTTAAGTCCTGAATATTTAAAAGCTGTTCCGAACGAGTTAATCAAAGTTTATCAAGAAATAGAAGATGAAATATTACTTGATATAGCAAGAAGAATTGCAAGAAAAGATGAGGCTGGTTATACTTCAACTTATCAATTAAAACAACTTTTAATTGGAAACAAAGATTTTGAAGAATTAAAGAAAAAGTTAAAGCCTATGCTCTATCATTCTGATGAGGTTTTAGATGAAATAATCGAAAACGGTATAAAAACGCATTATAACGATGAGCAAAGTATTTATTCTATGGTCGGTAAGTCTTTAGTTAATTTAGATAAAAATAAAGCTGTTTTATCACAAATACAGGCTTATAAAAAGACAATGAAAGAAAATTTAAATAATTTAACAAAAACAATGGGCGTTGCTGTTAATGATGATTTTGTAAATCTTAACACTTTGTATAAGCACGAACTCAATAAAGCTGTTTTATCAACGGGGTTAGGCGTTTTAGATAGCACAACGGCTATTAGAAGAGTTGTCAACAACATTGCAAGAGGTGGAGTTAAGTTTATAAACTATGAGGGTAGTGGTAGAAATTACACAATAGAAAGTGCTGTTGGAATGGTTGTTAGAAGTGGACTTAATCGTTTAAGTGGAGAAGTATCTTTATTAAATGCAGAAGAAATGGAACAAGATTTAATGGAAATATCGGCACATTTAGGAGCTAGACCCTCTCATTCAGTTTGGCAAGGCGAAATTGTTAGCTTAAGTGGTCGTTCTGGTTACTTGGATTTACAAGATATAGGTTATGGAGAAACAACTGGATTTCAAGGGGTAAATTGTAGGCATAATTGGTATCCTTATTTTGAGGGTTTAAGTTATAGAAGTTACTCAAAAGAGTATTTGCAAGAGTTAGAAGATAAGAAAGTATATTATGAGGGTGAAGAATATACTTATTATGAGGCTACACAAATACAAAGACAACTTGAAAGAGATGTAAGAAATTTAAAAAAACGTGTTATGATGTATGATACTGTTGGAGATAAAGAAATGCACGCAATAGAATCTTTTAAGTTAAAAAATAAACGTGATGAGTATTACAAGTTCTCCGAAAGTATTGGAATTAATAAAAGACTTGAAAATTTAGGTAAATTCGGTTATACTAAGTCTGTAAGTGGTAGGTCTGTTTGGGCTAATAAGAATGTTGTTAATGATAAAATTTTAAAAGATATTGTCAATAAACAATGGTCTAATGAATATAAGTCTAAGGTAATGAAAACCTATTATGATTTTAAAAATAAAGGTTATACAACGGATAGTCATTTCTTAACAAACTATCTTGAAAGACGTAATCATAAGTTAGGAAATGTTGAATTTAACGATGTAATAAAATTAATGAATAAAAAGCCTAATTATTTTCAAGATTTAGATAAAAGATTTATATATTTTGATGAAAATTTAAGTATGTGTTTAATTCAAAATAGTGAGAATAAAGAGTTTATAACTTTTATAAGACGTAAGAATTTAAAAAATGAATGGAGAAAACTATGATAGAAAAGTTATTTAATGAAATAGAATTAGCTTTACAAAATAAAATATCTATGCCTATACACATCTTTGCTTTATATGTTCAAGATTATTTATGTGATAATTATGATGAAATGTATAAAGAAAATGCAGAAGTTACAGAATTTTTGAACGAAGATTTACCAGATATAACAGATATAGCAGAGTATATGAATGATGAACTTAATAATAAATTTTTGGAAGAATTAAAGAAAGAATATGATAAAGCTAAGGAGCTATATTATGGACGATAATTTTAAGATTATATATAAAATATTATCTATTTTAAAATCAAGTTTAGATAATTTGAAATGTGATATTGATAGATTAAGCCCTCAAAGTTTAAATATAAGCATTGAAAAAAGGGATAATATAATAGAATTGTTGTTAGATAAAAATTTAATTAAAGGTGTTATAATAAAGAAATACCAAGACGGAGATAGTGTATTGGTATTAAATGATATAAAAATTACTTTAGACGGTTTAGAATATTTAGAAGAAAATTCAATTATGAAAAAAATGTATAAATTGGCTAAAGGAATAAAAGATGTTACGCCTTTTATATAAATTAAGGTATTATGTAGATAGCATAGTGCCTTTTTTAATGCCCTAGATATGGCTTTAAACTGTCTTTTTTTATTGGAATGATAGACCGAAACTATCAACTATTAGGACATAGCAACGTCCGAAAAAGCTAAATAATAGGAGGTTTTTTAATGAAAACAGAAGAATTAAAAGCTATAGGCTTAACGGAAGAACAGATTGCAGAAGTATTTAAGTTAAAAGGAAAAGAGATAGGAGAGTTAAATAATAAAATATCAGTTTTAGAAGCTGAAAAGAACTCACTAACTGAACAGATTAATACAGCTAATGCTGAAATAAGTTCATACAAAGATTTAGATATTGAAACAATCAAAAAAAACGCACAAGACTACAAGCAAAAGTATGATGATTTAGTTATTCAATCACAAAACGAAATGAAACAACTACAATTTAATCATACAATAGAAAATGCTTTAACAAAGTCTAATGCAAAAAATATTAAGGCTGTAAAATCTTTATTAGACTTAGAAACTTTGACTAATTCTAAAGACTTAACAACAGATTTAGAAAATGCAATAAATGCTTTAAAAGAAAGTGAAGCATATTTATTTAACATTGAAGATAATGGCGATTCATCTGTTGGTGGGTCTAATACTTTACCAGCTGGACAAGACTTGTCAAAGATGAGTTATGAAGATTTTTTGAAAAGCTATAAATAATTAGAAAAGGAGATTTAAAAAATGGCAAAATTTGACGCAAAAACATTTAACGCAGAGGCTTTTGGTGCTTATATAAACGCAGTGCCAAATGTTAGATTAAACAAGTTAAGAGAAAGTAAGGCAGTTGTAGGAGATACAAGACTTAAAGAAGTATTTAAAAATAATACTCAAACAGGTACAACTTATGCGACTATTCCATACTTTGGTTTAATTGGTGGAGAAGCTCAAAACTATGATGGATCTACAACTTTAAATCCAGACAGAACAAAAACTTTTGAACAAGGTGTATTTACCTACGGAAGAATGAAAGGTTGGACTGAGGCTGACTTTTCTTTTGATGTAACAGGTGGAACAGACTTTATGGCTAATGTAAGAAGTCAAGTAATTGAATTTTGGAACACAATCGACCAAGATATTATGTTAGCTATTTTAAAAGGTGTTTTCTCTATGAATACAGCAAAGAAAGGTAAAGAGTTTGTTGAAAAACATACTTATGATATTTCAAAAACAGTAACAGAAGCAACTGATGAAAAGACTTTAGTAGGTGCTACAACTTTAAATACAGCTATTCAAAAGGCTTGTGGAGATAACAAGAGTAAATTCTCACTTGTTATTATGCACAGTGAAGTTGCTACTAATCTTGAAAATTTACAACTACTTAAATACTTAACTTATACTGACGCAGACGGTATTCAAAGAGATTTAGGTTTAGCGACTTGGAATGGTAGAATGGTTATTATTGATGATAGTATGCCAGCAGAAGAAAAGAAAGGTGCTAACAACTATACTCAATATACAACTTATGTATTAGGAGAAGGGGCTATCGGTTTTGAAGATGTAGGGGCAAAAGTTCCTTTTGAAATGTTTAGAGACCCAAAAACTAACGGTGGCGAAGATACTTTGATTTCAAGATGTAGAAAAGCTATATCTGTCGCAGGTATTTCATACACTAAGAAAGAACAAGTTAGTAATTCTCCAACTAATCAAGAATTAGCAAAAGGAACTAACTGGGAGCTAGTAAACGACGGAACAGAATCAATCAATGATAAAGCTGTTCCAATCGCAAGAATTATCTCAAGAGGATAATAAAGGAGATGATAACTTGGAAAAGTTATTAAATTATGATGATTTCAAAGGTGCTTTAACTGAAAGTACCTTTGATTATCTTTATATTTTGACAAAACAAAAATTAGATTTTTACACTTTTAATAGAATTGACTACTCAAAAGAAGATTTAAAAAAAATAGCTATAAATTGCTTAAAAACGCTTATTTTTTCACTTAAAGATAAAATGGATATGATTAGTCCTAAAGTAGAAGAAAATGGTAAAATAATTCAATCTGAACATATAGGAGAACAATCAGAAACTTATTACATTCCAACTTTTTCAGAAATAGAAAAATTTATAGAAACGCAAGATAAATACATTGTATCTATAATAAAAACTTTTTTTGCCCATACTAGCTTAATGTATAGAGGGATTTAAAATGTTTACTAATGCAGAGGTTACGATTTTTAAAAGAGTTAGAAAAGGTAGAGAGGACAGTTTTGTTCCTCATAATTTTAAAGCTCATTTTGAAGATTGTAGAGGTATGAATATAATGGCTAGTGGTAGAGCTTTAACTGATATTGATAATATTAAAGTCTTTATTTCTCTTAGTGAATTAAAAGGTTTTAAATGTGAAAAAAACGACTATATTTTAAGAGGTAAAGCAGTAGGAGAGTATAACTCTCTTGAAGAGATAAAAAAGCAATATAACGACGTTTTTATTATAACAAGTGCTGATACTTTTGATTATGGGAGTGAACATTTAAAGCATTTAAGGATTGGAGCTAAATAATGTTATTTTTAAGAATGTTAAATATTCAAGATAATTTAGTTAATAGGCGACAATTACAACGTGGAGGAAAAGCTCAAAAATTTGTAGATAGTGAATGTATTCGTAAAATGGATATGTACACTCCTTTCAGAACAGGTGTTTTAAAAAGTAGTCCAACAACACAATCAAAGATTGGTAATGGACAAATTCAACAAAATACACCTTATGCAAGACGCTGGTATTATACGCAAGCTAACTTTACAGACGCACCAAGACGTGGTTGTAAGTGGTTTGATAGAATGAAAAATAATCATCGTGATGAGATTTTACAAGGCGTTGCAAAAATTGTAGGAGGTAAAGGGAAGTAATGAAAGTTATAATTGAAAGTATAAGAGATTACTTTGATAAATGCCCTTTATTAAGTCCTAATGCTAGGCTTAATTTAGATTATTTAGGTCTTGATGATATAGAATATGGTATTTATTCAGAGCCTACAAATCCACTTTTAAAAAAATATGTTGACGGAGATGAATTAAAGCAATATACTTTTGTTTTTGCAACAAAAACATTGATGAGTAGTAGCTATGTTACACAGCTTGATAATATAGCTTTTTTTGATAGATTGATTGAGTGGATTTATAAAAGTGTAAAAGATAAGAAACTTCCAAAACTTGAGGGCAATAGATACGCAATAGATATGGAAGTTTTAACAAATGGCTATTTAATAGCAAATGATGAGGGCAAAGCCCAATATCAAATACAAATGAGATTAAAATATTTGGAGGTAAGAAATGGCAACAGATAAAAATATTACTAATTTACAAGAATTTAAAGGTCTTGTTTTAAGAAGTGGTAAGGTATCATTCTTTAAAGTTAATGAAAAATATTACAGAATGAAAGGTTTTACAGAATTATCAACTTCAAAAGAGGCACAAGAATACGAAAGAACTTATGTTGATGAAACTTCATCAAGAACAGATACAACTGGTATTACTTCATCAACTTCATTTGCTTTTGATAAGTACACAGATAACCCAGTACACGAAGCTATTCAAGAAATTTTTGATAAAGAAAAAATCGGTAATGACGCAACTTGCGAAATAGTTGTTGTTGACTTTGCTAAACCTGCGAAAACAGCTGGATTTTATGCTTTATCAAGAAAATATACAATAGTTGCTGATACTGAGGGAGATGGAACAGATGCTTATCAATATTCAGGAACTTTTAAAGCTAATGGAGCAGTTGAAGAAGGAACAGCAACAGAAGATACTGATGCTAAAGATTGGTTAGCTATAAAATACACTAAAGGTTTTGAACCTAAAACTGTATCAGTTGATTAGTAAATAAGATTAAAAGGTAGTCATAACGGCTACCTTTTTAATTTATCAAAATTTTAGAAAAGAGGTATTATTATGGCAAAATTTCAAAAGAAAGATAGAAGATTAGTTATTGAATTTGGAGAAAATAAGTTTTTTGTTGATGTAATTAATGAAGAATTACAAAAAGGAGTTATTGAATTTTCAGAAAATTCACAAAAAAAAGACAAAAGTATCAACGATATAATGGTTGATTTTAAAAAATTAATTGAAATTGTCTTAGGGAAAGACGCTTATTCATTAATTAAAAAGACAGAATATGACAATAAAGAGTTGAATTTTTATGAATTAATGGATATTTGCGAGTTTATTTTAGATGAAATAAATAATTATAATGTAAAATTTCAAAAACACAATCAAGAAATAAATAATAGATATAACAATAAAAATAAATTTAAAAAATAATGAATATTTTAACAGATAATCTTCCTAAAAAGTTTAAAAATGTAAATTTAAATACAGATTTTAGAAATTGGGTAGCTTTTGAAATTCTTTTGCAAGATAAAAATAAGACTGATGAAGAAAAGTTTGGTAAAATTATTGATTTAACTATAAAGGATAATGTTGAAATATTGCTTTATAAGTTAAATGGTAATGAAAAAGAATTTAAAGAGCTTATGGATTATATTTTAAAATTTTATGCAGGTTCTTTTGATGAAAGAGAATTGAAAAGGACTAGGCAAAATGAAAGTAAAGAAAATAATAAAAAATTGATTTATTCTTTTGAATATGACGCTGATTATATTTTTTCATCATTTTATGAGTGTTACGGAATTGATTTAACAACCAAAAAAATGCACTGGTGGAAGTTTAAAGCATTGTTAAAAGGCTTAAATGAGGAGTGTCTATTTAGTAAAATATTAGGTTATAGATCAATGAAGATAAGTTCTAAAATGAGTAAAGAAGAAAAGAAGTTTTACAAAGAAAAGAAAAGAATTTATGCTTTACCTGATTTAAGAAGTGAGGAAGAAAAAGAGGAAGATTTTGCCAATTCATTATTAAGTATGTGTGGTGGTTAAAATTGAAAAAATGGTTTATTTGCCCATATTGTAAGCAAAAATTGATTAAATACGATGAAAAGGCAGAATGTAAACTTGTTTTTATAAAATGCAAAAAATGTAAAAAACAAATAGAAATTAATATAAAAAATAATAAATGATAAATGAGCCTTTGAGCCTAAAAACTTATCATTAGAAAGGGGGATTTTATGGCTGATGGTTCATTGATTTTTGATACAAAAATTGACGTTTCGGGTTTTGAAAAAGGTGTCGCAAAGTTAAGAGGAACAGCTGGTAAAGTTGGAGCTGGTATAGCAAAATCAATAGGGCTTGCAAGTGTTGCAACAAGTGCTTTAGGTGGTTTTGCTTTAAAAGCTGGTGCTAACTTTGACGCTGGTATGAGTCAAGTTTCTGCTATTTCTGGAGCTTCTGGAAAAGACTTAGATATGTTAAGACAAAAAGCTAAGGATATGGGAGCTAGTACAAAGTTTAGTGCGACAGAAAGTGCAGAGGCTTTAAAATATATGGCTATGGCTGGTTGGAAGCCTCAACAGATGATGGAAGGTCTTGACGGGGTTATAAATTTAGCTGCTGCGAGTGGAGAAGATTTAGCTATGGTATCTGATATCGTAACTGACTCTTTAACTGCTTTCGGTATGAGTGCTGAACAGTCGGGAAAATTCGCTGATGTTTTAGCTGCAACTGCTACAAATGCAAATACCAACGTTGGAATGTTAGGGGAGAGTTTTAAATATGTTGCTCCTCTTTGTGGTGCTTTAGGATATACGGCAGAAGATACATCGTTGGCACTTGGTTTAATGGCTAATGCTGGTGTTAAAAGTTCTCAAGCTGGTACTTCTCTTAAAAACTCACTTGCAAGACTTGCAAAACCTACAAAAGAAGTAGCAAACGGACTTAACCTTGTTGGATTAAGTGCAGAAGAATTACAAGGTATTCCACTTAATGAGGTTTTAAAGAAATTTAGAACACAATTTAAGAATTTAAGTGCAGATGAAAAAACCGCTGCTGCGAGTGCTATTTTTGGAAAAGAAGCAATGTCGGGAATGTTAGCGATTATTAATGCTAGTGATGATGATTTTAATAAGTTATCAAATGCTATTAATAATTCATCTGGTAGTGCTAAAAAAATGGCTAAGATTATGAATGACAACTTAAAGGGAGATATAACTATATTAAAAAGTGCTTTAGAGGGCTTTGGTATATCTTTATATGAAAATGTTGACAATCCTTTGAGAAATGTAGCACAAAGAGCGACAAAACACATTGATAAACTTAATGAAACGGTCAAGAAAGATATAAATAAATTACCTGCCGTTATTGGTGAAATAATGGCTGATATTGTAACAAATATAGCTAATTCACTACCTAAATTTATTAATATAGGTGTGGATATAATAACTAATTTAATTGAGGGAATTAATAAAAATTCAACGCAGATAGCAGATAGTGCAGTTAAGATAGGGGAAAGTTTATTAACTGGTATTATGACGATAGCTGAAAAGTTATTGATTTGTGGTGCTGAAATGGTGCTAAAGATTGGAGAGGGAATAGCTAAAAGTCTACCTAGTTTGATAGATAATGCTTCTAATATGCTAAATAATCTTTTAAACTATTTCATTCAAAATGTCGATAGATTTTTTACTGTTGGTCTTAATATATTAAATGCTCTCGCTGATGGTTTAGGTAAAAATTTACCTAATATAATTCCTAAAATAGTTGAGGCTATTGTTAAGTTAGTTGAGGCTTTTTCAAATAATATAGAACGATTTATAGAAGTTGGTTTAAAGATAGTACAAGCAATAGGGCAAGGCTTGATAAATTCAATTCCTGTAATTACTGCTAATGCTGATAAGTTGTTAAAGGCTTTTGTTAAAATATTTACACTATTTAAAGCAGTAGCTATCGGAAAAAGAATTGTAACGGAGTTAGCTTTTGGAATTACTGGAAATAAAGATATATTAGCAAATGCTGGTATCACTTGTGTAAGTAATTTTTCAAAGTCTATAATTTCAAAAATGGAATCTGTAAAAAAAGCAGGAAAAGAAATTATAGGGATGTTACAAAGGTCTATAATGACAGGAAAGCGTGATTTAAACGCTGTTGGAGCTAATTTATTAAATAGTTTTAGTTCTGGCATGGGTAGTAAAATTGGTTTTCTATCTTCCGTTGGTAGTAAGATAGGTGGTATTTTCGCGAAAGGTTTAGCTGGTTGCAGTTCTATGTTAGTTGGCGTTGGTGCGAAATTAATAGCAGTTTTAATGGTAACTTTATCTAATCCTATTGGTTTAGCTACCGTTGGTATTACTCTTTTAGCTGCTTTTTTAGGAAGTTTTGACTTAAGTAAGATAGCAAGTAAAGCAGGAGAAATGATAGGTTCTTTAATTCGTGGATTAGGTCAAATGTTGCCTAAACTTTGGGAGTTTGTAAAGAATATCGGTAAAGGCATTATAAAAATGCTCAATCCTTTAAATCTACTTAAAGCTGGAGCTAATCTAATCGGTGGCATTATAAAAGGCATTAGAGGTAAGAAAGATGATGTCGAGCAAGCCACAAAAGAAACTGTTGAAAATGGAGCTAATAAAGGAGCTGAAAGTGCTGATGTATCTAATGCACCTAAAAAGACAGTTGCTGAAATTGTAAAAGGAATTAAAGGTGGTAAAATTGATATATCTGAAGGCTTTAAAGAACTTGTACAAAGTGGCTTAAGTAATTCACAGATTAATCAAATTGCAAGAGACGCAGGAAAGTCAACAAATGATAGCTATCTACAAGGATTAATCGATAATGGTTCAAGTGGTCTTAAAACAGCTTATAACAATTTAAGAACAACTACAAGTGATGAATTAGAGATAGTTGCAAAACTTGCAAAATTAAAAGGTATTGATACATTAAACGGCTTTACAGACGGAGTAGCACAAGACGGCACAAAGTTTGAGGAAGTAATCAAAGGTCTAAGGGAAAAAGGCTTACATGGTTTTGATTTAGCTGAAAAAGTTTTTGAATTAGGACAAAAAGGTATGTTACGTTATGGAGAGGGCTTAGAAGCTGAGCAACAATATGTTCAAGATAAAGCTAAGTTGATTGCTGAAACAGCTAGAAATCCTCTTGAATTTGCAGAACAAGCATTCGCAAGTGGTCTTATCAACTTACAAAAGTTTGGCGAGGGTGCTAATGAGGGAATGCAATTTGTTGAACAATATATTCAAAACGGCATTTTGCAAGGTAAAAGTTATTTAGAAATATCAGAAGAATTAAGACAAATGGGTTTAACTGATATGACGGCTTTTGCTGATGGAACAAACGGAGGACTTATACCAGTTCAAGATGCTTATGCAAAGTTAAAAGAAATGGGAGTTAGTGAAACTCTTATTCCTGAAATTTTAAAATCTAACGGCTATCAAAATATTAGTAATTTAAGTCTTGGTATAGCAGACGGGAAGAGTTTGTTAGAATCGAGTTTGATTACAAATATAAACGATCCTTTGTTTAATGAATTGCAAAAGGCACAACAACAAGCTGGAGTAGATGGAAAAAATATTGCAGACAATGTAGCAAATGGAATAACTGACGGTAATCCAAACGTAAAAACTCAAATGGGTTGGCTAACTGAAAACATTGCACAAGAGCTAGATGTGTCAAAAAATAATAGCGATGTAAAATCTAAAGAAATGATGGATAACATTTCTAATAATGTAAAAAACGGAACTCCTCCTGTTACAAGTGGCATTAATTCAATGACTAAGTCAGTTGATAGCGATTTGAACAAGTTAAAAAATAGTTCTAATGTTACTATGACAGGAGCTATGACTGGTATTAATTCATCTATTCAAAAAGGCTCTAATGATGTTAAGAATAATCTATCTAAAATGACTAAAGGCATTGATACTGATATTACAAAAACATCTGATAAAATGCAAAAAGATACTAAAAATATGATGGATAAATCTTCTGATAACGTGAAAAACGGAGCTAATAAGATAAATAACGATATTAAAAATATGTGTCAGAGTGCTACAAGTAACATAAATAGTTTTCAATCTGATTTTTCACATGCAGGAACTAACTTAATGTATGGCTTAGCTGGTGGTATCAGAAACGGAAGAAGTTCAGTAATAAATGCAGCCATTAATGTCATGCGTAGTGCTGTAAACGCTGCAAAATATGAGGCTGGCATACATTCTCCGTCAAGGGTAATGCGTGATGAAGTAGGTATTATGCTTATGAAAGGTTTAGGTATCGGTATTGATAAAGAGGGCAAAAACACAATGCAAAAAGCTAAAAGTTTTATGTCGGGAATTATTGATAAGATGAGTCAAGGCGTTGACTTTGAAATGAATACATTATTTGACGGAAAAGGTAGTTTTGAAAGAAGTTTTAACATCACAGAGAACGGAAATCTTGCGGTTGATATCGGCAATGGAAAGATTATTACTATTGTTGAACTTGATAAGAGAGAAGTCGGAAGAAGTGTATCAGAATATTCAAGCAGAGCAATTTCAAGAAGTAAAAAGAGGTAGTTATGGAAGTTATAAATGGTTTAAAATTAGATAAATATAAAGCTAAAATTTTACAACCTATTAGCATTTTAGGTACAGAAATAAAAAGACAAGAGTTTGAAAGTGCAAATGGAGAGGTCTTTTATTCGGATAAAAAATTAGGTTTAGCTACAATTAAATTTAAAATCGAATTAAAAGGTAATAGGTCTGAAATAAAAACTAACAAGTCTAAATTACTTAATGATATTGAAGTTTGTAAATTAGACTTGAACGATAGTAGAATTTATGAAGGTCGTTTTATTGAAAGTGGAGATGTAGAGGTTTATAACAATTTTGAAGTTATAGAAATTGAGGGAAAGTGTGCTGTATATAACGGTACACTTAATCAACAAAATCAAAAAAGCAACGGCAAAATTGTTTTAAATTTAGAAAGTAATGTAATTACCCCTCTTTTAATTTCTATTAAAGGAAATGGTACAAATATTAGCATTAAGAGTAAAACTTTTAATATCTTTATAAAAGAGCTTAATGGAACAATTAAAATTGACGGAAAAGAAAAAACTGTAAAAAACGAAACCGGTGAAAATGTGTATAAGTTGGTGGATATGTTTGAATTTCCAAAAACTGATTTTTCAAATAACTTTGAAATAAATATATCTGGTACAGGAAATTTTGATACAAATATTAGTTATTATGAAAGGTTGATATAATATGATTAATATTTTTGATAAAAGTAAAAATAAGGTCTTTATGACTGATAGAATTATAGAGCCTTTTTTAACTTGTGATATAAATAAACTTGATGTACTAACTTTTGAAATAGATAAAGAAAATTTAAAGTATTTTGAGTTAGAGGGTTATGTAGAAACTAAAGAGCAGATTTATGTAATTAAAGATATCGAAGAATTGCAATACACTTTTAAAATAGTAGCTTTACAAGAGATTGAAGAATTTGACGAGTATTTGACAAATAAAACTTATCCAACAAAAACACTTGATTTTATGATTAAAGACTTATTGCCCAGTGGTTGGAGTTTAGTTTTTAAAGGAGATACTAAAAAAAGGACTGTAACAGGTAATAATATCAATAAATTTAGCTTGATTAATGAAATTATACAAAAGTTTAAGGCTGAAATAAGGTTTGATAACAAAAAGAAAACTGTAACAGTTGGATATGATTTAGGAGAAGATAACGGTTCATACTTTACAGATGAATTGAATATAAAAGATATTCACTTTACTGCAGATAGTTATGATTTAGTTACTAGAATAATACCAATTGGACGTGATAATCTTGGTATCGAAAAGGTAAATGACGGTAAGGCTTATATTGATAATTTTGAATATTCAAAAAAGATAAAGACTATGTATTGGGAAGATAACAGATATCTTAATGTGCATAGTCTTTTTGATGATGCAAATAAAAAATTAAAGAAATTATCAACTCCAAATATCACTTATGAAATTGATGTTATTGATTTAAGTGAGAATTTAAAATATGAATTTCTTAAAATGAATTTAGGGGATAAAGTAACTTTGATCAATAAAAATTCACAAAAAAAGGAACAATTTAGAATAATTAAGTTAGTAAAATATTTTAAAGACAGTTTTAGAAATGAAATCACTTTAGGAACTAAAGTGCCAGATTTAACAACTGATGAAGATAAGTTGAGGGAAGTTTTTAATGAAAATTGGGAAAAGACAAAGACTTATTTTGAAGTTGTAGATGGTAAAATTACAGGAATTATAGACACAGTAAAATCAAGTGAAACTAATATAGAGAAAATGAAATCAGAAGTTGTTCAAACTGCTGATGAAATAAAATTAAAAATTTCAAAATATGATGGACTACTTGGAGAAACATCAAAAAAACAGCTTGAAATCTTACAAAAGATGGATAGTTTAGAAAGTTCTATTTATGAATCTACACAACTTGGAAAAGATAATTTTTTAAAAAATATATTTTTAAATTTGAGTGATACAAAAGAATTTAAAGAATATTTAAAATTAGAAAATGGTTCATACAGTTTAAAATTTCTATCAAAAGGAGATGTTGAAGTATATTTTGTTGTAAGTTATAAAGATGAAAATAGAAAATATCAATATAAATATCCTAAAAAGTTTTTAAGTTTAAAAAAAGTTGGAAGAAACTTTAATGATTTAAGTTTTAAAGAGCATTTAATTTCTTTTAAAGTTCCAAAATTATATAAAGATATGTATGTTTCATATAAAAGCAAAAACGGTGCTGAATTAAAAGAAATACATTTAGGAAAATTATTGTCTAAAGAAAATGCAGATAGGATAACAAGACTTAAGCAAGATTTAGACGGCTTTAAATTAACGGCTGAAAATAATATAAATAAGGTTAAAAGTGAATTTAATGTAAAAGCTGATGAAATAAGTAGTAAAGTTGAAAATGTTGAAAATAAGATAACAACTGAAATAGCACAATCGACAAACGAGATAACTCAAAGTGTTAGTTCTAAAATTAATGATGTTAAAAGTGAAATTGCTACGAGTACATCTGCACAAATAAAAGCAAGTACAGACGGTATTAATCTTGAGTTTAATAAAAAGTTTGAAAATTTACAAATTGGAGCTGTGAATATGGCTCTTGAAAGTAGATATACAAAAAATGATTTGTGGTTTGGCTATCAGCTAACTAAGAAAGAAATTACAACTATCAGTGATACAAGCGATGGGTGGAACGGATTTAAGCGACTGACTTTCACTAACTTTAAAGATTTAGGAGAAGGCTCTAATTTTAATTTAGCTTGTGGATATTCTTTGCATAAGGATTCAACATTTGATGAGGGCAGAGAGTATGTTATAAGCTTTTTGGCAAAAAATTATGGTGAATTTCCAATAACTTTTTGGATGAATGGATTTAAAAAAACTGATAGAGTAACTTTACCTGGTGGAAGTTCAAGAAAAATTATTTTAAAAGCTACTAAAGGAAATTCTAAACATTCACAAATAGCAGTTAGTACACACAAATTTGGTTACAATGTAAAATTCGCGATAGCAGAATTAATGGTAGAAAAAGGTACAATTCCAAGTCAATGGAGAATAGCACCTTTCGAAAGAGTTAATAAAGATAATGTAATATCAAGTATAAATCTATCAGAGGAAGGGGTTAAAATCAGAGCTAAAAATATTGAACTTGACGGTGATGTTATAGCAAGTAAGCTAACAGCTAAAAATCTGTATGGAAACTATATTGACGGAGCTGTAATAAATGGTAGCACAATAAAAATCGGCAATTATGGATATTTTAGACCAAATTCAAGTGGTTTTGTTGCTGTTGCTCCTCGAAACAAATATGCAAATGACGGGATAGGAATGCAATTAAGTGGTAACGCCGATGGCTCTCCAAGTGGAATTTTCCTCTTTGAAAGTAACAATATATCACAAGGTGGAACACACGACATAACGCAAAAAGATTTATTAACCGTATGGGGTGCAAATACAATGGCTTTTAAGTACAATGGACGTTGGGAAAAAGAAGGAAAGGCAATTTGCACAAATAAATACAGGAACTCTGTAATTAGGTTTGGTAATGTTAATATGTATGCGGTATCTTCCATTTGCTATGGAGATGACGGCGAACTCTATTTTGATGATGGGACAGATGGTGATACTCATGGTTGGTTTGTAAAAGTTGATAGAAGTTATTCAGATATAAGACTTAAAAAAAATATAAAGATTTGTAAAGAAAGCGGACTTGATTTAATCAAAAAAATCAATTTTAAATCTTTTGCTTGGAAGAAAAAAGCTAAACGAAAGCAAAAAAAATATACTAAAATAGGTATTATAGCACAAGATTTAGAAAAGATTGATGATAGTTTAGTTTATACAGAACCTAACGGTACAAAATGTATTGACGATTTTAGACTTTTGGCAGTTACTACAAAAGCAGTACAAGAATTAAATAAAAAAGTTGAGGAACTTCAACTTAAAATAAAGCAATTAGAAGAAAGGTAGGTACAATATGAGTAAAATTACACGTATTATAGCAACGAAATTTGGTGGAGAATGGGACATTAGAGCGATGAGAGATGATTTTCAAGAAATCAAAACTAATGTAAAAGATGAATTTAAGCAAAATTTTGAAAGTTTTGTAAATTCTTTGGAAGAAATCAAAACCGAAAAGGAAATTGAAAATGAAATGAAAAATGAGTTATTAAGTAAGATAACTGAAAATTCAAGTGATGAAGAAAAGTATAAAAACTTAAAATTCTATGATAAGTGGGAAGATAGAAAGAAATATAAAATAGGTGCTATTGTAAAACAATTTGTATCAAATGAAGAAATTTTATTTAGATGCAAAAAAGAACACGAAAGTGATTATGGTATAATGCCGACTTTATCAACTGAACATTGGGAAAAGATACCTAACGGAAAAGAAGAACCTAAAAATCCACTTTTACCAAAGGAAAAGCCAGACCTTTATAATAATGAAAAAACTTATAAGAAAGGTACAGATTTAGAAAGCGACAGATACTGTATTTTTAATGATAAAGTTTATGAATATGTTGGAGATGAACCAAGCGACGGTAAAAGCCCATTTTCTTATCCACAACTTTGGAAAGAAATAGGTAAATGGCAAGATTAGTGAGGGAGTTTATAACTTCCTCTTTTAATTTAGAAAGGAGATAGCAATGGCATTACAACCAATCAACATAAAAGTTACTGATGATGTTGAAAATTATATAACGGCTGAAATGGACGCAAAGATTTATTCACAGTTAGTTAGTGAGGGAATAGCTAAAGATGTTGGAAATGCTTGTAAGGTAGTAATTGGCGAAAATGATATAAAAATCCAAAACGGACTTTTCAACATAGGGGGTTATTTTGCAAGTATAAAAGATTTTCATAGCATATCAAAACCAGTTCAAAATGATTTTTTTGTAAAAGCTAAATTTGTAAAAGGTGTATCTCAAGATGAGTTTACAATTTATACTGATACAAATAAAGATTTAGTTCAACAAGACTTGTTCAACGGTGGTACTATAAGAGAGTTACTTATAGCAGAGGTACGCAACAAAAACGAAGTTACAATGAAAAGTGTAAATTTATCTTTAGCAGAAATCAGAAACGCTTTACAGAGTATTTTAGAAGTTGAAAATCAAAGAGTTAAAGCTGAAAAAGAAAGAATTGAAAAAGAAATAGAAAGACAAAAAAAGATAGCTGAATTTGATAAACTTGTAAAAAGTTTTGATGGTACTAAAATTTCGCAGAGGTTAGACGATTTAAAAACAGATTTAAGAAATGATTTAGATTATTTAAAAAAAGATTTAAGCGATAGCATACAAAGTAAAATGGGCGATCTTGAAACATGTTTTTACAAAGATTTAGGCACTCAAGAAACTAAATTACTAGCGTTGATAGGAGAACTATGTTCTGATGGAACTAAACCGTTAGACAGACCATTAGGCGATGACCCAACATACTATTCATTAAGAAAAGTAGATGGTAAACTTTGCATAATAAACGGAACTATAAATGAGTTAAAAGAATTTACAAAAACGCAACAAGGAGGTTAAAATGGCTTTAGAGAAAATAACAATAGCGACGGAAGAAAAACAAGATGAAATTTTACAAAGTGTCAGTAATATCCCTGGTTTATTTATACAGTTAATTGGAGAATTAGCAAAAAAAGACGATATAAAAGAGTTGAAAGATTTAATTCAAGTAACGCTTTTAAATTTTCTTTTCCAAATAAAAGTAGGTGATAACACTAAAGAAAGTAATTGTAAGTATCTTTTAATTGGAGTTACTACAAAACAAGATAGGGTTTTTGATAGATTAAAAGCGACTGACACATCAGGAGGTTTAGTAGACCGAGCTGAGTGTGCGAAATGTATATCTGATAGAACTATAAAAATGTGTGACAAAACATTTTATTTGCCAAACAAAACTTTGATTGTAACAGAATTCGATATGTACGGAAGTGAAAGTGCATTAATGTTAAAATTGGATTAGTAAAAAATGAATAATGAATTTATAATAAATGAACTTGCTTTAAAGATTGCACAGCTTGAAGTTGAAAAAGCATTTTTAAAAAGCAAAAATCAAGAATTAAAAGCAAAATTACAAGAAAAAAGAAAAAGATAACGAAGTTTAGGCATAGTCTAGCATTAAAAAACAAAAATAATTAAAAATAGGCTATGTTTTAGGCTAAATGTTGAAATATCAATATTAAAGGGAGGTGGTTTGTATTGTGGATTTAATTCATATCGGAGGGCTTTGTGGTGCTATTTTATCAATTATAGCACTTGTAAAAGCTATATTAAAATTTATTAAAGCTATAAATGATTTAAAAAATAGTGTAGATAGTTTGAAAGCAAATGTAAAAGAAATGAAAACAGATTTTGAACAAAGTAAAAAGACGGATAAAAATCAAAGTAAGGCAATTTTATCAATTTTAAGACAACATATAATTCAAATGACTAATCAAATACAAAATAAAGGCTATATCGATAATGAAGAATTGTATTGCCTTAACAATTTATATGATTGTTATAAAAAGTTAGGTGGTAATTGTACGGTGGATATAAGATATAAAGAAGTTATAAAATTGCCAGTGCAAAAATCAAAATATATAGAAATAGCAAAGGAGAATAAGAAATATGAAAATTAATTTTAAAGTAAGAATGAAAAATAAGACTTTTGTAATTACAATGCTAACAACTGTAATAGCTTTTATTTATCAAATATTAGCTATGCTTGAAATTGTAGCACCTATCAACAAAGAACAAGCAACACAAGTTATAATGCTTTTAGTAAATATACTTGTTGGACTTGGAATTTTGGTTGATCCAACAACAAAGGGCATAACTGATAGTGAAAGAGCATTAGGCTATAAAAATTTAGGAGGGGACAAGTAAAGTTGGTCGCTGAATATATTAAAAAAATGTATAAGGAAGATACAGAGTTATCTGATAAGATTTTTAAAGCAGAAAGAGGACTTAAAACTCTTGATTTAGACAAGAGAGAGAAAGAGCTTTTAATATCTCAAGTACAAAAGATGAAAGCATATGAAGAAGTTTTACAAGCAAGGATAAAATATGCTATCGAAAAAGGAAAGAAATAATACAAGATTTGCATATAGTGTAGTATGCAACTAAAAATAAAGAAATACACGTCAAGATGAAAAGTGGTTTGTAATAATTATTGCATACCACTTTTTTATGTAAGAAAGGAGTTTTTATGAATAGAGAAGAAATTATTGACAAGATGATTGAATGGTTTGAAAATAAAAGGGGTAATGTTACTTATTCTATGGAAA
>KQ959636.1 GCA_001552895.1 Tissierellia bacterium KA00581
TAAAAACTGTAATTTTTTGCCTTGCCACGTTCTTTAAAAATAATTTTTATATGAAATATTTGTTAATGACCTTATATGTTTTTTTCTAATTCCTTAAATTTTAGTAAGCAATATTTAAAATTAAATTTTCTTTTTAATAATTTTTTAAAGAAAAAATTTAATTTTAAATATATGTACTTTTATATTAATTTGTTGTATAATATCTATATGATATTTATTATCTATAAATCGTTTTATAGTTTTTAAATGTCTTGATTATACGTTATTTAAAGTATATGATTTTTAAAAAAATAATATAAAATTTAAGGGGGTATTTTTATGTGTACTACTATTCTTGTTGGTAAAGGAGCAAGTTATGATGGTTCAACTTTGGTTGCTCGTATAGAAGATTCTTCTGCTGGAATGTTTAAAGCAAAAAAGTTTATTGTTGTTGAGCCAAAGGATCAACCTATTTCTTATAAATCTGTTCGTACAGATTGTGAAATAGAGCTTCCAAAAAATCCTATGAGATATACGTGTCTACCAAATGTAAAAAAATGGCGTGGTGTTTGGGGTGCTTGTGGCGTTAATGAAAAGAACGTTTCAATGACTGCAACAGAAACTATAACAAGTAATGAAAGAGTTCTAGGAGCAGATCCGTTAATAGAATTTGAACCTTATATTTTGAAAAAGGGCGGAATTGGTGAAGAAGATTTTGTCGTTATAACTCTTCCTTATGTATCAACAGCAAAAGAAGGTGCTAAAAGACTTGGTTCTTTAATTGAAAAATATGGTACTTATGAAAGTAATGGAATTGCTTTTCAAGATGAAAATGATATTTGGTGGTTTGAAACAATTGGTGGACATCACTGGATAGCAAGAAGAGTTCCAGATGATGTATATGTTGTTATGCCAAATCAATTTGGTCTTGACCATTTTGATTTTGAAGATGCTTTTGGTAAAGAAGAAAATTTCATGTGTTCTAGTGATTTAAAAGATTTTATCAAAAAATATCATCTTGATTTAACTTTAGATGGCGATTTTAATCCAAGAGATGCTTTTGGAAGCCACAGCGATGCTGACCATACTTACAATACTCCTCGTGCATGGGCTATGCTTAGATATTTTAACCCAAATACTTACCTTTGGGACGGACCTGATGCAGACTTTAGACCAGATAGCGATAATCTTCCATGGTCTCTTGTTCCTGAAAAGAAAATTACTATTGAAGATGTTAAATATATTATGTCTTATCACTATCAAGGAACACCTTATGATTGTTATTTAAGACATGGAGATATGGCACAAAAAGGTAAATTTAGACCAATCGGTATAAATCGTAATGACGTTTTAGCTTTAGTACAAATTCGTCCTTATATGCCTGAAGAAATAAAAGCCATTGAATGGTTATCTCTTGGTTCTAATGTATTTAATGCAATTGTTCCTTTCTATGCAAATATTACAAAGACACCAGAATATTTAGCTAATACAACACTTACTCCTTCAACTGACAATTTCTATTGGGTAAATCGTATAATTGGAGCTTTAGCTGATGCACATTTTGCAACAACTGCATCTCATGTTGAAAGATATCAACTAGCTGTTCAATCAAAGGCTCATGAATTTCTAAACAGATTTGATAAAGAATTTATGGAAAATAAAGCATCTATCAAAAATGTACATGAATTTTTAGAAAATAAAAATGAAGAAATAACAAAATTTGTAAAAGAACAAACAAATGATCTTCTTGATAAAACTCTTTTTACTGCAAGTTGTGAAATGAAAAATGGTTTTTCAAGATCAGATGCTTAAAATAATTTGCTTTTAAAGATTATAAAAAGGTAGAAAATAAATTCTACCTTTTTTTATATTTTAATATAATTTTTAGTTTATTTTAATTATTTTATGATATTTATACATTTAAAATTTAATTTTTGTATATTTATTTTATCAGTTTATAACAATAAAAAACTTAATGATAAATTTCTTTAAGTTTTGTATTTTCTAATTATTTTTAATTATTTTTTAAAAAATTTTCTATTTTTTCTTTTAACTGTTCAAATGTATATCCGCCTTTTACTGCGACCATTTCAACTGTTGCAATATCTTTCATCATAGAAAAAAGTTCTTCATTTTCTAAATTTTTATATTCGCAATTTAAGTTAATTAAAAAGTCTTTAACTTGTGGGTATTCTTTTAACAATTGTCCTATCTTTGTAGTTTTTTCTATTTTCATCTCTTACCTCCTAAAATCTTTTTTATAGTTATATTATAATTTATCTTTTTACTTTTGTCTGTTGCATTTGAAACAAATTTATTTTTTGATAAGTTTTTTTAAAAGAAAATTTAATTATACTATTATTTACTATATTTTTTATTTAATATCTTATATCTATCTAGCTTTTTATTATTATAAAATATAAAAATCTTAAAGGTAGAATTTATTTT
>KQ959637.1 GCA_001552895.1 Tissierellia bacterium KA00581
TTACAAATTTAAAAGGAATTGAATATTTTAAAAATCTTAAGATATTGAAGTGTGCTGGAAACGAGCTAGAGTATTTGGATGTAAGTCATAACCCAAAGCTTACTGAATTGGATTGTTCTAACAACAAGCTAACAAGGTTGAATGTAAGTCACAACCCAGAGCTTACTAAATTGAATTGTAGAAGTAACAATCTAACGAGTTTAGATGCAAGAAACAGCCCAAATCTTACTGAATTTTGGTGTGGTAATCAACAATACGATATAACAGTTAATGGCTTAGGAGAATTTAAATATAGCAATTTCCCAGGAAGCTTTGATTTGAGACGAGTTATTATAAATAGTGGAGCAACTTATAGACCGAAATATCTTCAACTTTGGGATAATGATATAAAAGAAGTAACTTACAGATATAGAGCTAATGACGATAGAGAAATGTATGTCAAATTAAATGTTCACCGTAAATTCGACCCAGATTATGTAGAAAGTATGATAGTAAAAACACAGCCTACAAAGTTAAGTTACACAGAAGGAGACAGACTAGATTTAACAAGACTAGTTGTAACATTAAAAGATAAGCAAGGCTTAAAAGAAGAAGCAAAACTTGAAGAATTTACAAGATATGGAATTAAAACAGACCCAGAAAATAGAGCTAATTTAACATTAAATAACAACAACAAGCCTGTAACAATAAGAAAAGGAAATGCACAATGCGAAACAGACAAGTTAATAGTAAAGGCAAAAGTTGTAGTACCAGACCCAGCAAACCCAGGACAAGTGCCAACAGGCCGCGTAAGAGTAACCTTTGACGCAGGAGACGGCAACACAATAGACGGAA
>KQ959638.1 GCA_001552895.1 Tissierellia bacterium KA00581
GCTATTAGTTTGTTATTAGTTTGCTATTAGTTTGCTATTAGTTATTAGTTTATTATTAGTTGTTATTAGTTTGATGTTAGTTGTTATTAGTTTGATGTTAGTTGCATAAAAAAAAGAGGGTTTAACACCCTCTATTATTTTGTTTTTATTTGTATATTTTGAAAATGTAATAGTATTTGTAAAATAATAATTCAATTTTTTTATAACATTTTAAAAATAATAGTTCTTTATGTGAGTTTGCTCCATAAATTGTTACATTACTCTTGAAAGTTTCTAAAATTTTACAATCATTTTTATCTAGTTTGCAATTATTGTCAATAAAATAAAATTCGTTTTTAAAGTGAAAATCACTTTTTATAAAAAAATTTTTTCCGTTTTCATCAAATGAAACAATATTAAATCCATAAGAATCGTTAAAAATTTTACATTCACGTGAAAAATCATTTTTATCAAATTTAAAATCAATTTTATAATTTATATTAAAAGTTAAAAAAGTTCTGTCCTTTCTTACTGCTTTAAAATAGTTGTCATTAGTACATAAAAGTTCTACATTGTCTATAAATTCACTAACTAAATTTTTTTCAATACAAAACATATTATCATTTTTTAGTTCTACATCACACCAGTACACCTTATTTCTAAAACTTTTATCTATAAAATTATTTAATCTCTTTTTAAAAATTTTAGGTAAAAATATATTTTTTATATTTTCAACAGGAACAAAATTAGTTACATATTCTTTATACAATTTTTTATGGTTATCGCTTTTACGTACTACAGTTTCTATTATATTGCTTTCAGGCATTTCAACTTCTAAAAGTGCGATGCCATATTCTACAAATGTTGTTTGTTCTGTTAAAGGACTAAATAAATAAACTAAGAAAGTAGGGTTACAACCTCGCAACCCGTCTTCCCAGTTATTATTATTTGTTTCTGAAATTGGTAAAATTCCATTTTCCATTATTTTATTTAAATCTTCAATAGGTACATTTTTATAAAGTTTCATATTTTACCTCCTAAAATATTATAACATATTTTTTTATATTTTATTTTAAGCTACATTATTTTTTTTAAAATGTAAATTAGTCTTTAATAAGCACTTTTTATTGCTTTTACATGTAAATCTAAAAAAGATTTTCCATTTTTATAATAGTTTATATACTGTTTTTTTTCAGTATTTGTCAAATAATTATTTTTTATATCTTCATCATATACTAAAAAGTTTCCTCCATAAACAGCAATTTCAACATCGCCATTAGGTTCGTTCAATAAAATAGATTTTATTTCTTTTTTGTTTATATTTATTTCTTCACTTTTTTTATAGTTAAAATATTCAACTAAATTTTCAAATAATAAATAGATATCTTTTTTAACTCCTTTACTAAAAACACTTATAGTTTTTAAATCGTCAATTTTTTGTTTTATTTCATTCAAATTATTTTTTTTGATTTTAAAAATATAATCTTTTTCCATGTTTTAAATCTCCTTTATTTTTTAAAAATTTATAAAAAAGACTTGACAATGTTTTGAAAGCGTGTTACAATCTAAAATATAAAAGGTTGTAATACTTTTTACATTGTGAGCGGTAAGCATTTAACTTTGGTAGAGTTTGGGATGCTTATCGTTTAATCTTTTTTATTTTTGTAAAAACCACTTGCAATTTATTAAAAAGTATGCTACAATTTAAAAGACAAGTTTTTAAAAGTATTTTACTTTTTAAAAATTGCTAAGGGGAAAACTGTTAATGTGTTGTCTGTAAACTAAGCGTTAGCAGTTTTTTTTATTAGTTTAAGTTATTTTTTAATAATTCTTTAATCTTTTTTATACCCTCGTTTAAATCTTTAGAATGTTCTAATATTTCTAAAATCTTACGGGTTTGATTTTCTTCTATAACTTTTTTTAAAATTTCAGCAGTATTCATTTTATTTTTTTTATTTTCCATTTTTTCTCCTTTCTGTAACTTGTCTACAAATTTAAAGTAAACTTTATTTACTTTACATCTATATTATACATCTTTTTTATAAGCTTGTCAAGGGTTTTCGTTGAAATTTCAACGTTTTTTAATACTTTTTTTCTATATTACAACCAAAATAATAAAAAATAAATGGCTAAAAATACACGTTTTTATTTTACTTATAAAGTTTATTTATATATATGAGTGTGTATATTGTCAGTATAAATTCAAAGGTATAGGGGGGAGGGTCAGCTAAAAAAAGCAAAAACTAAAAGCCCGTGAAAAACTTTTTCTCAAAAAAACTTCCCTTTATAAAAAATGAAAATATAAAAAACAAATAAAAAAAACACAAACATACAAAACGAGAGTAAAAAAAGGGTAAAAAGGGCAAGAAAAAAAATAAAAAAACAAAAAAATAAAAACAAGATAATGGCTAAAAATGCGTATAATCTTGTTTTTAAGCTAAAAGACGTGATTTTAATCTTTAAATAGTCTTTTTA
>KQ959639.1 GCA_001552895.1 Tissierellia bacterium KA00581
GTTTAATATCTTTTAAAAAGCCAAGCTTTCTAAGGAATTTAAAAAGAGAGCAAGGGTATCTAGTAAACATTTATTTAATTTAAGTTTAGCGTAAAGTTCAATTAGAGAAATATTAGGATTTCTTCTAATGAGATTTTTAATCCAATAAATTTCAGTATCGGTATGAGAATTAGGATGTTTGTATAAGGTTCTATGAGATTTATCCTTAAGGGAGTCAATAGAGCCATCAAATCTTTTATTCCAACGCATAAGGGAGGTTTTAGATTTCTACAAACAAAGCTAACAGAATTACCGTTTCTGTAAGTTTTAACTGCCATGCTATCTTGTTTGAAGTAAATGATGGATATAACGTGGGTTGTGTTTTATATTTTCTTGATTTTGTTGTATGAATATTATTCATATAAAATAGAGTTCTTTTCTAGTTAATTTGTTTGTTGTTTTAATTATACAGGATATTCTCTTTTTTTGTATACTTGCTCTTACATCAATTGTATCATAACAATTTATTTCATCATATTTACATTGAAAAATTTTATCTAAATTGGAAATGTGATATAATATTACAAAGGAGTGATTTTGTGAAGATTTTAATTGTTGAAGATGATGAGAATATTTTTGAAATGCTAAAAAGGGAACTTTTGCTTTGGAATTATGAAGTTTGTGGTATTTCAAATTTTAATAAAATAGTTGAAGAATTTTTGGACTACCAGCCACATTTGATTTTAATGGACATTATGTTGCCATACAATAATGGCTATTTTTGGTGCGAAGAAATTCGTAAGCTTTCCAATGTTCCGATTATTTTCATTTCTTCAAAGAGCGAGAATATCGACATTGTTATGGGTATTCAATTCGGTGCTGACGACTATATCACAAAACCTATCGACTTGAATGTTACTTTGGCAAAGATTAAGGCGATTCTTAGAAGAAGTTACGACTTCACAAAAGATATTGATTTTTTAAACTTTGGCGAAGTTTATCTATATCTTGACAAAAACAAAATAAAATTTAAAGAAAAAGAAATTTCATTGACAAATACAGAAAAATTAATCTTGGAAACTCTTTTTAAAGCCAAAGGCTCTATCGCATCGAGGGAGTCCATTATGGAAAAATGTTGGCATGGAGATGATTATATAGACGACAACACTTTGGCGGTTAATATAACAAGACTTAGAAAGAAGTTTTCCGATATTGAGTTGAAAGATTTTATCCAAACTAAAAAAGGAAGTGGATATTATCTAAATTTTAAGGAGTAAAAAATGGATAAATTAAAAAAATATTTTGTAAAAGTTTTACCCCTAACTGTTGCTACAATTCTAATATTATCTATTTTTTTGATTGTTTTTTTACTTTTAAATATAGACCTTCAAGGCTATTTTTTAGCCTTTGACATTATTGTTTTCTTCTATTTCATCTACTTAATATTTATGGTATTTTTACACAATCGAGAAGAAAATTTAAAACAGCAAATAAAATATTTGGAAAAGAAAAATTTAAGCCTTAGAAATGAATTTTTAGCAAAAGAAAAAGAATTACAGGAATATTTTTTAATCTGGATTCATCAGATAAAGACTCCGATAACTGCCGGGAAACTCATTTGTGATAGCGACGTAGAAAACGAAAATGCTAAAAATGTAAAAAAAGAATTAATCTACATTGAGGACTATACAAATATGGCTTTAAGCTATCTAAAAATGATGAATCACAATACGGATATGGATATTTCTTTTGTAAATTTAGACGATATAATAAGTCCGTTAATCAAAAAATATGCGATTCTTTTCATTTCAAACAATATAAAGCTGGAATACAAAAAGCTGAATACAAGAGTAATTACAGACAGCAAATGGTGTATGGTGGTAATCGAGCAACTTATATCAAACGCAATAAAATACAGTAAAAACGGAGTTGTTTCAATAACTTTTAACAAAGACGAAAATTACCTTGAAATAAAGGACAACGGAATCGGGATAAAAGAATCCGACCTTCCAAAAATTTTTGACAAAGGATATTCAGGCTTTAACGGACGACAAAACCAAAAATCAACCGGAATAGGTCTGTTTTTAGTAAAACAAATCTTGGAAAAACTTGGACAGAAAATACTATTAGAATCAAAAATAGGCGACGGAACAAGTGTAAAAGTCTATTTCAATATGGATTAGGAGAAAATTTTAAACAAATGAAAATCAAAAGGATTGATAACTATACAAACGAATTATTCTCACAAATTGTTTTAAATCAGAGAGGTGATTTTTTAGTTGATGATGAGCCTTATGAGGTAGAAATTATTTCAAATGATAGCGCTATTGTTAGAGGGAAAAATAGTAATTTTTTTGAAAAAATTATTGAAGAATTTAGATACTATTCACCTCATATAACTAATTTTTTTGATGAAGAAAACAAAAAAATTTGTTCCTTTGAAAAAGAAAATATTTTAAAATTGAAAATAAATACAATTCAGCCATCTCAATTTTATGTAGATAAAGACAAAGTCAATGCACTTGAAAATTTTATAAAAAAGTCAGAAGATATTGTAATTCAAGTCGTGAATTACAATGATGAATATGTATGTGTTGACGGACATACAAGGCTTTTTATGGCTATGCTAAAAAATTTTAAAAATGTTTATGCAATAGAAACAGATTTTGACAAGGATACTGCCTACTTTGTTTCTCAAGCAAAAAACAGAAATATTTTTACAATAAAAGACTTAAAACTTGTATCTCATAGTGATTATAAAAATTTGTGGATTGATTTTTGTGATAGCTATTTTAATATAGATTAGGAGAATTTTATGTTTTATGTATATATAATTTCTAATAATTTTAGAAATGTTTTGTATATTGGTGTCACAAGAAATATTGAAAGAAGATTATATGAACATAAAAACAAATTAATTGATGGCTTTTCTAAAAAATATAATTTGAATGTATTACTTTTTTATGAAATTACAGAATATGCTTTAGATGCAATCGCTCGAGAAAAACAGTTGAAGAAGTGGAATAGAGATAAAAAATTTGCCTTGATTAAATCTGTAAATCCTAAATTAAGAGATTTATCAGAAGATTGGTGATTCTTATACGAATCCTTTACAGGACTTACAATTATTTGTAAACAAATAATTGTAATGAGATCTCTCCGCTTCATTCGTTTCACTCATTTCGGTCGAGATGACGTGGTCAGGAAAATTTCTTTACAAAGTGCTATGACGTGAAATATTTAATTTTCAATGCAACTTTTAAATAATATTTGAGACTTCTTTACTTTTAACGTCTAGATATTAAACGAAGTTTTCTCCTTATACGTCATTTCGACCGGAGTGTAACGGAGTGAATCTAGCCCTAACTTTGTTTACTTGTAAACAAAAGTAGGTCTGACGCAAAGATTGTTCAAATCTTTGATTTGAGTACAATCGACTGTGGAAATCTCATACTTTTGCTTTAGCAAAAGTAAATGTATCATAGATACATTTAGAAATTTTAATTTTTATTTCTTTCAGAAATACTATTGATTGCAAACAAGCAATAGTTGAGATCTCTCCGCTTCACTTCACTATGTTCCGTTTCGGTCGAAATGACGTGTTGGGAGAATTTATTTGCAAAGAACTTTGACGTGAATTTTTTGTTTTCTATGCAATTTTAAAAAATTTTTGAAGTTTATTTACTAATTAGGAGATTTTTATGTTTTATAATGAGATATTTGATAAAAATATTTTTAATTCTAAACTTGCAATTGCATATGGTTTTTCAAAGGTTGGAGATTATTATATTTTACAATCAGATATTGATGTAGAAAATTTTAATGTGATTGTTAAAATAGGCAAGGACTCTTTTGAGGTAAATGTTATTGAATTACCTTTTAATGAAGAATATATTTTATTCAATGTTTTAGACAGCAAGGGTAAATTCGTTTCACAAATTAGAAAAAAAGTTAATGAACTTATTGAGGATATTGTAAAAAGCTGTTTTACATCTTTGGATTATAGAAAAATATTACTAAACTATGTAAGGGAAAAATACGGAACAATTCCTGAAGAACCTTGGGAAGATAATAATCATGCGACGATAAAGACTTCGAATAGTAAAAAATGGTATGGAATTTTTATGTCCATTCCTTATAAGACTTTGGGACTTGATAAAAGTGGAAAGATTGATGTTTTAAATGTAAAACTTAATCCGGAACTTATAGAAAGTCTGATTGATAAAAAGCATTTTTTCCCTGCCTACCATATGAATAAAAAATACTGGATTTCAATTGTTTTGGATTCAGATGTTGATTTAAATTTAGTCAAGAGCTTAATCGACGAGAGTTTTAACTTAGTTGAAAAATAGTCTAATACTAACCTTGTCGTTAGAACTGTTTTTATCCCCAACATTTCAATAACCTTACAAAATTGTAAGGTTATTTTTGTTTTTGTAATATTAGATAAATGTTAGGCGTAAAAATTTTTGCTAAAATATTATTGTAAACGAAAATAATATTTTTTGGAGGTAATTATGAATATATTAGATGTTAAAAATTTAAAAAAGATTTATGGAGCAATGGGACGTGTTAAAACTGAAGCTCTTAAAGATGTAAACTTTTCCGTTGAGGAGGGAGAATTCATCGCTGTTATGGGAGAGTCTGGAAGTGGTAAAACAACTCTTTTAAATATAATTGCCACTTTGGATAAGGAAACAGAGGGTACTGTTTTAATCGGAGGAAAGAATATCAGCTCTCTTAGCAATTCACAAATCGCAAGTTTTAGACGTGAAAAGCTGGGTTTTGTCTTTCAAGATTTTAACTTGTTAGACTCTTTTTCAAACAGAGATAATATCTATCTTCCTCTTGTGCTGTCAGGTGTTAAGCCTAGAGAATTGAACGAAAGAGTCGGAGAGATTGCTCCTATTTTAAAGATAAGTGAAATTTTGGATAAATTTCCTTATCAAGTTTCAGGTGGTCAAAAGCAAAGAGTTGCTATCGCAAGGGCAATCATAACTAAACCGGACTTGTTGCTTGCTGACGAACCAACTGGAGCTTTAGATTCAAAATCTGCCGATGTGGTTATGAAAACTTTTTGTGATATAAATAAAAATGGTCAAACGGTTTTAATGGTTACTCACTCTGTGAAATGTGCATCTTTTGCTAAAAGGGTAATTTTCATAAAAGATGGTAGGGTTTATCACGAAATTTACAAAGGTGACGATGATAATTTAACTTTCTTAGAAAAAATAAATCAATCTCAAATTATGTTAAACGGGGTGAACGATTATGAACAATAAAATGGCTTTTAAATTTGCTTTTAAAAATATGAGAGCTAATTCTTTATTATTAACTCCATTTTTAATTGCAAGTAGTATTATGAGTGCGTTATTTTTCATAATGTCATCTCTTGGACAAAATAAATATGTTGAAGAAAATTTTGAATACATTCTTATGCTTATAAGATTTGGAAATATTTTAGCCGGAATTTTTACTTTTATATTCATCTTATATGCAAATGGATTTTTAACTAAGAGGAGAAATAAAGAGTTTGCCCTCTACGGAATTTTAGGTTTAGAGAAAAAACATATTGCAAAAATCGTATTTATCGAATATATATTAAACTTTTTTGTAATTAGTATTTTTTCAGTAATTGGTGGTTTCGTCTTAGGGAAATTATCCTTTGTTATACTCAACAGAGTAACAAAAAATATAACTGCAAAAGTAATAGATTATGGCTTTTCAACCCCTTCAGCTATTTTAACGTTCGCTTTTTTGGGAATTACATTCATTTTTATATATTTATTGACAATATTTAAAATTGGGAAATCAACTCCTATAGAACTCCTTTCAAGTCAAAAAAAGGCGGAGGGAGAGCCAAAAAGCAAATTTATCCTTGGAACTTTAGGCTTTATCATCTTGTGCTACGGATATTATATTTCAATAACTTCAGAAGAAAAATTGGAAAGCTTTTACAAATTTTTTCCTGCAGTTATTCTTGTAATATTCGGGACATATCTTTTATTTATAGCTTTTAGTATTTTAATTTTAAAACTGTTAAAGAGAAATAGAAATTTATATTACAAAGCAAAAAATTTCCTTTCAATTTCAGGAATGTTATACAGAATGAAGTCAAATGCAGTTTCGCTTGCAAGTATTGCACTCCTTGCAACTTCAATCATCGTTACATTATCCTCAACTTTGACTATAAACTCAGGCATAAAAGAAGTTGCAAAGTCAATCGACCCTCAAGATTTTTTTGTAGAATTTCTAATTGACGATGATAGAGATAAAGATTGGATTGAAATAGGAAATAGAAAAAAAAGAGAAGTTACTGAATTTCTAAATACAATTCTAAAAAATGACGAAAAAATTAAAGATTTGAAAATTTACAAACATATTTTCCTACAACCCGTTTTAAATGAAAATGGAAAACTTGTTCCACTAGGCAAAAAAAGAGCCGTAGCTAAATATTTATTCGTTGAAATCTTAGATGAGTACAACGAAAAAAACAATACAAATTACACTCTAAAAGATGACGAAGTTTTATACTCATCAAATTTAAAAAGTCTTTACAAACCTGATAATTTAGAATTAGCAGGTCAAAACTACAAATTAGTAAAAATCTCTGATGAAATTCCAAAACACATAGCTGGCGATTCAATTAAAATTATAGTAAAAGACGATGAAACTTTTGCCAAAATGGGAAAAGCGTATGAAAAAGGAGCTGGATATTTTTATTACCTAAGATTCTCTTTTGATACCGAAAATGTAAAAGATAAAGGTGAATTTTTTGAAAGATTACAAAACAATTTTAACTATCGTGATACAGACAAAAAAGATGGTATGAGAATATACTTTTCATCAAAAGAAAGAAATAAAAAGATTATGTATGAAGTAAATGGAGGATTTTTATTCTTAGGAGCAATAATTTCTCTAATCTTCATAACAGGAACTATTTTAATAACTTACTACAAACAAATCTCAGAAGGCTTTGAGGACAGACAAAATTACCAAATAATGAAAAATGTAGGACTTCCGGACAAGATGATTAAAAAAAGCCTTAGAACACAAATACTTTGGATATTCTTCTTACCACTCATCGTTGCAATGACACATTCAGCCTTTGCATTTCCAATTCTTTACAATATGCTAAGAGGACTTGGATTAAACAATTCAAAACTATTTGCAATGAACTTCGGGGTAGTCGTATTAGCCTTTACAGTTTTATACTTTATAATATACACAATAACTTCAAGAATATATTACAAAATTGTAAAATAATACTCGATGTAGATATCTTTATATAAACAATCAAAAATCACTGTGAAAATAGTGATTTTTTTGCTATACATTTGTAAATGATGTGAGACCAAAAATTATAAAAAAATATAACCTGTATGTTAGAATTAAAGGAGAATTAATTCTCCTTTAATTCTAATAATTCTTTACGTTTTTCAATAGGGGAAAGCCAATTTAAAGTTTGCATAGGTAATCTATTAGATTTATATAGATATTTTTTCATTTGTACAACCAAATCTTCATAAGAATAAAAAGATAAATTACTGTAAAATCTTTCATTGTCATTTCTATGAC
>KQ959640.1 GCA_001552895.1 Tissierellia bacterium KA00581
TAGCCTTATTGTTTTTATAATAAAGCTCTAAATTATACTTTTTATCGCTAATATAATTAAATTTTAAGGAAAAAAACAAATATTATAATCTATTCTTGCTTGATAATTTCTCTGATAATAGGTTCTATTCTTGTTACAATCCCTGTCACCAATGCATTTCCCATCATAAAATATCTATTTCTTTTAGGCATAGTATTTGTCCAATTTACAGGAAACATTTGAATCAACTCACATTCAATAGGAGTTAATATTCTATATTTTTGAATTTCTTCATCGAAAATAATATGTGAAGATCTATTCATAGTTCCTTCGCTAGTTAACATAGTTCTTGCTGGTTCTTTTAAATTCTCAGGGAAAGCCATACTTCCTTCACTATAGGTATAAGTATGACCTGTATTTGAGGTCCTTTCTATTTTTTTAGAACCTTTTAAGTATTTCCATTTATTTAATTTATCATTTTGTATTATATATTTTTCAATATTTTCATTGTATAGTCTAGCTTCTTCTAAAATATCTCCTAAAGTATATTTTTTCTCCTCAATTGGAGTAACATTTCCATGTATTATCTTTCCATTAGATATAATTCCACATTCTAAAAACTTCCCACAATTATAATTATTAGAAATATCAAGGACATCATTATAAGAATTTAAATTTATAGACTTTATATCATTAATTGGCAAAACGGGAAATGCATTATTGAAAATATTATCTTCGTTTAAATCTATATCCCCTCTATTAATTTTAAGTGCAAACTTACTTTTTTGTTTATATGCAAAAATAAAAACTCTTCGTCTCCTTTGTGGCATAGAATATTCTCCTGCATTTATAACTCGCCACTGGACATCATATCCCAAGTCTATAAATGTTCTAAGCATAATTGCAAAATCCCTTCCTCGTTTTGATGCAGGTGATTTTAATAGTCTATCTACATTTTCTAGCAGAATAAATGGAGATTTTTTTTCTACTATAACATCTCTTATATCCCAAAATAAAACGCCCTTTTTACCTTCTATACCTTTTTCATTAGAGAGTGATCTGGCTACTGAATAATCTTGACAAGGAAATCCGCCCACTAGTAAAGAATGGTCAGGAATTTCAGATTTATTTACTTTATTTATATCAATATTTGAATGATTTTTATCTCCAAATCTAGTCACGTAGCAATCGAAAGCATGTTGGACTTTAGTTGCTGGTTCATACTGATTAGCCCATACAAAATCCCAATCACCAATTTCAATTGCTCTATTGTTTATATCACAGAATTTTATATGATTTAATCCGACTCTAAATCCTCCAACTCCTGCAAATAACTCCGCTACCGTTAATTTCATATATTTATATTTCTCCTTATTATTTCTATATATCTTTAATAATTTTTGATATATAGTTGTTATTTAACCAAAAGCACTGATGAGTCATTTTATCTCCATTAGGCAATAAATCCATATCTGCTTCACTACCATTACCATACCTTTTGTTATTTATCAAGTAAGCACTTTTACTAGAATGTGGTCTTAAATGAAAAATTTTTGTGTCAGTTTTTTTAGGCAAATCATTTTCTATAACTTGTTTTCCACAACTTAAATTTTTAATTTTAAAATTAACACCTTCAATAAACTTATTTTTGTAATTATTCCATTCTAACTTGCCTACTTCTTCAAGTTCATCAATTGGCATATTCCAGAATTTTGATCCGGATAAAACATATTTACCATTTTCATTTTCTCTGAATACGACAAATAGAAACCTCGTTGTTTCAAAGAAATCGTACTCGTAAGAATTTTCAAATTCCTGATTTATAAATTCATTTATTTTTATTTTAGGAAAAGACATGCTTTCTTTAATATTTTCATTTTTTTGAACTCTGATAGTTTTTATAACAATATTAGCCTTTTTAAATTCCTCTGCATTATCAGTATTTACACCTAGCATTCTATTAACTAATGTTTTGTTTATTTGTTTAGATTTAGAAGCTGTTGAAATACCAAATAGTTTATATAATTCGTATACATTTTTACCAGAGTACGAATTAATTCTATCTAGTACCTTTTTATCAAAATCACCATTTTTTAAATCTTCCTTACTAAAAATTGCATCATAACTCATCAATCCTGGTTGCACATAATTATTTAAAATATAAGTCATATAAGATTGCTTTAAGGAAAAAGCACGTCTTTTTGCAGGAATATATTTATTATAGTATTGAGGTTTTAAACTTTTAGCTGCATTTATTCCTTTTGTACAAGCTCCTAAATATTTCGTATCACCTTCAGATAACTTATGTGCATTACCAGAGATAATCTTATCCACGATAATTCTATAATCATCCAGAATTATTTCTAAATCCTTAGCACAAATTTCACTGTAAATATCATATAGATTCACAAAATCGATGCTATGCTCAGTTCTTACTTGATTTTTTATTCTATGATACCAAATCATAAGAATTTTATTTATTTTCTTTTCAAGATGAGAACCTTTAAACTCAGCTTCAATAGGTTCAGTATTAGGAATCATTGTAATAACAAGTCGTTCACCTGCTTTTGTGCCTTTACTAGTTGATTCATATGGAGTAGCCTTTAGCTCGACACCTGCTTTATCAAAGTCAGGTTCCGAACTACTGTTAGGTTTATATAAAAAATAGTGTTCTTCTAGTAAATTACCTAATGTACCTTTTCCCTTGGGATTATTATAATAATCAATTTTTGCTTTTAATTCATCATCTACAAAAATACTAGACAATATATCAACAAAATTCTGTCCTAAAAGTTCTTTGGCATATCTAAATATATCTTTTGGATTAGTATCATCATACGGTAGATTTCTTTCACTACTCATTTCATAATTCCTCCATTTTAGTGTTGTAAAGCCATGTTTCTTCGGCATATGAATATTCAAGATTATTCTTAATACAAAACTCTTTAATATTTTTTATAGTATTAAAATTAGGTTTTACATGAACACATTTCAATCTTTTAACAGTTGAAAATGCAACTTTTACTTCTTTTGTAAAATCATTTTGTATAAGAAAACATCGCTGTCTAATTTTTTTATTTTCTCCGAAAATCCCATATTGAATCTTCTCTTATAGTATAGTTCATTAATATAGGATTATTATAGCATAATTTTATAATTTTTTCACCTTCTTCAGCCATCTTCTCGATAGAGTTGCAGAAGATTTTTTATTTCTGAAAACATCCAATTTACTCCTTTCCCAAGGATACTTAATAGAAGAACAAGTTTTTATGAATTTTTTCTAAAAAGATACTTCAATTTACATATTTTTTTGAATATAGGTAAGATAAAAAAAGCTTTTTAATTGTAGCTTGGAACTCATTGTTTTTTCTTTGCTATTATTTAAATGAAATATAATCCAAAAATAAATGAAGCTATGACAAGTCTTAAAGGATTTTTGGGACTTCACCCTAATATTTCCGAAGAATACGCACAAGGTGGTTTAAGGCTTATATTTTAGCACTTGGATCAGATGGACTTAAAGTTGC
>KQ959641.1 GCA_001552895.1 Tissierellia bacterium KA00581
TTTAAAGGGAATGTTAAATTATATTTTCTTTAAACGATTCATCAAGAAAAACTTTGATTTTGAACTTTGATGTATTGAAAAGATTTTTTTATATTAAAGTTGATTTTAAATAAATTTAATACGTAGAACTATATAGTGCTACGTATTTTTTATATTAATTTAAAATGCAAATTGCATTTTTTTTGTTTTTTATGATATAATAAATAAAAATAAAATTGATTAAAGTAATATGTTTTAAATTTACAAGGGTGATTATATGCTTAGACTATCTAAATATTTTAGTTCAGTTAAATTGGATGATGATTTGTATGCAATTTTTAATAGATTATATTTTAAAATTTTGTATGTAAGAGAATTTGAACTTAAAAAAATATTAAATTATGACATTGATATAGAAATGTTATCTTTAATGATAGATTATTATATATATTCGTCATAAGAAATGGATAATTATATTTATGAAGAAATTATTAAGTCTTTTACAGAAGATAATTCTATAAGAACTATATACATAATACCATCAGAGTTTTGTAATATGAATTGTAAATATTGTTTTATATATAATAATTCAAATAATAAAATAAAAACAATTATGAATATTAATATAGCTGAAAAAATAATATATAAAATTTCAAAATATATGAAATATATTAATAATGATAAAATTATGATTCAATTTTATGGAGGAGAACCAACTTTAAATTGGAATATTATAGAATATATTGTAAATAATTTAAAGAACTATAATATAGATTGGTCTATTATAACTAATGGAAGAAATTTTAATAATAAAATGATTGATTATATCAAAAGAAATAATATATCGGTAGGTTTATCTTTAGACGGACCGAATTTTATTAATGATATAGATAGAATGTATACTCAAAAAAGTATTAATTTTTCTAAAATTGTTGAAAATTTAGACAGATTATTATGTAAAAATATTAATTTATCAATATCATTGACTTTAACTATGAATGTTATAAATAACAAAGAAAAAGTATTAAATTGGATTAAAACTTTAGGCGTAAAAGGTGTAAATTATAATTTATTACATTTTAGGAATGTAGAAACTGATTTTTTGAAAAAATATTATTCAGATTCTACTAATTTTATTATAGATAGTTATAATACAATAGGGGATAAAATCTATGAAGATAGAATTAATAGGAAAATTTTATCTTTTAATAATAGAATTTTTAAATATAGTGATTGTTCTGCAGGTGCTGGAAAACAAATAACTATTAATTCAAGTGGGGATATTGTATATTGTAATTGTGATTTTTTAAATAAAAATAAAATTATTGCAAATATAAAAGATGTGAATATAGAAGAAATAACAACTTTTAATTCTATAAAAGATGAATGGATAAATAAGTTACCTATATATAATAAAAAATGTATTGACTGTGATTCAATATTTATTTGTGGAGGTGGTTGTATTTCTCATCATAATAATTTTGGTATAGATGAAGGATTTTGCATTCATACACAAAAAATGTTGTATTGGTTATTGAAAGAAACATATAAAAAAATCTAAAAATATATTATTATGAGGACTATGTGTAATGTGGAGGTACTTTTATGAAAAAAATAGATTATTCAGATTTAAAAATTGATGAAAAAGAATCATATTTAAGTAATTGTTCATGTAATAATTGGTCTACTCATCCACCTATTTTTGGACGAATAGATGAAAGAAAAAGAATATTTAAAAACGAAGAAATGAAAAAAATAGATAAAATTAAGTAGTAATATAACATAGTGTATAGATGTTTATAATAAAAAACACAGTCCTCAATAATATAAAATAATAATTAGGAGGAAATTATGCTGAAATTATTATATAATAATATAAAATTTATAGATAAATTAAAGCTTGGAATATTAGTTTTATTTGGTGCTATATCTGAGCCTTTAATAGCTTATTCTTATATTTTACTCGGGGAAAAATTTTCTAATCCTTTAAAACTATACTCTTTTTGGAGTATATCTAAGATAATAATTATAATATCGATTTCCCTTGTTATGGCTGGAATTAATTATTTATTTATGGATATATTATGTAATAATATTATTACTGATATTAGAAAAAAAGCTTTTTGTAAAATTTTAAATAAAAAATCTATAGAAATTCTAAAGAATGAAAGATCGGTTTATTATAATGATATTTTAAAAAAATTGGAAATTTGGAAATTTAGATACCTTAAAAGTGTCTTTGATGTTTTTGAAATTAGTTTACAATTAATATTTATTGCAATATTTATTTCTTTAATAGATTTTAGAATAACTCTTATTATGATAGTTTTTTTAATTCCACTCATAGTTAATAATATATTTTTTCCTAAGAAAATGGATATAGCATATGGAAAATATTTAGATAAAGATAATGAACAATTAGGAAGAATTAAAGAATATTTAGATGCAATTTTATTTATTAAAAATAATAGAGAAGAAAAAGAATATTCTAATAAAATTAATATTGTTTTTGATGAAACTAACTATGCTTGGAGAAAAGTTTCAATACTTGGTAATTTGAGTGCGTTTATTGCTAATAGTGGGGTTGTATTATCAAGAATAGCTGGTATTTTAGTAAGTTTAATATTTTATTTAAACGAATATATTTCTATAGGAACTTTTTTGGCTTTAGTACAATTGACAATGTTTGTTAATGAACCTATAATTAAATTAATTAATGCTGTTATTGGCATAAATTCAGTTAAAGATATTAATAATTATATAAAAGATTTATATGAATATGAATTAGCTGAATGTACAGATTTTGATATAAATTTTGATAAATTTGAAATTAATAATTTAAATTTCAAGTATGATAAAGAAATAAGTGTTTTTAATCGTAATTTAAATATAAATTTTGAAAAAGGAAAAAAATATTTAATAGTAGGTAAAAGTGGATCGGGAAAAAGTACATTTGTAAAAATTCTTATGAAGTATTATACTGGTTTTTTAGGAGAAATAAATATAGATGGAATATCTTTAAAAGAATTAGATGAAGAAATTTTAAATAAAAATATTTTTTATATTCCACAAGATATATTTGTTTTTAAAGATAGTATAAAGAATAATATAGATATAAAAAATAATTTTAATGATTCTGATATTATTAATACTTTAGAAAAATTAAATTTACAAGAAATTTTAATAGGTAATGGATTATATAATATTATTGGACAAGAAGTAAATTCTTTATCAGGTGGAGAGGCAGTACGTCTATATATAGCAAAAGCAATCTTATCAAATAAAAATATTATAATTGCTGATGAAATATTGGCAAATTTGGATAAGAATAATTCTATCAATGTTGAAAAATTATTATTATCTTTAAAAAATATTACTTTAATACATATTGCCCATAATTATAATAAAGAATGTTATGAATTATATGATGAAGTTTTTAATTTGGAGGAATGATATATAATGAAAAATAAAAAATATCTGTTTATAGATATAGATGATTATCATTATGAAAATAGAATATACCAAATTGATTCGGATTTATATGAACAATATATTACATTATTAAATGAATCTAAAAATTTCAAAATAGATGTTGATATTTTAAGGTTTTCAAAATTGTATGGTAAATTTGATTATAAAATATCTAATTTATTTAAAACGATAGATAAATTTGTTGTGTATATATTAAATTTAAAAAATTTAAAATTTTTAAATATACATATAAATTATAGAAACTTGTTATTTGCATTATTAATTGCTGAAAAAGTAAAAAATATAAATAAAAATATTTTTATTATATTTTCTGGTCAGTATATGAAAACTCTAGATTTTAGTGAAATAAAAATTGTGGATTATATAGATTTTGTATGTACTTCAAAATCATGTATACAAAGTTTTTGTAAATTAAATCGTAGTAAATTTTTAAAATTAAATAAAGTTGATACTTTAGAAAAAATAAAGTTTGAATATAAGGTTTTTGATAATATAAATTTATTAAGAGAAGTAGTTAATATAAAAGTAGGAGAGGGTTGTCTATTTAATTGTCATTACTGTACATTTAAAAATTTTTATTCTAGATATCATCAAATGAATTTTATAGAAATAATTGATATTATGAATAAATACAACTTGGTTTATGGAACAAATAGATTTATTTTTAACCATGAATTATTTATATGTGATAATTTTAAATTAAAGAATTTTTGCTATGAATTAATTAATAATAAATATATTTTTAAATGGTCTTGTAGTACAAGAATTGAATTTTTAAATTTTGAAAATATAAACTTATTAAAAAATAGTGGCTGTGATTGTCTTTTTATAGGATTAGAAAGTGGCTCGAAAGTAACTCAGAAAAAAATGAATAAAAATATAAAGATAGATAATATTTTATATACTATTGAATTATTATCTAAAAGCAATATAAATGCAATTTTTTCATTTATATATAAATATCCAACTGAAACAAGAGAGGATCTTATAGAAACATTCAAACTTATGTTTAAGATAAAAACTATAGAAATTAAAAATAAAAAATCGATATTTATGTATGAATTGAGTAAAATAAATTTTTTTCCTAATACACTAATAACACATAAATATTATGATAGATTAAATTTTGATATATATAAAAATTACGATATATTATATTATCCAAACGAAATAGTAAAGTTTATAGAAAATAACAAAAAAATATTTACAAATTATTTTAATCTTTCTGAAAATATATCAGAATTATATGTTAGATTTAATGAATTTGTTTTATTTATTTTTAAAGAATATATTTATATTTACTATAATAAAGTAAGAGAAATTTTTGAAAAATATAGTTATGATATTTTATCTTTATATGCTATTATTCTTGAAAATTATAGAGATGAGGTATATGAAATACTAGATAAAAATGACAATGTTAATATTGATAACGATAAAAATGAAAAATTTAATAAATTAGTTAATAAAATTTTATAATTAATTGAGATAAAAATTTAATGAATGTTTAATGGACTTAAAAATACAAAAACTCCAACAATAATAAGCACAATATGTA
>KQ959642.1 GCA_001552895.1 Tissierellia bacterium KA00581
GCAACTTTAAGTCCATCTGATCCAAGTGCTAAAACATAAGCATAAGCTCTTACAAGAATGCCAAAGTGTCCATAAAAGTCTTTCATCTTTCCTATTGTATGTTTAACATCGTAAGATAGTTTGTATTTTTCATCTTCTTTTATAACTATAGGAACTGGTAAAAATTCTTTTAAGAAATCTTTACATCCAACATATCCAGCTCCTGGACCTCCACCACCGTGAGGAGTTGAAAAAGTCTTGTGAAGATTGTAATGTATCGCATCAAATCCCATATCGCCAGGGCGAACGTGTCCTAAAATAGCATTTGCATTTGCACCGTCATAGTAAACAAGTCCACCAGCATCATGAACTATTTTTGAAATAGCTTTAATTTCATGTTCAAATAGTCCAAGAGTATTAGGGTTTGTAAGCATAAGACCTGCAGTATCTTCTCCTACTGCTGCTTTTAAAGCTTCAAGGTCAATAAGACCGTCGTTACCTGATTTTATTTCTATAATTTTATATCCAGCCATTGATGCAGTTGCAGGGTTTGTTCCGTGAGCTGAGTCTGGAACGATTATTTTATCTCTTTTAAAATCACCGTTATGTTCATGATATGCTTTAAATATCATAATAGCAGTAATTTCGCCATGAGCTCCTGCTGCCGGTTGTAATGTACAAGCGTCCATGCCTGATGTTTCATTTAAAGAAGTTCCAAGTTCATACATAAGCCTTAAAGCACCTTGTGCATATTCTTCGGAAATATTAGGGTGAAGCCCTGAAAATCCTTTAAGACTTGCCATAGCTTCGTTTATTTTTGGATTATATTTCATTGTACACGAACCAAGTGGATAAAAACCAGTGTCAACACCAAAATTTTTATTTGAAAGATTAGTAAAATGTCTTACAACATCATGTTCGGAAACTTCAGGAAGATTGATGTCATTATCGTTTAGTAAATCTTCAGGAATTAATTCTTTAATACATTTATCACAAACGTCTAACTTTGGTAATTTATGACCAACTTTGCCGGGTTTTGATAATTCAAATATTAATTTATCGTATTTCATATTATGCTTCCTCCAATACCTTACATAGCTTATCAATTTCTTCTTTTGTACGTTTTTCAGTAACGGCAATAAGCATTACATTTTCAAATTCTGGGTAATATTTACCAAGGTCAAAACCACCGATTATACCATTTTCAAGTAGTTTTTTGTTTAAAGTACAAATTGGTTTTTTACATTTAATAGCAAATTCTTTGTAGAAAGGAGCATTAAATACTTTTTCAAATTTTCCTGTTTCTAAAAGTTTTTCATATGCATAATGTGCTTTTTTGATACATTGTTTTGAAAGTTCCATCAAGCCTTGTTTACCAAGTAAAGACATATATATTGTTGCCATTAATGTATTTACACCTTGATTTGAACAAATATTTGATGTAGCTTTATCTCTTTTTATATGTTGTTCTCTCGCAGAAAGAGTAAGAACCCAACATCTTTTACCATCTCTATCTACTGTTTGTCCAACAATTCTTCCAGGAATTTTTCTTAAAAATTCTTTATTAACTGCCATAAAACCTAAGTATGGGCCACCAAAAGAAAGTGGTATACCTAAAGTTTGTGCTTCTCCTACTACAACATCAACGCCACAGTCAGATGGTTTTTTAAGTGTTCCAAGAGAAGAAGGGTCAACAGATGAAACTAAGTAACATTTCTTTTTGCTATGAACAACTTTTGAAAATTCAGCTACATTTTCTATATTTCCAAAAAAGTTTGGATTTTGAACTAAAACAGCCCCAACATCATCTGTTAATTTTTTTTCTAAATCATAAGCAGAAGTTACTCCATCTTTAATTTCAATTTCTTCCATTTCTATATGTTGAGCATGAGTGTAAGTTTTTAAAACTTCTCTTGACCAAGGAGAAATAGATTTAGAAACTAAAACTTTTTTCTTTTTTGCATGGTGAGCTGTCATGATTGCTGCTTCTGCAAGAGCTGTACCTTGATCATATAGTGAAGCATTTGAATATTCCATACCTGTAAGATTTGAAATCATAGTTTGAAATTCAAAAATATATTGTAAAGTACCTTGACTAATTTCTGGTTGATAAGGAGTATATGATGTTAAAAATTCACTTCTTGATGCAATTTGTGGAATTACAGAAGGAATATAATGATCATACGCACCTGCTCCTAAAAAAGTAGGGTAATCGTAAGATGAAACATTCATTTTTGAAAGTTCAGTTAAGTAGTTTGATATTTCCATTTCGCTTTTTGAAGCTGGAATATTTAAAGGTCTTTTTAATTTAAGATCTTTAGGTATATCTGAAAATAAATCTTCAATAGAATTTAAACCTAAAGATTCTAACATCTGTTTTATATCTTCTTGTGTTAAAGAAAAATAAGGATACATAAGATACCTCCTAAGTTTATTGTAAAAATTTTATTTATTTTTTAAGAAATTTTTTGCTAATTAATACAGCAGGAACTTTTTTATTTCTAAGTTCAACGTAAACTTCATTTCCAACTTCTGCTTGATCTGCATCAACAATTACATTTGCAATAGTCTTTCCTAAAGTAGGAGACATATAACCTGTTGTTACAAATCCAATTTCTTTATCATCTTTAAAAACTTTTGCTCCATGTCTTGCAATTCCTTTACCTTTTAATTCAAGACCGATTAATTTTCTTTTAACGCCTTCTTCTTTCATTTTCTTTAAAACATCTTTACCGATAAAGTCGGCTTCTTGTTTTAATTTAACAAAAAATCCAAGACTTGCTTCAAGAGGTGTTATTTCATCATTCATTTCATTTCCATAAAGAGGAAGAGAAGCTTCAAATCTTAGAGTATCTCTACAACCTAAACCACAAGGTAATACCCCTTCTTTTTCTCCTTCTTTAAGAATTTCATCCCATACTTTTGGCATATTCTTAGGATCTCCATAAATTTCAAATCCATCTTCTCCAGTATATCCAGTACGAGAAACAAAGAATTTTCCACAATCGTCAATTTCTACATCTTCTTTAAAACGGAAAAATTTTATATCATTTGCGAGGTCTACATTTTTAACAAGTCTTTGTAAAATCTTTTCAGCTTTTGGACCTTGAAAAGCAATTTGGGCAATTTTGTCTGAAATATGATCAACCTTAACATCAAAAGCTTTTGATTTTTCCATAATCCAGTTTACATCTTTTTCAACATTTGCAGCATTTATAACAAGAAACATATTGTCTTTTGCTTTTCTATAAACTAATAAATCATCAACAACTCCACCTTTTTCATTACACATCAAAGTGTATAGAGCTTGACCGTCAACAATAGTTGTTAAATCATTTGTAATTAAATAGTTTACAAAATCAAAAGCATCTTTACCTGTAATAGAAACTTCTCCCATATGAGAAACATCAAAAAGACCGGCATTATTTCTAACAGCTTCATGTTCTTCTTTTAGTCCTTTGTATTTAACTGGTAATAACCAGCCTGCAAATTCAACGATTTCTCCTCCGTATGAAATGTGTTTGTCGTATAATGGTGTTTTTTTAGCACTCATAGTAAAACCTCCTTAAAATTATTTTGTTTTGGGTTAAATTTAGGAAAATAAAATTTTTATAAAAAAATCTTAAAAAAATAATAATTTTTCATAAAAATATACATTTCCTATTAGTGTAATTATATTATAAAAAAATAAAAAACACAATAGTATTTTTTAAAAAAATTGTAAAAAAATATAATTTATTAAAAAAAATTGATAAAAATATAAATAACAAGAAAAATACAAAAAATAAAAACGTTTTAAAATTAACTTATATTTTTATGTTATTTAAAAATGCTTTAAAAATTTTAAAAAAATCAACCAGATATTTTAATCAAAATAAAATTTGACTTAAAAAAAAGTTATTTTCTTTATATTCTTTAAATTATTTGTTAAAAAAATAAATAAATTTAATTTTTTAAATAAAAAAAACTAATTTTTTAAAAAAACAAAAAAAACTTAATAAAAGTTTATAAAAAAATTTAATTTTTAATAAATAGATGATATAAAAGTTAAAATACTAAAAAATTTGTGACCATTTATCAATACTTTTTTTATTTTAAATGCTTGACATTTAATTTTTAAACAAATATAATCTAAATCAAAGATGATTAAAAAAACATAAAAATTTATTTATTTTTAAAAAAATTAAATTTTAATTTTATATATTATAACAGTAATAATATATCTTTAATTGCTATATTAATTAGTAGCATCTTTTTACAAACGATATTTTTATTTTTAATTTTTAGGGTATACAATTATTAACTTTTTGATATTCTTATTCTTAATTAAGGTAAATAACCGTGAAATTAAATTTTATTTTTGATAATTTCTTTAAGGTAAATTTAATTATACGATTATTTACTTTTCGATAATTTTGCGTATTGTTTACAATATTTTTATTTAATATTTTATATCTATCTAGCTTTTTATTGTTATAAAATATTTTAATACGTACGTTAAATTAAAAAATATGAAAATCTTAAAGGTAGAATTTATTTTTTATTTTACCAAAAGTAAAAACAGACGCGTAAGCGTGGAAAGTCTTAGGCGTAATTTTAATTAAAGTTATTTAAAATTTAGGAGAGAATCGTTAATACCTATCTCAATTTGCTAATAGCAAATTGTAAGAAGGTTTTAATGCCCTGTGGGTACAACTCCCTTCGCCCTTCCCCTCGATAATACTTTCCTTAAAAACTAAAATTATTTTGTCTTGTCACGTTCTTAAAAAATAATTTTTTATATGAAATATTGTTAATTTAAGTATACGATTATTAACTTTTTGATAACTTAAGCTTTAGATAAATAATTATATAATTAAATTTGCTTTTTTAAAAATTTAGTTATTAATTTAAAAGTTATTTAATATAGATTAGGAGGTTATTATGAAAAAAATTGGGCTTTTAGTAAATCCTATAGCAGGAATGGGAGGTAGAGTTGGTCTTAAAGGAACTGACGGAAGAGATGTTTTAAAAAGAGCAATTTCACTTGGTGCTGTAAAAGAAGCTCCCGAAAAAGCGAAAAAAGCTTTATCTAAACTTGTAGAGATAAAAGATAAGTTTAAAATCTATACTGCTAGTGGACTTATGGGAGAAGATGAATGTAAGGAGCTTTCATTAAATTATGAAGTTATATATAAAACTTCTAATGAATCTTCAGTTACAGATTCAAAAAATCTTTTAAAGTGCTTTTTAGAAAATGGCATAGAACTTATTTTCTTTGTTGGTGGAGATGGCACTGCAAGAGATGTTTATTCAGTTATTGAAGATAAAATTGTTGTAATTGGAGTTCCTGCAGGGGTAAAAATTCATTCTCCCGTTTATGGAAATACTCCAGAGCAAGCAGGAAGTTTGCTTTTTGAAGTTATAAGTGGAGCGGACCTTTCTATAGTCGAAAAAGATGTTGTAGATATTGATGAAGATGCTTTTAGAGCTGATAGAGTTGAAGTTAGGCTTTATGGATATCTAAAAGTTCCTTTTGATAGAAGGTATTTACAAAATAAAAAATCTCCTACTCCTCAATCTGATAGCGATGCTCAAGTTTCGATTGCCTGTGATATAATCGATGATATGAAAGATGATGTTTTTTATATAATCGGATCTGGCACAACTACTATGTACATTATGAAAGAATTAGATTTACCATACACTGTACTTGGAGTTGATATAATTAAAAATAAAAAACTTATAAAAAAAGATTGTAACGAACAAGATATACTTAAAATAATAAAAAATGAAAGAGCTATTTTAATTGTAACTCCAATGGGAGGACAAGGTTATATTTTTGGACGTGGAAATCAACAATTAAGTGCTGATGTTCTAAGGAAAATTGATAAAAAAGACATTATAATAGTCTGTACAGATGGAAAACTTAAAGGTATAACAGCAGGTCATCTTATAGCCTATACAATGGATGAACAAATAGATAAAAAACTAAAAGGATATTATAGAGTAAAAACTGGTTACCAAAGAGAAAAAATGATTCTTGTAGATAATAAATAAAAAAGGACTGTAAATTTTACAGTCCTTTTTTCGTGTAAGTTTTAAGTTTGATTTGTTCTATTTTCTATTTTTTATTTTTTATTTTTTATTATCTATATCTTTTTTTAATTCTTGTTGTCAATATAAATAAAGCTATAAAAGTTATTATACTTTGAACGACATTTGGAATAATTCTTACTACAACATAGTACCAAAACCCTTTACCTCTTGTTACACTAAGCCAGAAACTATCTAAAAATATTGTTAAAGCAAAAGATAAAACTGTTATAATTAGAAGTTTTACTATTATTGTAAGTATTTTTTTGTCGCCATTTTTTAGTATAAACCCTGGAAAAAGTCCCATTAACATATTTGTTAGCATATATCCTGGAAAATATAATCCGGGAGATCCTAGAGTTAAAAAGTATATTAGGGGATCTGAAATACCTCCTATTATACAACCTAATTTTGGACCTAATAGTATACTTGAAAAAATCATAGGAATAAAACGTAAAGTTATCCTACCACTTCTTGGCCCAAATATATAGATATTTTGATAAGACATAACAACCGTTATTGCAATAAATAATCCAGCTATTGCAATTTGTACTGTAGAGAACTTATTTTCTTTTTTCATTTTTGCTCCTTTAAATTATAATTAAATTTACCTTAAAAAGTTGTCAAAGAGAAAATTTAATTTCACGTATTATTTACCTTAATTAAAGTTATCAAAAAGGAAATAATCGTATAATTAATTTTAAAATCAAAAATCCAAGCGGTGGATGCGAAAACGAACCACGAAAAATTTCTTCGTCTACAAGCAACATCCCATCTTGTAGCACTTAATGCACGTTTTCTACTCTGCATAAACAAAAGGTCCTCTTGGCACTTACACGATATAATTTTATTTTAAGTTGTATTTTTAAATTTGTCAATGATTTTTTTAATAATTTATTTTTAAAAATAATAATTATATCAAATTTTTTTAATAACTTTTTAGAGAAAATTTAATTTTTCGTATTATTTACAATATTTTTTATTTAATATTTTATATATATTTAGCTTTTTGTTATTATAAAATATTTTAATACGTACGTTAAATTAAA
>KQ959643.1:0-40880 GCA_001552895.1 Tissierellia bacterium KA00581
TGGTTTGTCCAGTAAAGAGGGTACATATCATAAAAACTATAGCTTTTTTATTTATATAATTACTTACATTTTCATATCTATTACCATACGGCCAGTAATAGTTCCTTCTTCCATTTCTTTAAAGATACTAGGAGCATCTTCGATAGGACGTTTTTTAACAACAGGTACTACAAAACCTTCAGCACCAAATTGGAAAGCTTCTTCCAAATCTTTTCTTGTTCCTACTAAAGAACCGATAATTTCTATACCATCAAGTACAGTTTTAACGATTGAAACATCCATTGTTTCTGAAGGAAGACCTACAGCTACAACTTTTCCACCAGCTCTTACAGAATCTATAGCTTGATTAAAAGCTACCTTTGAAACAGCAGTAACAACAGCACTATGGCAACCACCAGTTTTTGCTTTTATAACTTCAACTGGATTTTCTTTAAGACCATTTATTGTAATATCTGCACCACATTCTTTAGCAAGAGCAAGTTTATCATCATTTATATCAATTGCAACAACATGGGCATTAAAAACTTTTTTAGCATATTGAACAGCAAGATTTCCAAGACCACCTGCACCGTAAAGGCAAATCCATTGACCAGGTTTTAGCTCAGCAGCTTTAATTGCAGCATAACAAGTAACACCTGCACAAGTTATACTACTTGCTTGTGCTGGATCTAGACCATCAGGTACTTTTACAGCATAATCAGCAGTTACTATACATTGTTCTGCCATAGCTCCATCAACAGAATAACCTGCATTTTTTACAGTTCTACAAAGAGTTTCTCTTCCTGTATCACAGTATTCACAGCATCCACAACCTTCAAAAAACCATGCAACACTTACTCTATCACCAACTTTTAAAGAAGTAACGCCTTCTCCAAGTTCTTTAACGATACCAATACCTTCATGACCTAAAATACGACCAGGAACCTTTCCAAAATCTCCCTTTGCAACGTGTAAATCAGTATGGCAAACTCCACAATATTCAACATCGATAAGAGCTTCTCCATATCCTGGTTTTCTTATTTCTCTTTCGGCTAATTCAACGCCAGTTCCTTCTTTGTTAACAACTACAGCTTTCATAAAAAACCTCCTTAAAAAACATACATTATTAGAAAAATTTTCTAATACATTTTACAGCTATATTATAAACCCATTAGCAAACGGTGTCAAGTATTTTTAACAAAATAATTTAAAAATTTTAGACTTTATTGTATTATGTGATTTTTTAACAAATATTCTTTTTGTAGAAAAATATATGTTAAAAATTTAGTCAAAAAATTCTTTTATTATTCAATATTACAGAACTTTACATATTATTTATATTTTTACTTTTTCTTATAAAAATTTAAATAAATAAAAAAATTAATATTAAACTAAATAATCTTGTATTTTTAAAATAATATAAAAAATAAAAAGAAAACATTTTAAAAAAAAACAAAAAAATAAAAGAGCATAAAGCTCTTAATTTAAAAGAAGTATATTAACAAAATATCTAGATGCTATTACGAGGGCAAAAAATATTGTAATAAAAATCATAGCGATATAATCTTTTTTATTATATTTTAATACATTCATTCTCGTTCTTCCGTTACCACCACGATAGCACCTTGCTTCCATTGCAATTGCAAGTTCATCGGCACGTTTTAATGCATTTACAAAAAGAGGTACTAAAAGAGGAATTAATCCTTTTGCACGTTCTATAATATTTCCAGATTCAAAATCTGCTCCTCTTGATGTTTGTGCTTTCATTATTTTATCCATTTCTTCTAAAATTGTTGGGATAAATCGTAAAGCTATTGTCATCATCATAGCAACACTATGAGATGGAAATTTTATTTTCTCTAAAGGTTTCATCACATATTCTAAAGCATCAGTTAATACTATAGGACTTGTTGTAAGAGTTAAAAGACTTGTACCAATTACAAGTAAAATTATTCTAACACTCATAAAAATACTTAATTTTAGTCCTTCAACAGTTACTGTTATTATCCAAAATCTAAATAAAACTTCCCCTGGAGTTAAAACTAGATTTAAAATAACCGTTGCAATAACGATATAAAAAATTCCTTTAAGACCTTTTAAAACCATAAGAAATGGTAATTTTGCTATTTTCATTATAGAAAAAATCAAAATTGTAATAGGTATAAAAACTAAAAAACTCTTTATAAAAAATATTGAAAGTATAAAAAGAAATATAAAATACAATTTCAATCTTGGGTCAAGTTTATGAATTAAACTTTCTCCAGGAAAAAATCTACCTATTGATATATTTTTTATCATTATTTTTTCTCCATTCTCTTTTTATTTCATAAAAAGCTTCTTCAACTGTTAATATATTCTTTTTGAAATTATATCCTTTTTTTCTTAAAATATCCATAAGTTCAGTGATTTGCGGAACATTAAGTCCAACACTTTTTAAATCATCAACATTACTAAAAGCTTCTTTTGTTTTTTTATCAAAATAAATCTGTCCATCATTCATTACTATAATTCTATCTGCGATTTTTGCAATATCTTCCATACTATGTGAAATTAAAACTACAGTTATTTTTTCTTTTTCATAAATATTTTTTATTTTTGAAAAAAGCTCATCTCTTCCTCTAGGGTCAAGTCCAGCTGTTGGTTCATCAAGAATTAATATTTCAGGTTTCATTGCAAGAACTCCTGCTATTGCAACTCTTCTTTTTTGGCCGCCTGAGATTTCAAATGGAGATTTATCTTTTTTTTCTTCATAATCAAGTCCCATAGAAAGCATAGCTTCTTTAACTCTATTTTTTATTTCTTCTTCACTAAGTTTCATATTTCTAGGGCCAAATGCAATATCTTTTTCTATTGTTTCTTCAAAAAGTTGATATTCAGGATATTGAAAGACAAGACCTATTTTAAATCTGAAAGGATTTTTTAAAAAGTCTTTATCTTTTGTATTTTTGTTATCTATAAAAACATCTCCAGAAGTTGGTTTTAAAAGACCGTTAAAATGTTGAATTAAAGTTGATTTTCCACTACCAGTTTGTCCAATTATTCCAACAATTTCACCTTTTTTAATTGTTAAATTTATATTTTTTAAAGCTTTTTTTTCAAAAGGGGTATTTTCTCCATAAATAAAACTTACATTTTTAAAATTTATATCCATTATTTTATCTCTTCTTCCAAAAAATTTATCATTTCATCAATTGTTAAAATATCTAAAGGAATATCCATTCCATCCTTTTTTAACATATAGCAAAGTTCTGTAACTTGAGGAACTGAAAGTCCAAGACTTTTCATTTTTTCAACATTGCAAAAAACTTTTTTAGGACTATCATCAAAGGCAATTTCTCCATTATTTAAAACTATAACTCTATCTGCTAATACGGCTTCTTCCATATAATGAGTTATGTAAAGAATAGTTTTTTTCTTTTCTTTATTAAGTTTTAAAATAGTTTTAATAATATCATCTCTTCCGATAGGATCTAGCATTGCAGTAGCTTCATCAAAAATTAAAATTTCAGGATTCATAGCTAGAACACCTGCTATTACAACTCTTTGTTTTTGTCCACCTGATAACATATGAGGTGAATGTCTTTTATAGGGCTTCATTTTTACAATTTCTAAAGTTTCATCAACTCTTTTTCTTATTTCTTTAGGATCTATTCCTAAATTTTCCGGCCCAAAAGCTACATCTTCTTCAATTATAGTTGCGACAAGTTGATTATCTGGATTTTGAAAGACCATAGCACATTTTTGGCGAATATCCCAAAGATTTTTTTCTTCTTTTGTATCAAAATCAAAAATTTTTATACTTCCACTTGTAGGAAAAATTTGTGCGTTAAGAAGTTTTGCAAGTGTTGATTTTCCACTACCATTATGACCTAAAATAGCAACAAATTCTCCGTTGTCTATATTTAAATTTATATTTTTTAAAGCTATAGTTTTTTTATTTTCTTCTGATAAATATTCATAACTTAAATCTTTTATCTCAATTATTTTTTTCAAATTAACCACCTTAAAAGTTATTCTCTTACAAGATATTAGTATACCATATTTGTTTAAACTTTAAAATATATTTTTTATCAAAATAAAAATATATTTAAACTTTATAACTTATTGATTATTAAATTATATAGAAAAGAAAAATTAAATTTATCATTATTTAAAATAAATTTTAAGTTATAAAAAATTTAAAATTATAAGTAAAAAAATATCAAAGTATATATATTTATATTGCAGAATATGAAATTTAAAAATTCAAATAAATTTATCACTATAAAGTTTTTATTTAAGATTTATTTAATTTTTTATGTTTTGAAAAATTTTTTTGAAAAAATGTTAAATTTCTTTTTTGATATGGGTATAAGGAAACTGTGATTTAGATTACAAAATTTAGAGAATAAAAAAAGGGGGATTTTAAAGTGAAAGACTTTAAACTTGCAGGATTAAAACTTCCAGTTTTTATAGTGGTTTTAATTTTAAGCATTATTTCAATTTACACAAACACACTTCCAAAAGGAATGGTTGGAGCATTTTTTATTTTGTTAATTTTTGGAGAATTATTTAATTTAATTGGAAATAAAACTCCTATTATCAATACTTTTTTTGGTGGAGGTGCGATAGTTTGTATATTTGGTGGAGCAGCGATAGTATATTTTAAACTTATTCCTGAACCAATAATAAAAAACACTTCTACATTCATGACAACAGGAGGATTTTTAGATTTTTATATTGCAGCACTTATAACAGGTTCTATACTTGGAATGAACAGAAAACTTTTGATAAAAGCATGTCTTAGATATCTACCTTGTATAATTGCATCTGTTGCAGTTGCACTTTTATTTGTAGCATTAGGTGGGGTTTTATTTGGAATGAGTTTTAAAGAAACAACTGCTTATATCGGTATTCCTATTATGGGAGGCGGTATGGGTGCTGGTGCAGTTCCTATTTCAAAAGTTTTTGCACCTACACTTGGAGTTGATGCAAAAGTAATTTTGGCAAAACTTGTACCTGCTGTAGCTTTAGGTAATGCTATGGCAATAGTTGCTGGAGGTCTTTTAAATAGACTTGGAAAAAGTAAACCAGCTTTAACTGGAAATGGAAATCTTGTTAGAAATTCACAAGATGATTTTTCTGTTGAACATACAAAAGAACAAAAAGAAATAAAGATAACAGATTATTCTGCAGGGATAATAGTTTCAACAGGATTTTTTGCCTTTGGTGCAGTAATTGCTATGATTATGAAGTTTATAGGAGTTAATATACACACTTATGCATGGATGATTATAACAGTTGCAGTTTGTAAGATGCTTGATATTTTACCTCATAATATTTCTAATGCTGTTGAACATTGGTATGCATTTATAGCTAAAAACTTCACAGGAGCATTAATGCTTGGAATTGGTGTTGCTTATACAGATTTAGGTCAAATAATAAGTGCATTTTCTTTACAATATGTAGTTCTTTGTGCATTAGTAGTTATCGGTGCAATAATTGGTGCTGGTATTGTAGGACATTTAGTAGGATTTTATTTTATAGAATCTGCAATAACTGCAGGTCTTTGTATGGCTAATATGGGTGGAACAGGAGATGTTGCAGTATTAACAGCTTCAAATAGAATGGAACTTATGCCTTTTGCACAAATATCATCAAGACTTGGTGGAGCTTTTATAATCTTGATAGCTTCATTCTTAGTACCGATATTTTTTGGCTAAAGTTTAATTATTAAAAATTAAATAAAGATTAAAAGTTAAGAAATGTATTTGACTTTTTTTAATATTTGTAGTATATTTCTTATGTATTTAAAATGAAAATAAAAAATAAAAATGATTACAAAGGAGAGATAAAAATGGACGTTTACGAAAAAGCTCTTAAGCTTCATGAACAATGGCAAGGTAAGATGTCAACAGAATTAAAGGCAAAGTTAGAAAATAAAGAAGATTTAACTTACGCTTACACACCAGGAGTTGCAGAACCTTGTAGAAGAATAAGTAAAGATAAATCTTTAGCTTATAAATATACAAGTAAAGCTAATACAATAGCTGTTATTTCTGATGGTACTGCAGTTTTAGGCCTTGGAGATATAGGACCTGAAGCAGCTTTACCAGTTATGGAAGGTAAATGTTGTTTGTTTAAAAAATTTGGAGGGATGAACGCAGTTCCTATTGTATTAGATACAAAAGATCCAAAAGAAATAATTTCAGTAGTTAAGGCTATTGCACCAACTTTTGGAGGAATTAATCTTGAAGATATTTCATCTCCTCGTTGCGTTGAAATTGAAAGAGCATTAATTGATGCACTTGATATTCCAGTATTTCATGATGACCAACATGGTACTGCAATAGTTGTTACAGCTGCACTTATAAATTCTTTAAAACTTGTAAATAAAAAGCCACAAGATATTAAAGTTGTAGTTTCAGGAGCTGGTGCTGCCGGTTACTCAATCATCAAATTAATTATGATGCTAGGTGTTGAAAATGTAATCGCATTCGACTCAAAAGGTGCAATAAATAAAAAACACATCGAAAACTACAATTTTGTAAAAAAAGAATTAGCTGAAATTACAAATAAAGAACAAAAAGATATGACAATGAAAGAAGCTTTAGTTGGAGCTGATGTATTCATCGGAGTTAGTCAAAAAGACTTAGTTACTAAAGAAATGGTTAGATCAATGAATAAAGATGCTATAGTTTTTGCAATGGCAAATCCTCAACCTGAAATTCTTTACGCAGATGCAAAAGAAGCAGGTGCTAGAGTTGCAGCAACTGGTAGATCAGATATGCCTAACCAAATTAATAATGTAGTTGCTTTTCCAGGAATTTTTAAAGGTGCTTTGATGTCAAAGGCAAAGAAAATTACTGATGAAATGAAACTTGCAGCAGCAGTTGGTCTTGCAAGCATGATTGATGATGATAAAATAAGAGAAGATTATGTAATAGTTTCAGCATTTGAACCTAATGTTGCAGATACAGTTGCAAAAGCCGTTTCTGATAAAGTAAAATAAAAATAAAAAAATAAAAAAATAAAAAATAAAAAATAAAAAATAATTAAAAAACTACATTTTGGTTATTATATCAATATGTAGTTTTTTATTTACTATTAATATAATTTCAATTTTTAAAAACTTGTTGTATAAATTTAATAAAAATAATTATTTATATGATATAATTGTAATTGTAAACTGTTATGGAGGTTATTTATGAAAGAAAAGTTTAATATTGAAGGAATGAGTTGTTCTGCTTGTTCTTCTTCGATACAAAAAGCTGTTGGAAATCTTAAAGGAGTTAAAGATGTAACGGTTAATTTGTTAAGCAATTATATGATTGTTGATTATGATGAAAAAATTATTTCAAGTAAAGATATAGAAAATAAGGTTAAAAGTATAGGATATATTGCAATTTGTGAAAATAATGAAAATCATAAAGATTTTAAAAATTTTAATGATGAATACTACAAAAAAGAAAGTTATGAATTGAAAAAAAGAGTTATATTTTCTTTTATATTTTTGATTTTTCTTATGTATGTTTCAATGGGATATATGTTTGGATTTTATACTTTTGATTTTTTAAAAGGTTATAAAAATGCGATAAATTTTACATTTACACAATTTCTTTTAACTTTACCCATTATGTATATAAATAGAAAATATTACATACGAGGATTTAAGGCGTTGATTAAAAGAAATGCAAATATGGACTCTTTAGTTGCCATAAGTTCAATGGCTAGTGTGATTTTTGGTATTTATGTTATATATAAACTTTCTTTTGCTCTTAGAGATTATGATTATGAAACATTAAAAAGATATTATCACAATATATATTTTGAATCTGCGGGTATGATTTTAACTTTGATAACTTTTGGAAAATATTTAGAAAGTATATCGAAAAATAAAACAAATGATGCAGTTAAAAAACTAATGGATTTATCAGCAAAAAAAGCTATTGTAATTAGAAATGGTAAAGAAATTGAAATAGATGTAGATAAAATAGAAAAAAATGATATTTTAGTTGTAAAGCAAGGCTTTTCAGTTTGTGCAGATGGTAAGATAATTGAAGGAAGTGGACTTTTTGATACTTCTTCAATAACTGGTGAAAGTTTCCCTTTAGAGAAAACAGTTGGGGATTTTGTTCTTGCATCTTCTATACTAAAGGAAGGTTATGTAAAAGTTCTATCTCAAAAAGTTAAAGATGAAACTGTCTTTTCTAAGATAATAAAACTTGTAGAACAAGCAAATAACACAAAGCCGAAAATTGCAAAAATTGTAGATAAAGTAGCATATTTTTTTGTTCCTATTGTTATAATGATATCTATAATAACTTTTTTAGTTTGGATATTACTTGGAAGAAGATTTGAATTTGCACTTGAAATGGCAATAAGTGTTTTAGTTATATCTTGCCCTTGTGCATTAGGTCTTGCAACTCCTGTTGCAATAATGGTAGCAACTGGAAAGTCGGCAAGACTTGGAATTTTGGTTAAAACATCGCAAAGCTTAGAGAGTTTAAAAAATGTTGATGTAGTTGTATTTGATAAAACAGCAACTTTAACAGAAGGAAAATTTACCATAACAAATATCATTTCAAATAAGATTGAGAAAAGAAAATTACTTGAAATTTTATATTCTCTAGAAAGTAAATCACAACATCCACTAGCAATTTCTATATGTGAATATGCTAAAAGAGAAAATATAATAACTTTAGATGTTTCAAATTTTGAAAGTAAAATAGGCTATGGAATCTCTGGTATTATAGAAGGAAAAAAATATTTTTTAGGCAATTTAAAATATATAGTTAACGACTATAATTTACCAAAAGAATTTTATAATTATTTTAAAAAATTTTCTCTAGAAGCTAAAAGTGTTATGTTTTTAAAAAATGAAGAAGAAATTTTAGCACTTATTGCAATTGCAGATAAAATAAAACAAACATCTAAAGAAACCGTAGATATTTTAAAAAGTATGAATATAAAAACTATCATGTTGACAGGAGATAATGAAAATGTAGCTAAAAATATTTCTGAAAAATTAAATTTAGATGAGTTTTTTCATTCATTACTTCCTGAAGATAAGCAAAAAATTATAAAGAAATTACTTTCTGAAAACAAAAAAGTAATAATGGTAGGCGATGGAATTAACGACTCTCCTTCTTTATCTTTAGCAACTGTTGGAATTTCTGTTAGAAATGGTACAGATATAGCTATTGAAAGCTCAGATGTAGTTTTGATAAGTGATGATATGAAATCTATAATTAACCTTATAAATTTAGCAAAAAAAACTATAAGAAATATAAAAGAAAATTTATTTTGGGCATTTATCTATAACATACTTTTAATTCCACTTGCTGCAGGAGTTTTGTATATTCCTTTTAAAATACGTTTAAATCCTATGATAGCATCTTTTTCTATGAGTTTAAGTTCTCTTTTTGTAGTTTTAAATGCTCTTAGGTTAAATAGATTTAAAGGATTAGATATGAAAAAAGATAAACAAAAAGAAGCTAAGTTTGAAAATGTAGAATTTAAAAAAATAAATATAGAAGAAAAAATAAAAAAAGAAGGTGTAAATATGAAAAAAATTGTAATTATTGAGGGAATGATGTGTGATCATTGTAAAAAACGTATAGAAAAAGAGTTTAATAAATTAGAAGATGTAGTAAATGCTAAGGTTGATTTAGAAAAAAAATCTTTAACATTAGAATCTAAAAATGAAATTTCAGATGAAAAAATTAAAGAAATAATAAAAAATTTAGATTATAAATTTATAAAATTTATTTAAAGTTAAGTTTTTTATTTCAAAAATGAAATAAAAAAAGTAAAAGTTAAGTTATAGAAATATTTTTGTAATATTTTTGTAACTTTTTTTACTTTTTTGGGTATTTTTTTAAAAAAATGTGCTATAATATATAAGGATATAAAAAAAGAGGTGATATTTTGTTAGAATTTATAGATGTAACAAAAATGTACAAAAATGATGTTTGTGCATTAAAAGATCTTAGTTTTAGAATTGAAGATGGTGAGTTTGTTTTTTTAATTGGAGCAAGTGGTGCTGGAAAAACAAGCATTATAAAACTACTGTTAAGAGAAATTAAACCTACTTCTGGTGAAATAATTGTTGATGATTTGAATATTGTAAAACTTAAAAATAGAAAAATACCATATCTTAGAAGAACTATGGGAGTAGTTTTTCAAGATTTTAGACTTTTAGAAGGAAAAACTGTATTTGATAATGTAAAATATCCATTACAAATTTTAGGAGTTTCTAAAAAAGAAATTAATAAGAAAGTTACAGAGCTTTTAGAACTTGTTGGACTTTCAGATAGAAAAGATGCTTTTCCTAATCAGTTATCTGGAGGAGAACAACAAAGAGTTTGTATTGCAAGAGCGATTGTAAACAATCCTAAGTTTTTAATTGCAGATGAACCTACAGGTAATTTAGACCCAAATACTTCAGAAGAAATTATGAAAGCTCTTATTGATATAAACGCAAAAGGAACTACAGTTATTGTTTCAACACATGATAGATACATAGTAGATAAACTTAAAAAAAGAGTAATTTGTATGCAAAGTGGTTCTTTAATAAGTGATAAAGTAGAAGGAGGATATTGTGAATTCAATTAGAATTTTTATCTCTTCCATTAAGGAAGGTATAGTTGGAGTTTGGAGAAATCTTTCTATGGGAATTGCCTCTGTTATTTCTATTTGTTCAATGCTTTTGATCTTAGGTGGGATAACTTTTGGAGTTTTTACTGCAAATAACGTAGTTTCCGATATGAAAACAAAAGTTGACCAAATAGATGTTATTTTGGTTCCAGATATAAATAAAACTAAAGTTAAAGAAATAGAAAAAAATTTAAAAAATATTGAAAATGTTAAAGAAATAAATTATGTTTCAAAACAAGAAGCACTAGATAAAATGAAAACTCAATGGAAAGAAAATGCCTTTTTGCTTGAAGGAATGGATTCTGCATTACCTGAAAGTTTTGAGCTTAAAGTTTCTAGTATAGAAAATTCAAATGATGTTGCACAAAATATAACTGGCATAGACGGTGTTGAAAAAGTTGTATACTATAAAGATGTTATAGATAAGATAACAAAAGTTTCTGATATAGTAAAATATGTAGGTATTGGACTTGTTGGAGTTTTGCTTTTAGTAAGCTTTTTTATCATGACTATAACTATTAAACTTACAGTTATTGCAAGAAGAAAAGAAATAAGTATAAAAAAATATATCGGAGCTACAAATGCAAGTATTACAGGTCCATTTGTTGTAGAGGGTATGATTCTTGGAATTTTAGGAGCAGGTATTGCATTTTCAATAATTTTCTTTTCGTATAGATATGTTTTTTATAGTTTTTCTTTTGGAGTTGGAAATTTTATTTCAAATTACTTATTACCTATAGATGTATTCGCTTTTTATATGGCAATAGCTTATTTTGGAATTGGTATAGGAATTGGTGTTTTAGCATCAATATTTTCAAGTAGAAAGTATATGAAAGTGTAGGTGTTTTATGAAAAAGAAAAAATTTATAGCTTTGTTATTGATGTTTTCAATGTTATTTTCACCTTCTTTTATTTATGCAGATAAAGTTGATGATTTAAAAGAAGAAAAGCAAAATCATAAAGACAACTTAGATAGCAAAAAGAAAAATATAGAAGATATGACAGCTGAGAAAGATTCTTTATTTGGACAAATTGTTGAAAAAGAAAAGATGATTAAACAGCTTGATGATGAACTTCAAGAAATGGAAGAATTAATCAAAAAAATTGCCTTAGAAATTGATCAGTCAAATGAGAAAATAAAGGAACTTGAAGAAAGAATTAAGAAAAATGAAGAACTTTTCAAAAAAAGAGTTAGAGTAATGTATGGTAACAAAGATCTTAATTCTATTGAAGTTTTGTTTTCTTCATCAAATATAAGAGATTTTATTTCAAGATATTTTATGATGCAATCTATTGCAGATTATGATAAAAAACTTATTACTTCTCTTAAAAATGATAAAGCTTCTTTGGTAAAAGAAAAAGAAATTCTTGAAGAAAAAAAGGAAGAAAAAATAAAAGCTAAAAAGGAAAAAGAAATAAAACTTCAAACTTATAGTGAAGAAGTTTCTAAAAATAAAGATTTGATTTCAAAACTTGAAGAAAATATTACTTTTACAGAATCAGAAGTTGCAGATCTTGAAAGAAAGGTAAGACAACTAGATGCAAATATAAGTTTTGAAGAAAAAGTAAAAGCAGATGTTTTAAGAGAAATGTCTGAAAGAAAATTACAAAGTCAAGTTCAATCTGGTGAAATAAAAGATCTTCCAACAAATGGAGAAATGTCTTGGCCAGTTCCTGGATACTTTTCAATTTCAAGTTACTTTGGACCTCGTGGTTCGATAATGGGATATGCAGGTCTTGAAAGACATACTGGAGTAGATATTCCAGCACCTACAGGAACTCCAGTTTATTCAGCTACAGACGGAGTTGTAATAAAATCTGGATGGGATAGTTCTGGTTTTGGAAATATGGTTATGATTCAATATACTAACAATATTACAATCATATATGGTCATAATTCAAGTTTAGTTGTAAGTGCAGGACAAAGAGTTTCAAGAGGACAAGTGCTTTCTTTAGTTGGATCAACAGGATATTCAACAGGACCACATTTACATTTTGAAGTTAGAGTAAACGGATCTCCTGTAAATCCATTACCATATTTGAGATCATAGGAGAGTTATATGCGTAAAAATAAAAAATTAGTATCATTTTTTATTGTTTTACTTATTTTATCTTCTTTTATTTCATATAAAGCAGGTAAGAATGCTTCTGTTTTTTCATCTACTAAAAGTGATGATAAGTTTGTAGATTATGGAAGTTTTAAACCATTTTTAGATATCATAAAAGAAAAGTATTATTTTGATATTGACTATGATAAAATGAATACAGAAGTAAAAAAAGCGATGTTTAAATCCCTTGGAGATCCATACACTCAATATATGACAGAAGAAGATATGGAACAACTTAAAAGAACAAGTACAAGTAAATTTATAGGAATAGGTGTTCAAGTAAGTGTAAACGAAAAAGGAGAAGTTGTAGTTATTTCTCCTATAAAAAATGGTCCAAGTGAAAAAGCAGGAATTTTAGCTGAAGATATAATTGTTAAAATAAATGACGAAGAAGTAAAGAAAAATGATTTAGAAACTAATATTAAACTTATTCGTGGAGATGAAAAAATAGGAACTCCAGTTAAGATTACTGTAAGAAGAGTTAAAGACGGAAAAGAAGAATTATTAGATTTTGATATAAAAAGAGAAGAAATTACAACAGAAACTGTACATCATGAAATGTTAGAAAATAATATTTTATACGTTTCAATTTCTACTTTTGCAGAAAAGACAGGAGATGATTTTGAATCTGCAGTTGATGATGGAATAAAAAATGGTGCAAAATCAATTATAATAGATTTAAGAAACAATCCAGGTGGGCTTTTAACAGCAGTAAAACAAGTTGCAGATAAGATATTACCAGAATCTGTTATCATGAAAACTGTAGATTCTAAAGGAAAAGAATCTTTTGAAAAAGCTACAAAAGGAGAAGTTGACCTTCCTATTTTAGTTTTGATAAATAAAGGCTCTGCATCAGCATCTGAAGTTTTAAGTGTTGCTCTTAGAGATAATGGAAAAGCAAAATTAGTTGGTGAAAAGTCCTTTGGTAAAGGGATAATTCAATCAATTTTTCCAGTTGACAATCACGGAAAAGCTGAAGGAGTTAAAATTACTATTGCGGAATATTTTGGACCTAAAGGAACAAAAATAAATAAAGTTGGTTTAGATCCAGATTATTTTGTAGAACAAAAAGATGTAAGAAAAATAGGATTAGATCATATAAAAGAAGATTTACAATTACAAAAAGCAATTGAACTTTTAAAATAAATAAAATAAAAAAAGAAAAGATAACTATAGTCTTTTCTTTTTTTATTTAAAATTAATGCTTTTAACTTTTTTAATATTTACATATAGAAAATAAAAACAAGATAAAAAATTAAAAAAATTTTGCTTTTATAAATACTTTTATTTAATTTTGTTTTTAAAATTTTTTCCTTGAAAAGAATTTTTTTCTTTTAAAATCTTTCCTACTTGTCCTATTACTTTTATTTTGTTTTTTGACCAAGTTGGATATATAAGTTTGTTTCTATCTCCATCACCTGTTATTCTGTGTATTACAATATCTTTATCTAAGTTTTCTATTGCCATTATTAGAGCATCAATATATGAGTTAAAATCTAATAGTTTAAATTTCTTTTCTAAATAATCTTTATATAATTCACAGTCATTTTGTATATATAGGTTGTGTATTTTTAAGCCCCAAGGTTTTAATTCATTTACATAATCTATCGTGTTTTTAAAATCTATAATCGTTTCATTTGGTAGTCCAAATATTATATGAAAAATTAACTTTATATTTAGTTTTTTTAATTTCTTAACACAAAGTTTAAATGTTTTTAAATCATAACCAATATTCATATTATCTCTTGTTTTTTCATTTGAACTTTGAAGTCCAAGTTCTATCCAAACTTCTATTTTTTTAGAAAGCTCTTCTAAAAGATTATAAATTTCATCATTAAAGCAGTCAGCTCTTGTAGCGATAGATAATACCTTTACATTTTCAAATTTAATAGCTTCATAATACATTTGTTTAAGTTTTGATGCTGGCATATATGTATTTGTATAATTTTGAAAATATGCTATATATGCACCAGTATCTTTTTGTTTTAAAAAATTTTTTTGTAAATTCATCTGTTCTGTTATAGACGAAAGTTTATTTGTAAATTCACCAGAACCTTTTTGTGAACAAAATTTGCACCCTTTATTACCATTTTTTCTATTTGGACAAGAAAACCCTCCATCAATGGAGAGTTTTAAAAGCTTTTTTCCAAAATTTTTTTTTAGATAATCACTTAATCTGTTATACCTTTGCATAAAAATTATCTCTTTCTTAATTGTTCTTTTTGTTCTAGTACATGTCTTTTTAATTCATCTAAATATTCTATTTCATCTTCTTGGAAGTTTGCATTATTTAAAAATTTTCCAGCACCTTTTATAACCATAAGTTCAGGATTTTCGGAATTTATAACTGAAAGTTTAGTTTTTTCTTTTATTAAATCTGTTAAATATGGTATTTTTGCACTACCACCAGTTAAGATAAGCCCTTTTTCAAAAATATCTGCTATAAGTTCAGGTGGAGTTTTTGCAAGAGTTTGTGTTATCTCGTATAAAATTTTATTTAATACAGGAAATATAACCTTTAGAATATCTTCTCCATTTACAAAAATATTCATAGGTAAACCATTCATAACATTTCTTCCCTTTACTTCATAAAGCTCGTGAATATTTGTCTTAGATGTTACAACAGCAAGCTTTAAAGTTTCAGATGTTGTTTGCCCTATTAGCATATTATATCTTGTACGAATAAAATCCGATATAGCTTCATCAATTGTATTTCCAGCTATGCTTAAACTCTTAGCTATTATTATATCTCCATTTGAAATTACTGAAATATCTGTTTTTCCAGCTCCAACATCAACAACAATAGAACCTTTAGTTTCATTTACATTCACCCCACAAGCTAACGCTGCTGCGATTGTTTGTTCTAAAAGAATAACTTTATGAGCACCTGATATTTTTACAGCTTGAATAATAGCTCTTTTTTGTACTTGTGTTTGTTCTGAAGGAATACAAACTATAACATTAGGTCTAAACAAATTTTTTCCTATGGACTTTTTAATAACCCTTTTTACCATCGCCAAAGTAGCATCAAAATCAACGATACATCCTTTAACTATCGGTCTTTTTGCAACTATGTTACCAGGAAGGCGTCCAATTAATTTTTTAGCTTTTTCTCCATATGAAATAATTTTATTTCTGTAAGTATCCATAGTAACAATTGATGGTTCATTTACCTTAATTCCTTTATTTTCTACAAATGTTGTTATCTTTGAAGTCCCTAAATCTATTGCAAGTTTTTTTCTAAAATAATCCATATTATCTCCTAAATTCTTTATTCACCTATAATTTTACAACAAATTATGCATATAGTAAAGATAAAAATAAATTTATATTAAAAAATTTTTTTATATTTTACCTTATATTTACAACGTGGCAGAAGAAAAATATATCTTGAATTTGTAATAAATAGGTGTTATAATGCTTAATATATTGTAATTATTTATTTTTTATGTATAAATATAACGTGATATAAATACTTTGTCTATATTATCATAAAGATATATAAAAAATATTAAATGCACAAATTAAATTAAGGAGAAATTTTATGAGAGTTCTAATTTGTGAAGATGAAATAGATTTAGCAGATGGACTTTGTGCAATTTTAAAAAGTAATAAATATTCTGTAGATACGGTTTATGACGGAGAACAAGCTCTTATTTTTTTAGAAAGTGAAAACTATGATGCTGTTATCTTGGATATAATGATGCCCAAAGTTGATGGAATTAGCGTCTTAAAAACAATAAGAGCTAAAGGAAATTCTGTTCCTGTTATTATCCTTACTGCAAAATCTGAAATTGAAGATAAAGTTCAAGGACTTGATTTTGGAGCAGATGACTATCTAACAAAGCCATTTAATGCTAAAGAACTTCTTGCAAGAGTTCGTGCTATAACAAGAAGAAAAGAAAATTTAACAGATAATATTCTATCAATAGGAAATGTAAAGCTAAATAGAACAACTTTTAACCTTACAACTGAAGATAAAAGTTTTAAACTTACAAGTAAAGAATTTCAAATGATAGAAATGCTTATGTCAAATCCATATAGAGTAATATCTACAGAAACTTTTATGGATAAAATTTGGGGATATGACACAGATACAGATATAAGTATAGTGTGGGTGTATATCTCATATTTAAGAAAAAAATTAATTAGTTTAAATGCTAATATAAAAATAAAAGTAACAAGAAATATTGGTTATTCATTGGAGAAAAAATAATGGAAAAAAAACTTAGAAAAAAATTTATATATTTTTCTGTTGGAATAATATTTTTTGTTTTACTTTCTGTAAGTAGTTTTATTAATATTTCAAATCTTTTCACAATAAGAGAAAGATCAGATATACTCTTAAATATATTAGCTGAAAATGATGGCGAATTTTCAAAAACAATAGATAAATCAGATATAGAAATTTTAAAAAATCGCTTAACACCAAAAATAACTTTATCAAATAGATTTTTTGCTGTAAAAACAGATATAGAACAAAATGTTATAACCGTTAATACCGTTGATTTATACCTTACAAGCTCAAAAGATGCCGTAGAATATGCAAAAAAAGCTTTAAAAACTGGAAAAACAACAGGATATATAGATAGATTTAAATATAAAATAAAAAAAACAGACTACGGACTTCTAATTGTATTTATAGATTTATCTTCCGACTTTGATAACTTTTACTATACATTAAAAAATAGCTTTTTAATAAGTTTTGTAGTACTTATACTCGTTTTTGTTATTTCATTTTTACTTTCAAAAAAAGTTGTTTCGCCTATGGTTAAAGCGTATGAAAAACAAAAAAGCTTTATAACCGATGCAAGTCACGAACTTAAAACACCACTTGCAATAATAAATACCAACACAGACGTTATAGAAATGGAAAATGGAGCAAACAAATGGACATTAAGTATCCACAAACAAGTAGAAAGATTAAATGAACTTGTAAAAAATTTAATTTCACTTGCAAAACTCGAAGAAGAAGAAATTCAAAAAACAAATTTTTCTCTTTCAGATATCATTTATGAAATATCAAATGATTATGAAGAGATTTGTAAAAATATAAATAGAGAATTAAAACTAAATATAGAAAAAAATATACAAATAAATGCAGATGAAAAATTAATTAGAAAACTTATAACAATATTAATTGAAAATGCAGTTAAATATTCAAAAGAAAATACACAAATAAAATTAAATTTAGAAAAACAAAATAAAAAAATAATTTTTACAATCGAAAATGAAGCAGATAATTTAAAAATAAAAAAATATGATGAATTATTTGAAAGATTTTATAGAGCGGATTTTTCAAGAAATAGAAAAACAGGAGGATACGGAATAGGACTTTCTATCGCACAGTCAATAGCAATAAAACATAAAACAAAAATACAAGCAGAAAGTCTTGACGGAAAAACAATAAAATTTAGCATTAAATTCTAAAAAGCTTAAGTAAAAACTTAAGCTTTTTTTAATAAAAAATTATTTACTTTTTAAAACTTTTTAAAGAACAATTTATTTTTATAATTTAGAAAATAAAAAATTAAAAAAAAATAAAAAAAAATTTAAAAAAAGTATTGCAAAGTTTATTTTTTTATAGTATAATATACGAGTGCTTGTATGCACTCAAATGGCGTTGACGAAATAGGTTGCTTGAAATTTCTTTTGTTTTAAAGTTTCAAGGTAATTATTTCTGAGTATGTCGAACTAGATTTCGGCGACGGGTCGCCGTATTTTTTAAAAGCCAACATGAAACACACGGCTAAGTTGATACGGAAGACCTAGTTGCATGATGCCAAAACATGCGAAACAAGGAGGTAAAAAAATTGGCAAATAAGCAAAAAATCAGAATCAGATTAAGAGCGTATGATCATGAATTAATTGATACAGCAGCTCAACAAATAGTGGAATCTGCAAAAAGAACAGGTGCAGAGGTTTCAGGACCTATTCCACTACCAACAGAAAAGGAAATCATTACAATCTTAAGAGCAGTTCACAAATACAAAGATAGTAGAGAACAATTTGAACAAAGAACACATAAAAGACTTATTGATATCCTAAATCCAAACCAAAAGACTTTGGAAAGTTTAAAGAAATTAAATCTTCCAAGTGGTGTAGATATCGAAATTAAGTTGTAAATCTTAGAATGATTGTATAGCAATCCGCTGTAAGTAAATAGGAGGTGTACTCATGAAGAGTATTTTAGGTAAAAAAGTTGGAATGACTCAAATTTTTACAGAAAATGGCGAACTTATTCCAGTAACAGTTGTTGAAGCGGGCCCAATGTTCGTAACTCAAGTTAAAACTGTTGAAACTGATGGTTATAACGCAATCCAATGTGGATATGTAGACCAAAAAGAAAAGAAAATTACAAAACCTCTTAAAGGACACTTTGACAAAGTAAGTGTTGGTTATAAGAGATATGTAAAAGAATTTAGACTAAACGAAGGCGAAAGCTTTAATGCAGGTCAAGAAATTAAAGTTGATTTATTCTCTGAAGGAGATAAAGTTGATGTTATCGGAACTTCAAAAGGAAAGGGAACTCAAGGAGCTATAAAAAGATGGAATTATAGCAGAGGACCAGAAGCTCACGGTTCAAAATCTCACAGAGTAGCAGGAGCAAGAAGTGCTGGTACTTACCCTGGTAGAGTTATCAAAGGACGTAAAGGTAGCGGTAAAATGGGAAATGAAAAAAGTACAGTACAAAATCTTGAAGTTGTAAAAGTTTTTGTTGAAAAGAACTTGATTCTAATAAAAGGAGCTATTCCAGGACCTAAAGGTGGTTTAGTAACTGTTAGAGAATCAGTTAAAAGATAGTTTAAGGAGGATAAATAATGCCTAAGGTTAATGTTTATAACCAACTTGGAGAAGTTGTTGGTGATATAGAATTAAACGAAGCTATATTTGGTATTGAAGTAAACGAACACGTTGTTTATGAAGTAGTAAAAAATCAATTAGCTAATAGAAGACAAGGCACTCAATCTGCGAAAACTCGTGCAGAAGTTCGTGGAGGCGGAAAGAAACCTTGGAGACAAAAAGGTACCGGACGTGCAAGACAAGGTAGCATAAGAGCTCCTCAATGGAAAGGTGGCGGAGTAGTTTTCGCACCAAAACCAAGAGATTACAGCTATGCCGTACCAAAAAAAGTAAGAAGACTTGCTATGAAATCTGTTCTTACATCAAAAGTTATTGAAGGAGAATTAAAGATTTTAGATGCTTTAACAATAGATACATTCAGCACAAAAAAAGCAAAAGAAGTTTTAAAAAACTTAAATGTTGAAGCTAAAACTATCGTAGTTTTAGAAAAAGGAGATCAAAAGATTGTAAAGTCATTTGCTAACCTTCCAAAAGTTGAAACAGTTGTTGTAGACTTAATGAATGTATATGATTTAATGAGATTTGATAATCTTGTAATTTTAAAAGACGCCTTAACAAAAATTGAGGAGGTGTATAAATAATGATAACAGCATATGATATTATTATTAAACCTGTAGTAACAGAAAGTTCAATGGAAGCTATGGAACAAAAAAGATACACTTTTAAAGTTGATCCAAAAGCTAACAAATCAGAAATAAAAAAAGCCATAGAAACAATCTTTGGTGTTAAAGTTAAAAAAGTAAATACAATGAATATTACTGGTAAGAAAAAAAGAATGGGAGCTAATGTTGGCAAAAGATCCGATTGGAAAAAGGCCATAGTTACTCTTACTGAAGATTCTAAAGAAATTGAATTCTTCGAAGGAATTTAGTATAGGAGGTAATATTAATGGCTATTAGAAAGTATAAACCAACTTCTGCCGGAGTTCGTGGAATGAGCGTTTCGACTTTTGAAGAAATAACTAAAAGAGAACCTGAAAAATCTTTAGTAGTTTCTTTATCAAAATCAGGCGGAAGAAATTCATTAGGTAGAGTTACCGTTAGACACAGAGGTGGCGGTGCTAAAAGAAAATATAGAATAATAGATTTTAAAAGAAATAAAGATGGAATACCAGCAAAGGTAGCTTCAATAGAATACGATCCAAACAGAACAGCTAATATAGCATTACTTCATTATGTAGATGGAGAAAAAAGATATATATTAGCACCAGAAGGACTAAAAGTAGGAGCAGTTGTAGAATCAGGAGAACATGCTGATATCGTAGTTGGAAATGCTTTGAAATTAAAAGATATCCCAGTTGGTACAAATGTTCATAATATAGAACTAAAACCGGGAAAAGGAGCACAACTTGTAAGAAGCGCAGGTTCTGAAGCACAACTTATGGGTAAAGAAGGAAAATTTGCACAACTTAGATTGCCTTCAGGAGAATTTAGATTAATTCACTTAGAATGTAAAGCAACTGTTGGACAAGTTGGAAATTTAACTCACGAACTTATAACAGTAGGTAAAGCAGGAAGATCAAGACATATGGGAAAAAGACCACATGTAAGAGGATCTGTAATGAACCCTGTTGATCACCCTCATGGTGGTGGGGAAGGTAGAACTCCTGTTGGACGTCCTGCACCTTCAACTCCTTGGGGTAAACCAGCTTTAGGACTTAAGACAAGAAAGAAAAATAAAAAGTCTAATAAGTTCATAGTAAGAAGAAGAACTAAAAACTAATTAAGGAGGAGAGCAAATGGGAAGATCTCTTAAAAAAGGACCATTTTGTGATGATCATCTTTTAAAGAAAATAGAAAGTTTAAATAAAGAAAATGATAAAAAAGTTATAAAAACTTGGTCAAGAAGATCAACAATTTTTCCAGAATTTGTTGGACACACAATAGCTGTTCATGATGGAAGAAAGCACTTACCAATATATATAACTGATGATATGGTAGGACATAAACTTGGCGAGTTCGTTTTAACAAGAACTTATAAAGGTCATGCTGGAAAGACCGAAAAAAATACAAAGGTAAAATAGATAAGGAGGTAACAACATGCAAGCTAAAGCAATTGCAAAATATCAAAGAATTTCACCTCTTAAAGTAAATTTTATTTGTAAAGAAATAAGAGGAAAGCATGTAGATGAAGCTTTATCTATTCTAAGATTCACTCCAAAAGCGGGTGCTAGATTATTAGAAAAGGTATTAAAATCAGCTGTTGCTAATGCAGAAAACAATCATAATTTAGATAGAAAACAACTTTATGTATTAGAAGCTTACGCTAATGATGCTCCAGTTATGAAAAGATGGAGACCAAAGGCTAAAGGTTCAGCTTACCCAATTTTGAAAAGATCAAGTCATATTGGTGTAACAGTAGCAGAAAAGTAATATAAGGAGGATGAAATATGGGCCAAAAAGTTAATCCTCATGGATTAAGAGTCGGAGTAATTAAAAATTGGGACTCAAGATGGTTTGCCGATAAAAAAGAATTTGGTGATTTATTAGTAGAAGATCATAAAATTCGTAAACTTGTAAAAAAAGAGGTTCTTCTTTCAGGAGTGCCTAAGGTTGAAATAGAAAGATCAGCTAATAGAGTTAAAGTTACTGTATTTACTGCTAAACCAGGAATGGTAATTGGTAAATCTGGAGCTGGAGTTGAAGAATTAAGAGCTAAAATTGAAAAATTAACTAAGAAAAAAGTAATAGTTAATGTAGAAGAAGTTAAAAGACCTGATTTAAGCGCTCAATTAGTTGCTGAAAACATTGCAGGACAATTAGAAAGACGTGTATCTTTTAGACGTGCTATGAAACAAGCTATGCAAAGATCATTAAAAGCAGGAGCAAAAGGAATTAAAACAGCTGTTTCTGGAAGACTTGGTGGAGCAGATATGGCAAGAACTGAAGGATATTCAGAAGGAACTATTCCTCTACAAACTTTAAGAGCTGATATAGAATATGGATTTGCTGAAGCTGATACAACTTATGGAAAATTAGGTGTAAAAGTTTGGCTATACAAAGGAGAAGTTCTTCCTGGAATGAAAGCTGCCGTTATTGAAGAAAAACCAGCAAAGAAAGAAAGAAAGAACAACAAAAGAGACAATAAGAAAAGATTTAATAAAACTGGTGCTAAGAAAGAAGCTTAGTTACTGGAAGGAGGAAAAAGTCTATGTTAATGCCTAAGAGAGTAAAATATCGTAGAGTTCATAGAGGTAGAATGACAGGTAAGGCTCTAAGAGGAAATACAATTTCTTATGGAGATTATGCAATTCAAGCCTTAGAACCTTGTTGGATGACTTCAAATCAAATAGAATCAGCAAGACGTGCGATGACAAGATATATAAAAAGAGGCGGTAAAATTTGGATTAAGGTATTCCCTGATAAACCGGTTACTAAAAAACCTGCTGAAGTTAGAATGGGTTCTGGTAAAGGTGCTCCTGAATATTGGGTAGCTGTTGTTAAACCAGGAAGAGTATTATTTGAAATGAGTGGTGTTGCACCTGAAATAGCAAGAGAAGCTATGAGACTTGCAGCACATAAATTACCTATAAAAACTAAATTTATAACTCGTGAGATGAAGGAAGGTGAAGCTAATGAAAATTAAAGAAATTCGCCAAATGAATGATAGTGATTTACAAGTAAAATTAAAAGATTTAAAAGTAGAATTATTTAATCTACGTTTTCAATTAGCCACTGGACAATTAGAAAATCCTATGAGAATTGGTGGCATTAGAAAAGATATTGCTCGTGTTAAAACTATTATTAGAGAACGTGAGCTTAATGCTGGAAAGGAGGCTTAATACTATGGAAAGAAGTAGTAGAAAAGTCATAATAGGAAATGTAGTTTCTAATAAGATGGATAAAACTATTGTTGTAGAAGTTGCAACTTTTATTTCTCATCCACTTTACAAAAAACAACTTAAGAAAACTACAAAATTCAAAGCACATGATGAAAATAATGAATGTTTAATTGGTGATAGAGTTAAGATTATGGAAACAAGACCACTTTCAAGAGAAAAGAGATGGAGACTTGTTGAGATACTTGAAAGAGTAAAATAATTTTAATCTGGAAAGGAGTATCGTATGATTCAAACAGAAAGTCGTTTAAAAGTTGCTGACAATTCTGGAGCTAAAGAACTTCTTGTTATTAGAGTATTAGGTGGAACTAATAAGAAATATGCAAAAGTTGGAGATATAGTAGTTTGTGCTGTTAAAAGTGCAGCGCCAGGCGGAGTTGTTAAAAAGAGCGACGTTGTAAAAGCGGTAATCGTTAGAACAACAAATAGCATTAAAAGAAATGACGGAAGCTACATTAGATTTGATGATAATGCAGCTGTAATTATAAAAGATGATAAAAACCCAGTTGGTACAAGAATTTTCGGTTCAGTTACAAGAGAGCTTAGAGCTGGTAACTTTATGAAGATTATATCACTTGCACCTGAAGTATTATAGTAGGAGGTGGCTTTATGAAAATAAAATCTGGAGATACTGTTATTGTAATTGCAGGTAAGGATAAAGGTAAAACTGGTACAGTTACTAAAACTCTTGCAAAAGTAAATAAAGTTATAGTTAAAGGAATAAATATTCAAACTAAACATAAAAAAGCTAGAAATCCTAAAGATGAAGCTGGTTTAATAAAGGTTGAAGGTCCAATAGATGCATCAAATGTTATGTATTTGGATCCAAAAGAAAATAAACCTTCTAAAATTGGATACATTTTTGAAGGAGACAAAAAGGTAAGAATCAGCAAAAAAAGTGGTTCTAAATTAGATAAATAGTTGAAAGGAGGAATCTTAAGTGGCTTCCAGAATGCAAGTTAAATATAAAGAAGAAATAGTTTCTGCTTTAATGGAACGTTTTAAATATAAGAATGTTATGCAGGTTCCTAAATTAGAAAAAATTGTTATTAACATCGGTTTAGGATCAGCTAAAGATAATCCAAAAGCTTTAGAAGGAGCATTAAGAGATTTAGAAGTTATTTCAGGACAAAAACCTGTTATAACAACTGCAAAAAAATCTATTGCAAATTTTAAACTTAGAGAAGGAATGAAAATTGGTACTAAGGTTACTCTTAGAGGAGAAAAAATGTATGATTTCTTAGATAGACTTATAAATATAGCTCTTCCTCGTGTAAGAGACTTTAGAGGAGTTAGTGCTTCAAGCTTTGATGGTAGAGGAAATTATGCATTAGGTATAAAAGAACAATTAATATTCCCTGAAATTGTATATGATATGATTGATCAAATCAGAGGAATGGATATTATAATAGTTACTACAGCTAAGACTGATGAAGAGTCAAAAGCACTATTAGAGCTATTAGGAATGCCTTTTAGAAAATAGTAGGAGGAAAGTTTTAATGGCTAAAAAATCAATGGTACAACGTGAATTAAAGCGTAAAAAATTAGTTGAAAAATATGCAGCAAAACGTGCTGAATTAAAAGCCAAAGGGGACTATATTGGATTAAGTAAATTACCAAGAAATTCAGCTCCAAGTCGTTTACACAATAGATGTAAAATAACAGGACGTCCTCATGGATATATAGGAAAATATGGAATCAGCCGTATTGTATTCCGTGAATTAGCTTACAAGGGAGAAATTCCTGGAGTTAAAAAGGCTAGTTGGTAATATTTTAGAAAAAGGAGGAAGCTTATATGATAACTGATCCTATAGCAGATATGCTTACAAGAATTAGAAACGGAAATAACGCAAGACATACATCTGTTGAAATTCCTGCTTCTAAGATGAAGAAAAATCTTGTTCAAATTCTTTTAGATGAAGGATTTATTGAAGGATATAATGTAATAGAAGATGATAAACAAGGAATTATCACAGTTGATTTAAAATATGGAAAAAATAACGAAAAAGTTATCTCAGGACTTAAGAGAATTTCAAAACCGGGTTTAAGAGTTTACGCTAGAAGCCATGAAATTCCAAAAGTTTTAGGTGGACTTGGAATCGCAATTATCTCAACATCAAAAGGTGTTGTAACTGATAAAGTTGCAAGAAAAGAAGGTATAGGTGGAGAGGTTCTTTGTTACGTTTGGTAACATATCTAAAGAATAAACTTAAGGAGGTATACCAATGTCAAGAATTGGATTAAAACCAATTAATGTTCCTGCTGGAGTTGAGGTAATCTTAGGTGAAGAAAATTTTGTTGAAGTAAAAGGACCTAAGGGTACATTATCACAACAATTAAGCAGAGAAATGAAAATAACAATGGAAGGTAACACAATAAATATTGAACGTCCTTCTGAAATAAAAAGACATAAATCACTTCATGGATTAACAAGAACTTTACTTGCTAATATGATTGAAGGTGTCTCTAATGGATTTACTAAAACTTTAGTAATAGAAGGAACTGGATATAGAGCTAGTAAATCAGGAAATAAATTGACTTTAAATTTAGGATATTCTCATCCTATTGAAGTTTTAGAACATGATGGAATGACAATTGAAGTTCCTGATCCAAATAAAATAGTAATTTCTGGTATTGATAAACAAAAACTTGGAAACTTTGCAGCAAATATTCGTTCTCATAGAAGACCTGAACCATATAAAGGTAAAGGTATAAGATATGAAGGAGAATATATAAGACGTAAAGTTGGTAAGACTGGTAAATAGGAAGGAGTGAAATTTAATGTTCAAGCAAATTAAGAAAAATGAAAATAGAAAAAAAAGACATGCTAGAGTTAGAAAAAAAGTTTCTGGAACTCCTGAAAAACCAAGATTAAATTTATACAGAAGTAATTCAAATATGTATGCACAAATTATAGATGATACTAAAGGGGTAACTTTAGTTTCAGCTTCAACTTTAGATAAAGAGTTTTCTGAACTTGCTTCAAAATCAAATAAAGAAGCAGCAAGAAAAGTCGGATTTTCAATTGGAAAAAAAGCAATTGAAAAGGGAATAAATGAAGTTGTTTTTGACAGAAGTGGTTATTTATATCACGGAAAAGTTAAGGAATTAGCTGATGGAGCCAGAGAAGCTGGACTTAAATTTTAGTATCAGGAGGTAATTAATGGAACTTTTAATTAAAGAAGTAGAAAAATTAGAATTAGAAGAAAGAGTAGTTGCCATCAATCGTGTTACTAAAGTAGTAAAAGGTGGTAGAAATTTTAGATTTAGTGCTCTTGTAGTTGTTGGGGACGGAAATGGTCATGTAGGTGTTGGTATAGGTAAAGCACTTGAAGTTCCTGAAGCTATAAGAAAAGGAGTTCAAGATGCTAAAAAACATGTAATCAGCGTTCCTATTATAAATACAACTATTCCACACGAAGTAGTTGGACTATTTGGAGCAGGTAGAGTTTTATTAAAACCTGCTGGAGTTGGTACAGGAGTTATCGCAGGTGGTGCAGTTCGTGCCGTTTGTGAATTAGCTGGAATTAAAGATGTAAGAGGTAAATCTCTAGGCACTACTAATTCAAGAAATATAGTTAATGCAACTATGCAAGGATTAAAAAGTCTTAAAAAAGCTGAAGATATAGCTAAATTAAGAGGTAAATCCGTAGAAGAAATATTAGGTTAAGGGGGGCTTTTAAAATGGCAAAGCTCAAAATAACACTTAAAAAAAGTAAAATAGGTAGAATAGAAAAACATGTTAAAAATGTTGAAGCTTTAGGCTTAAGAAAAGTTGGTCAAACAGTTATTAAGGAAGATACTCCATCAATTAGAGGTATGATCAATCAAATTAGTTTTATGCTTGAAGTAGAAGAAATTTAAGGAGGTATAAAGCGTGAAGTTACATGATTTAAGACCTGCTGAAGGTGGAGGCTCAAAGGCAAGAAAAAGACTTGGTAGAGGTTACGGTTCAGGACTTGGAAAATACGGTGGTCGTGGACGTGACGGACAAAATTCAAGATCTGGCGGTGGAGTAAGACCAGGATTTGAAGGTGGACAAATGCCACTATTTAGAAGACTTCCAAAAAGAGGATTTACAAATATATTTGCTAAAGAATATGCTTATGTAAATGTAGAAAGATTAAATATCTTTGAAGATGGAACTAATGTTACTGAAGAATTAATATTTGAAAAGAATTTAGCAAGAAAAGCTAAAGCAAAAGATGGTGTTAAGATTTTAGGTAATGGAGAACTTACAAAAAAATTAACAGTTTCTTGTAGTAAGTTTACTAAAAGTGCTATCGAAAAGATAGAAAGCATTGGAGGAAAGGTAGAGGTGATCTAATATGTTCAAAACTCTATCAGATGCGTGGAGAATAAAAGAAATTAGAAATAAAATGATTTTTACAGTATTGATGATAGTTGTCTATAGACTTGGTAATGTAATTCCAATTCCATTTATAGATAAAAGTGTAGTAAATCAAATTATGCATGGTAATGAAGGTGGATTAGTAAATTTACTTGATTTATTAGCAGGTGGTAGTTTAAAGCAAATGAGTGTTTTTGCTTTAAGTATCTATCCTTACATTACATCATCAATAGTTGTACAACTTCTTACAATAGCATTTCCAAGACTTGGTGAAATAGCAAGAGATGGTGAAATGGGTAAGAAAAAAATTGCTAAGTATACCAAAATAGGTGCTGTAATTCTTGGAATATTTGAAGCAATTGCAATATCTAATGGTTTATTCGCCAGAGCGATAGTTGCAAAAGGAACTATTGAAACAATACTTATTATTACATCTTTATTAGCAGGATCTATGTTTTTAGTATGGCTTGGAGAATGTATAACTGAAAATGGTGTTGGAAATGGTATTTCAATCATTATATTTTTAGGAATTGTTGCTAATCTTCCAACACAAATAGGTACATTCATATATAGTGTTCAAACAGGAACTGTTGGATTACTAACAGTTTTAGGAGTAATACTTGCAGCTATAGTAATTATAGTAGTTGTTGTACTTATAAATGAAGGTGAAAGAAAAATCACCGTTCAATATGCTAAAAAAGTTGTTGGTAGAAAAATGTATGGTGGACAAGCTACTCATATTCCAGTTAAAGTTAATATGAGTGGGGTAATGCCTGTAATCTTTGCTTCATCACTATTAGCTATGCCACAAACTTTATCATTATTGTTTTCTGGTGGTACTCCAAGTTGGATTACTTATTATTTAACAGTTGAAGGTTCAGTTGGTGTTTATATATATTCAGTATTAAACTTTATATTGATTATATTATTTGGTTTCTTTTATTCATCAATTCAATTTAATACTGTTGAATATGCAAAAAATTTACAACAATATGGTGGATTTATTCCTGGAATTAGACCGGGAAAACCTACTGGAGAATATTTACAAAGAATATCAAATAGAATTACTTTCTCTGGTTCTATTATACTTGCATTAGTTGCATCAGCACCTATTGTTCTTTCAAGACTTAGTGGAATGAGAATAAATTTTGGAGGAACTTCTGTAATAATTATAGTTGGTGTTGTTATTGAAACAATGAAGCAAATAGAATCTATGATGTTAATGAGACACTATAAGGGTTTTTTGAATAAATAGTTTATAGGAGAATAATATGAGACTAATTTTGTTAGGACCCCCAGGAGCAGGAAAGGGTACTCAAGCAACAAATATTGTTAAAGAATATGGTATAACCCATATTTCAACAGGTGATATTTTTAGACATAATATAAAAAATCAAACAGAGCTTGGAAAAAAAGTGAAAGAATTTTTAGATAATGGAAAACTTGTTCCAGATGAACTTACAATTGATTTAGTTTGGGATAGATTGTCAAAAGAAGATTGTAAAAACGGATTTTTATTAGACGGTTTTCCAAGAACAATTAATCAAGCTAAGGCTTTACAAGAAGGACTTAAAGAAAGAGGATTAAAACTAGATAAAGTTATAAACATAGATGTTGATAAAAATATTTTAGTTAAAAGACTTTCAGGTAGAAGAGTTTGTAAAGAATGTGGAGAAACTTATCATATAGAAAATAAGCCTACAAAAAAAGAAGGAATTTGTGATAAATGCTCATCAGAAGTTATACAAAGAGCAGATGATAATGAAATAACTGTTTTAGAACGTATAGAAGTTTATGAAAAACAAACTTTTCCTTTAATTGATTTTTATACAGATTTAGGCTTGATTTTAACTGTTGATGGTACTTTACCTATTGAAGATGTCTTTTCACAAATTAAAAAGTCTCTTTCTTAAATGTTTAACATTTTGGAGAGTAGAACTATGGATCTAAATTTTGATTTTAAAGTAGGTCAGGTTGTAAAATCACTTAAAGGCCGTGACAAGGGCGAAGTAATGATCATAGTTGAGGTAATAAATTCTTCGTTAGTTAAAGTTGCTAACGGAAGTAACAGACCTCTTTCTAAACCTAAACTTAAAAAGTCAAAGCATTTGCAAATTTATAATGACGTGCTTAAAGATTTTAGTTTAAATCCGTTATCATTTAATGATTCTAATTTGAGAAAATTATTAAAATCATATATATAAGATAATGAAGAAAATAGGAGGTTCTTTAAATGTCCAAAAAGGATGTTATAGAAGTTGAAGGAACTGTTGTTGATGCTATGCCAAATACTATATTCAAGGTTAAACTTGCAAATGGTCATGAAATAACAGCTCATATATCAGGAAAATTAAGAATGAATTATATAAGAATTCTTCCAGGAGATAAAGTATTGGTTGAATTATCTCCTTATGATTTAACAAAGGGAAGAATAACTTGGCGAAATAAGTAGCATAGGAGGGACTTAAATGAAAGTAAGACCATCAGTAAAGAAAATGTGCGAAAAATGTAAAATCATCAAAAGAAAAGGAAGAGTAATGGTGATTTGCGAAAATCCAAAGCACAAACAAAAACAAGGTTAATAATAGATGGAGGTGTAGGTAACAGTGAGAATAGTAGGTGTAGACTTACCAAGAGAAAAAAGAGTAGAAATTGGGTTAACTTATATCTATGGTATAGGTAGAAAAACTTCAAATGATATTCTTAAAAAAGCTGGAATTAATCCAGATACAAGAGTAAAAGACTTAACTGAAGCAGATGCTTCTTTAATAAGAGCTGAAATAGATAACTATCTTGTTGAAGGTGATTTACGTAGAGAAATCGCCATGAACATCAAGAGATTAAGAGAAATAAACTGTTACAGAGGAATCAGACATAGAAGAGGATTACCTGTAAGAGGACAAAATACTAAAAACAATGCCAGAACAAGAAAAGGTCCTAAGAAACTTTCTGGTAAAAAAGGTAAATAAGGAGGGGATTTAATTGGCAGTAAAAAAACAAAAGACACGTGTTAAAAGAAGAGAGCGAAAAAATATTGAAAAAGGACAAGCTCATATAGTTTCTTCATTTAACAACACTATGGTAACTCTTAGTGATTTAAATGGAAATGTAATTTCTTGGGCAAGTGCTGGACAATTAGGTTTTAAGGGATCAAGAAAATCTACTCCATTTGCTGCACAACAAGCTGCTGAAGAAGCTGCAAAAAAAGCTATGGAACATGGATTAAAAGTTGTAGAAGTTTATGTAAAAGGACCAGGATCAGGTAGAGAAGCTGCTATAAGATCATTACAAGCAACTGGACTTGAAGTTAGTTTAATTAAAGATGTTACTCCAATTCCTCATAATGGTTGTAGACCACCAAAAAGAAGAAGAGTATAATAAACTTTTATAGTATTTAAAAGTTTTTAGCTAAATTAGACTAAGGAGGATAAAGTCTATGACAGAAGAATTAAATACAAGTATTGAAGTTTTAGATGTAGATCTTGAAAAAAATTATGGCAAATTTGCCATAATGCCTCTTGATAGAGGTTATGGAACTACTCTTGGAAATTCTATGAGAAGAGTACTTTTAGGATCTCTTCCTGGTTCTGCAATTGCAACTGTAAAGATAGATGGAGTTAGTCATGAATTTACTACTATAAAAGGTTCAATAGTGGATGTACCAGAACTTATAATAAATATTAAAGGTATAGCGCTTAAAAAATTTACAGATGAACCAGTTGTTTTAGAACTTAATGTAAAAGGACCAAAGGTAGTTACTGCAGCAGATATTACAGAAACTGATAGTGTTGAAATTGCTAATAAAGATCATTATATTACAACTCTTAATGAAGAGGGAGAAATAAGAATGGATCTTTTAGTATTAAACGGTAAGGGTTATAGAGTAAGTGATTTAAATAAAGAATATTGTGATATTAATGCAATAGCAGTTGATTCTTCATTTTCTCCTGTAACAAAAGTAAACTTTGCTGTTGGAAACACTAGAGTTGGACAAAGTATTGATTTTGATAAATTGGAAATTGAAGTTTGGACAAACGGAACTATTACTCCACAAGAAGCTCTTTCAACAGGAGCGGGTATCTTTATGAATTATTTAAAATTATTTAGAGAATTACCAGATATAAATCTTGATGATGAAAATGCTAGAATTGGCTTAAGTTCAGATTCAAATTCTATATTATCCAAGAGTGTGGAAGAATTAGATTTATCCCTTAGAAGTTTTAACTGTTTGAAAAGAGCAAATCTAGATACAGTTAAAGATATTGTTTCAAAAGATATTGAAGAATTAAAGAAAATTAAAAATTTTGGTAAAAAATCTGTACAAGAAGTAATAGACAAGATACATCAATTAGGTCTAAAATTTTTAAATGAAGAGTAAAACTTATAAAAAAGAGGAGGTAGTACTTTGGCTAATTTAAGAAAGCTTGGACGTAGAGCAGACCATAGAAAATCTATGCTTAGAAATCAAGTACAATCTTTAATTGAGAACGGAAAGATTGAAACTACATTAACAAGAGCAAAGGAAACTAGAAGAGTAGCTGAAAAAATGATAACTCTTGGTAAAAGAGGAGATCTTCATGCAAGAAGACAAGCTCTAGCTTATATTTACAAGACAGAAACAGTTCATAAGCTATTTGAAGAAATTGCTCCACTTTATAAAGAAAGAAATGGTGGATATACAAGAATATTAAAGCTTGGACCTAGACAAGGGGACGCAGCTGAAATGGCAATTTTAGAATTAGTAAAATAATTTAATTTTATAATTATAAAGTTAAAGGTGTTGACTATATAGTCAGCACTTTTTATTTTGTTAAATTATATATGCAAAATGTATTTTTTATCTACATTATTAATTAAATTGATAAATATACTAATTTAGTATCATTAAATGATAATTAATAGATTTTTAAAAAATACTTTGTTATCTTCTTTACATATTAAAAAAATATGTTATAATAATCGGTGGAGGATGATTTTGTGGATTATAAAATATATAAAGATTCGATAGGTGAAATAAAGGTTTCGATAGATAAGCTTTGGGGAGCTACTACTCAAAGAAGTTTTGAAAATTTTAAAATTGGTAAATACAAGATGCCGATAGAAGTTATTCGTGCAATGGCTATTGTAAAATACGCTTGTGCAATGGCTAATTATGAGCTTGGAGATTTAAGTAAGGAAAAATTTTCTGCTATTGAAGATGCTTGTGGGGAAATTTTAAATGGAAAGCTTGATGATCAATTTCCTCTTGTAGTTTTTCAAACTGGAAGTGGAACTCAAACTAATATGAATTTAAATGAAGTTATTGCAGGTTTTGCAAATCAAAAGTTATCAAAAAACTTAATTCATCCAAATGATGATGTAAATAAATCGCAAAGTTCTAATGATACTTTTCCAACAGCACTTCATATTGCTTGCTTAGATGTTATTGATAGAAGGCTTATTCCAAGTATAAAAGAGCTTATTTCTTCTTTTAAAGCATTTGAAAGTAAAAATGAAGATGTTATAAAGATAGGTAGAACTCATCTTCAAGATGCAGTACCTATTAAAATTTCTCAAGAGTTTAGTGGTTATAGATTTGCACTTGAAAAATCGTTAGAATTTATAAATGCAACTAAAAAAGGACTTTTGGAAATTTCTCTTGGTGCTACTGCTGTTGGAACAGGTATAAATACCAAAGCAAACTTTAAAAATGTAGTTGCAAAGTATATTTCTAGACTTACAAGAAAAGAATTTAAACCATCTGAAAATTTCTTTCATTCACTTACTATGAAAGATGCTGTTGTTTTATCTCATGGAGCAGTAAAAGCTTTGGCAATGGATTTGATTAAGATAGGAAATGATATAAGATTTTTAGCTTGTGGGCCACGATGCGGATTTTCAGAAATTGAAATTCCAGCAAATGAACCGGGTAGTTCTATAATGCCGGGAAAGGTAAATCCTACACAGGTAGAAGCTCTTACTATGGTTTGTGCAAAAGTATTAGGAAATGATACTACAATAAGTTTTTGTGCTTCACAAGGTAATTTTGAGCTTAATGTTTATATGCCAGTTATTATTCACAGTTTTGTAGAATCTGTAAATTTGCTTTCAGATGCTATGATTTCTTTTTCTAAGATGTGTGTAAACGGAATAAAAGTAAATAAAGATATTATTAATAAATATTTAAATAATTCGCTTATGCTTGTTACAGCACTTAATCCATATATTGGATATGATAAAGCAAGTCAATGTGCAAAGTATGCTTTTAAAGAAAATATTACTTTAAAAGAAGCTGTTTTACATTTTGGCTATTTAACAGAAAGTGAATTTGATAAAATTGTAGATCCTAAAAAAATGGTATAGGTAAAAATTTATATAAAAAGGAGAGAAAAAATGGAAGCTAAAAAAGGCTATAGGATAGAGCATGATTGTATAGGAGAATGCTTAGTTCCAGAAAAAGTATATTACGGAGTTCATACTCAAAGAGCAACAGAAAATTTTAAAATTACTGGTAGAAAAATAAATCCCGAAATGATAAAGTCAATAGCAGAAATAAAAAAAGCTTGTGCTATAACTAATCATGAAGTTGGTATTTTACCAAAGAAAAAGAAAGATGCTATTTGTTATGCTTGTGATGAAATTATTTGGGGTAGATTTCATGATCAATTTATTGTAGACCCTATTCAAGGTGGAGCTGGAACAAGCCATAATATGAATGCTAATGAAGTTATTGCAAATATTGCAATAGAATATTTAGGTGGAAAACTTGGAGATTATTCAATTATTCATCCAAATGATGATGTAAATAAAGGTCAATCAACAAATGATGTATACCCTACAAGTGGAAAAATTGCACTTATAAGACTTTTAGAAGAAACTATTGATTCTCTTATTGAACTTGAAAAAGCCTTAAAAGAAAAAGCAAAAGAATTTAATGATGTAATAAAAATGGGTAGAACTCAAATGCAAGATGCTATTCCAATAAGACTTGGTCAAGAATTTTTTGCATATGCAACAGCTATTGAAAGAAATATAAAACTTTGTAAAAGAGCATGTAGAGCTCTTAAAGTAGTAAACATGGGAGCAACTGCAATTGGAACAGGACTTAACGCAGATGTATCTTATATGGACAAAATTGTTAGAAATTTAGCAGAAGTTACAGATATGGATTTACAACAAAGTGATGACTTAATCGATGGAACACAAAATATTGATGTATTTGTTTATGTTTCTGGTATTTTGAAATCTTGTGCTGTAACAATTTCTAAAATTGCTAATGATTTAAGACTTATGTCTTCAGGTCCAACTTGTGGTTTTGCTGAAATTAATTTGCCAGCAAGACAAGCAGGAAGCTCTATTATGCCAGCAAAAGTAAATCCTGTTATCCCAGAAGTTGTTTCACAAGTTGCTTTTAATGCAATAGGCAATGATGTTGCTGTAACAATGGCAGCAGAAGCAGGCCAACTTGAACTTAATGCGTTTGAACCAGTTATTTTCTATAACCTATTTGAGTCAGTAGAAACAATTGGACATGCTGCAAATACTTTTGTTCATAATTGTATTTTAGGAATTACAGCAAATAAAGAAAGAACAAAAAATATGGTTCATAATAGTTATGGAATTGTAACAGCTTTTGCACCACATATAGGTTATGAAAAATCTGTTGAAGTTATTCATAAAGCAATAAAACAAAATTTACCTGTAAAAGCAGTTTTAATTTCTGAAAAAATAATGACAGAAGAAGAAATAGATAATATATTAGATGTATTTTCAATGACTTCTCCTGGAATTGCTAAAAAGAATTAAAGATAAATTTTATAAAATAGATATAAAACTCGATTAAAGTAATTAATCGAGTTTTATTTATGTAAATGTTTTTTATAGTTTAAAAATTTTATAAAAATGTATTGAAATATTTAAAAATTAATGTTAAAATATAAGTAGTTTATTTATAAATTAAGTATAGGAGGAATATTATGGTAGAAAAAAACGTTGTAATAAAAAATGAAACTGGATTACATGCAAGACCTGCTGCATCCTTAGTTCAATTTGTAAAAAAATTCGATGAAAGCATTGAAATTATCATGGATAATAAAGTTGCTGATGCTAAAAGTATTTTTAATGTTATGAGCCTTGGTATTTCAAAAGGTACAGAAATTACCGTTAGAGTTGATGGCGAAAATGAAGAAAAAATTTTAGATGAAGTTGTAAACTTTATCAATAATTTGTCTGATTAATTATATTAAAGCTTCTCTTTTTGAGAGGCTTTTTGTATTTTTATCTTTTGGAGGATTTATGTTAGAATTAAATGCTATTTCTATTTCAAATGGAGTTGTTTTTGGTAGAATTATTCCTTTGATATATGAAAAAACGGATGAAAAACAATTTATTTTAGATTCAGAAAAAGAAAGAGAAATTTTAAAATTTAATAATTTATTAGATTTTTATAGAAATGAAAAGTTTGACGACTCTAACTTGATATCACAAAAAGAATTACAATTTTTAAATCTTCATAAAGAACTTGTTTTTGATCCTTTTTTGAAAGACTCTATAATATCTAAAATAAATAATGAAAATAAATCATTACAAAAATCAATTGATGAAACTTTTTGTTATATTTGTTCTAAGTTAAATGAACTTGAATCAGAATATATGAAAGATAGAATTTATGATTACCTTTGTATTCATGAAGAATTTTTACAAAAACTTAAAAATGAAGAACAAGAGATTTTTTTTGATGATAAGTTTATTTTAGTTTGTGAAAATATATCCGTTAAAGTTATAAATAAATATAAAAATTCTTTAATTGGAATTATTTCTACAAAAGGAGGAAAAACTTCTCACGCTTCTTTGTATTGTAAGAATATGTCTATCCCATATTTAATTTGTGATGTTTTGGATATTCGTAGCTTAAAAAAAGGTGTAAATTGTATTTTAGATTCTAAACTTAATAAAGTTATAATAGATCCTAAATTAGATATTATTAAAGATTATAAAAATCATATTAATAATAATTTAACTGAATATTTAGATATTAATATTGCTAAAACTAAAAATAACAAGTCTATAAAAGTTTTAAGTAATATCTCAAATATTGATGAATTTTTAATTTCTTTAAATAAAGGAACAGATGGAATTGGACTTTTTAGAACAGAATTTTTATATATGCAAGATTTTTATCCAACTGAAGAATATCAATTTAATTTATTTAAAAGTATTGCAAAAAAAACAAAAAAATCTATAACAATTAGGACTTTTGATATTGGAGCAGATAAAAAGTCTAAATATTTTGTATTAGATGATGAAAAAAATCCCGTTTTAGGTATTCGTGGATTTAGAGTATATAAAGAATTTTATAACGAATTTAGAAGTCATCTTCGAGCTATTTTAAGAGCATCAGCTTTTGGAAATTTGAAAATTATGATTCCTATGATTACAAGTTTTGATGAAATTTTGTGGATAAAAAATGAAATTTCTAAAATTAAAGATGAACTTAAAGAAGATAAAATTGATTTTGATGAAAATATCAAGTTTGGAATTATGATTGAAACGCCAGCTTGTGTTTTTATGATTGATATTTTTATTAAAGAAGTTGATTTTGTTAGCATCGGTACAAATGATTTAGCTCAATATACACTTTGTTCTGATAGAGAAAATTCAAAAACACAAAATATGTACGATTCATTTGACCCGTCAATTATTCGTGCTATAAGTAAAGTTTGTAATATTAGCCATAGAGAAAATAAAAAAGTTTGCCTTTGCGGAAATTTTGCAAGCGAACTTGATGCAACAAGCCTTTTAATATTACTTGGAATTGATGAGTTCAGCGTTACTAACGATGTTATCCAAAGTGTAAAAAGAAAAATAAGACTTTTTGATACAAATAGATATACAGACTTTTATGAAAATATAAATAAATTTAAAACAAAAAGAGATATCTTAAATTACTTTGATAACAAATAAAAAGTATATTTTTATAAAAAATTTATCAAAAAGAAAATTTAATTATACGATTATTTACATTTTGATAACTTTAAATTTTGGTAAATAATACGTGAAATTAAATTTTCCCTTAATAACTTTTTAGATGTTAATTTAATTATAATTTTGAGAATAAAAGGACTAGATTTATAGTTCTTTTTATTTATTTATGTTTTAAAACTTTAAAAAAAGTGATATAATAAAATGAAAACAAAATAGTTATTTAAAATTTGGAGGTAGTTATGATTTTTTTTGATTTAGATGATACAATACTTGATACATTCAAGATAAATATTGAAATTTTTGAAAGAGTAAGAAAAAATTTAAATTTAGATATAGAAAAAGATGAATTTAGACAAACTGTAAGAGCTTCTTTTAGAAAAAGAATGATAGAAAATTTTGATTTTGAATATGATGAAAGAATAGGTATAGATCCATTAGACTACCTATTTTTAACAAAAGAGTATGAAAAAGAAAATATGAATAAATTTAAAGATAAAGTATATAACGATGTTAAAGAAATTTTACAAGGTACATCTAAAGAAGATTTTTATCAAGCTTTTTTTGAAAGAAGATTTGATTATACAACAGCTATTTCTGGAATGAGAGAATTAATTGAACAGTTAAAAAAAGAAGGATTTAAACTTGGCATTATAACTGATGGATTAAGCGAAGTTCAACATGGAAAAGTTGATAGTTTAAAAATGAAAAATCTTTTTGATTTTGTATTTGCTTCTGCAGATTGTGGCTATGGAAAGCCTAATCCTAAGTTTTTTAGATATGCTATTGAAAAAAGCAAATGTAAAGTAGAAGAAAGCATTATGATAGGAAATAATATTAATTCAGATGTTTTTGGAGCTTTAGCAGTGGGTTTAAATGCTATATATTTTGGAGAAAAGCCTTTTAATTATAAAGTAAATGTTGCAAAAGATGCTATTGAAATAAGAGAAAAAATTAAAAAAATTTTAAAAAAATAAAAAAAAGTTATTTAAAATATATTTTAGTTTAAAAAATATAACTAAATTTTATGGCAATATAAAAATTTAATTATAATTTTATGTTCCTTTTTTATATTTTTTATAAAAAATAACTTGACATTGTATATATATATATATATATATAATAGTTTTATAAAAATAATTATAAGGAGGGTTAAATGAAACGTTTTAAAAATTTAACAGCTATTTTATTAGCATTTGTTATGGTTTTTTTAGTAGGGTTTTCTTTTGATAAAAAATCTTATGCAAAAGAAGAGCTTAAAATTGCACAGTATATTACTAATAAAAAACTAGAAATGAAAGAAGAAAACGGTAAAGTTTTCTATAAAGGAATATTTGAAGGAAAAATTCCTTTGGCAAAAGTTATTGAATCTTATTCTAATCTTATGGTTATGGCAAAAGATAAAAATGGTTATCCTCATGGAAAAGATGGAAAAAACCAAATTGCCTATATTGATTATAATCTTAAGTTTCCAAATGGAATAAAAGTAGATAAGATTACAACTGTTTCAAACTCTAATATGATACCACAAAGTACTATTACAAAAGAACTAAAAAACAACAATATTAACTTTAAATTTAGATTAACTGACCAAAACTGGAAAGGTGTTTATGAAGCATTTTTAGAAGATATGAAAGATGTTTCTAAACATACAGTTGATGTAACAGTTGAATATTCATTTGAAGGAACTAAAGCAGATTTTGAAAAAATAAAGTATGAAAAAATAAAAGGACAAGGCGACTTTAGTTTTTATCCTTATGGATGGGCTGCTGCAAGTAAAATGGAAGTATTTTTACAAGTTTATAAAATAGATAGTTTAAATATAAATATTTGTGAAAATTAATTTAAAAGGAGGATATTATGAAAATTAAGAAAAGAGTATTGTCATCGCTACTTTGTGCGTGTTTAATATCTCCAGCTATTTTTTCAAATGTAAATGCACAAGAAAATCAATGTCCAGATTTTTCTACAATGAATCCAGATGCTACATTTAATCTTAAAGGAGATATTTTAGTTAATCAAGATACAGAACATGATAAATTATATCTTGCTAAAAAGAAAGAAATCTTGAAATTTAAAGGAACATTAGATGTAACTCCTATAAAAAACAAATTAGAAGAAGTAAAAGAAATGGTGCTTCCGAATTCAAAAGCTATAACGGAACTTAAAAATCAACTTAAAAGTAAAGAAGAAAATTTATCAAAATTAAAAGAACAGCTAAAGAACACAGATAAAAAATCAGAAAATTACAAAAAATTAGAAGAACAAGTAACAAGCCTTAACGCAGAAATCGAAGGAATCAAAACACAATTAAAAGCAGTTGATGAATTTATGCAAAATATTAATGTATCTTGTTTAACATTTTCAATGACTGCTAAATTTACACTTCCAGAAGGTGTTAAGTTTAAAGATGAAAAACCTACTGCAAAACTAGAAGGAAATAGTAAATTTGAAGTTAAATCTACTACATTAAATGGAAAAACAGTTACTGTTGTTATGCAACTTAAAGATCAAGATATTCAAGGAACTTACGATAAATTTACAAAAATGGACGATGCAGTAAAAAATTGTGAAGATACTCTTGTTTTATCTTTATCAGATGCGGAATTTGAAGATTCTGTAAAAAATGGAAATCATAACGGAGAAAGTCTTGTAGCAAACGGTGATGTTGTAGGAAATTTTTCGGCTAAAGCTACAATAATATCAGGAAATAGTGCTAACTTTAAATTTGTTATGAAATCTGAACAATCAGATACTGGTAAAGATTTTGCATTAAAAAATGATACAAATAACAAAAATATTCAATTAACACTTACTATTCCATATGATGTAAAATATGAATTCGAATCTGAAACTAATGGAAAAGACCTACCACAAGATGTAAAAGATAAATTACCAAAGCCTTACGAAGTTGAAAAAGGAAAAACTGCAACAGTAGATGAAAAAGGAACTGAAAAAGTTACATTTGATAATGTAGAATTAGCTGATGGAAGATGGATATTTAATAACTGGGATAAAACAAAAGTTGAAAATGTAAGTAGTGATGTCATATTTAAAGGATTTTGGAAGTTTGAAAAAGTTTATAAAGTAAACTATGAATTCAAATCAAATACTTCAGATAAAGAATTACCACAAGAAGTTA
>KQ959643.1:40980-131906 GCA_001552895.1 Tissierellia bacterium KA00581
GTAGTTGGGAATGCAAAACAAAACAAGTTCCAACTCCAACTCCATTTGAAAAAGTTTATAAAGTAAGCTATGAATTTAAATCGAATACTTCAGATAAAGAATTACCACAAGAAGTTAAAAAATTACTTCCACAAGAAGAAAAATATTATAACATACAAAAAGTAAAACCAAAAGATGTTACACCAAAAGAAGTAAAAGTTGGAAATGATACTTGGACATTTAAAGGTTTTGATAAAAATGAAATTATGCTAAAAGATGGTGAAAATAAATTTATAGGTAGTTGGGAATGCAAAACAAAACAAGTTCCAACACCAGATCCTGTGCCTACTCCAAATCCTACACCAAATCCAGGATTAGATGAAGATGAGGATGAAAACAATAATAACGATAAAAAACAAAACGATAAAGAACAAAAACTTCCACAAACAAATATCGCTGGAAACTCTTTATTAACTCTTACATTAAGTGCAATTGCAGTTGTTTTTTCAAAGAAAAAAAGAAAATAGTAAAAAAGTAAAATAAAAGAGCATATAAAAACTATGCTCTTTTAGTTTATAAAATATTATATTTAAATATTTTTTGATATATAATTTAAGTTGTTTTTTATTTTTCTTTATCTTTTACATTTATAAGTTTTGCAAAAAGAATTCTTCTTAATGTGTTATCATCTGGTTTTTTACAAGTTACAAGCATAAGTAGTTTTGAGTTTTCATCAATTTTATCAACTTCATCTTTAGAAATATGTTTAGATAATTCTTTTTTTATAAAATTTAAATCTTTATTTCTATCAGATGATTGCTCGTAAAGTGGAGTGTTTGGATCTACTAAATCAACGCCAATTATTTCATATTCTAATAATTTATCTTCAGTGTGTATGAAAACTTGTTTATGATTTTCTAAAAATTCTTTGTTTTCAAAATTAACAAAACATGAAAATTTTGTTTTATCCCACATGTTATGTCCAAATATATAACTTATACGATCAGAGAAGTCTTTTTTATTGTATACATCTAAAAAAATTGTTCCTGTAAGAGGGTAAGTTTTTTTATCAAAGCTTCTCCATAAGTAATAATCGTTGTCGTTTCCTTGAACTAAAGGTTCATCTAGATTTGTATCTGGAATTTCTATCCATCCAATTGCATCTTTATTTAATTCTTTTAGCTTTTTTACATCAACAACTTTGTTTTCTCCAACTTTTTTTTCACTTAAATTTTTATCTTTAAAAACAGAAGTTTTTAAATTTTTTAAATTATTTCCTGCTTTATATGAGCCATAATAGTCTTTTGCAAGGTTAAAAGATGAATATATAAAAACTCCAAGACAAACTATAAAAACTACATTCCAAAAAAATTTTGAAATTTTATTTGATTTTTTTTTCTCTTGTTTTTTTCTTTTTATTATTAAATCATTTTCTTCCATATGAAAATCTCCTTATAAAATTTTTTCGTAAGTATAAAATTCTAAAGATGGATTTTTATTTTTCCCATTTTTTATATCTACGATTTTCCAAATAGTATCATCAATTTTAGGGAAATGCGCATCTGCATTAATATTTTCTTTTTCTTGAAATTTTGTTATAAACATTTTAAAACAATATGGCATTAATTGTCTATAAATGCTTTCTCCTCCACAAACTAAAAATTTTTCAAAAGGATTTTCTTTTATAAATTCAAGTAGTTTTGGTATATCATTAAAAGTTTTAACGCCTTCAAAATGAAAATCACTTTTTGTAATAACAATGTTTTTTCTTTTTGGAAGAGGTTTAATTTTAAAAGTTTCAAAAGTTTTTCTTCCACATATAATTGAATTGAAATATGTTTTTTCTTTAAAAAAATCCATATCTTCTTTTAAAAAATATAATAAATTTCCATTTTTTCCAATGGAATTTGTTTTTTTTGTCATAGCTACTATCAAATATAAATTTTTTAAAGTCAAGACAATTCCTCCTATTTTTAAATAAATAAACTAATTTTTAATTTATTATATCATAGATAATGTAAATTAATCAAATATTTGTATCTATAAGAAAGATAAAAAATATTTTGAAAAAGCCTCTTTACTCTTGATTTTTTTCTCATTTACTTGTATCATATGGGTATAAAGTATTTAGGAGGTGATAGTTATGAAAATTACAAAGGATATGTTGGTTGGAGATATTATCCAAATTCACCCTGATGCAGTTGAAATTTTATTCAACTTTGGTCTTTCCTGTGTGGGTTGTCCAGCAAGTCAAATGGAAACACTTGAAGAAGCGACAATGGTTCATGGGTTAAATTTAGATTTACTTCTAGAAGTTTTAAATGAAGATTTAGAACAGAAAAATGAATAAGAAATTAAAACAAATAGCCTAAGAGAAAACCTTAAGCTATTTTTATTTGTAATTTATAATTTAATTTATCAAAAAGAAAACAATCGTGTACGATTATTTACAATATTTAATATAAAAAATATTTTTAAAGAACGTGTAAATGCAAAGTAATTTTAGTTTTTAAGGAAAGTATTATCGAGGGGAAGGGCGAAGGGAGTTGTACCCACAGGGCATTAAAACCTTCTTACAATTTGCTATTAGCAAATTGAGATAGGTATTAACGATTCTCTCTTAAATTTTACCTTTAAGATTTTCATAATTTTTAATTTAATATACAGTTTAAATATTTTATAATAACATAAAGTTAAATAGATATAAAATATTAAATAAAAAATATTGAAAACAATCTTGTAATTTTATTAAGTAAAAGATAAAGAATATTTTATAATAAATTTTAATTTTTTTTAAATTGTGTTATACTATTGATAATATATAAAGTGTTTAATTTTAAAAAAATTGGAGGTGATTTTTTGGCACTGGTTAAATTTAAAGATGTATATAAGATATACAATGAAAAAAAATCTTCACAAATAATAGCAAATAGAGATATTAATTTTGAAATAGAGCATGGAGAGTTTTGCGTAATTTTAGGGCCTTCTGGAGCTGGAAAATCTACTATATTAAATATATTAGGAGGAATGGATACAGCTACAAAAGGAGAAATTTTTATAGACGGCAAAGATATTTGCAAATTTAATAAAAGAGCTCTTAATGATTATAGAAGATATGATGTGGGATTTGTTTTTCAATTTTATAATTTAATTACCAATCTTACAGTTTTAGAAAATGTTGAACTTGCAGGTCAAATTGTAAAAAATGCTTTAGATCCAGTTGGCGTTTTAGAATCTGTTGGGCTTAAAGATAGACTTAAAAATTTTCCAAGTCAATTATCTGGAGGAGAACAACAAAGAGTTGCAATAGCTCGTGCCTTATGTAAAAATCCAAAGCTTTTACTTTGTGATGAACCTACAGGAGCATTAGATTATCATACTGGAAAGAAGATTTTATCTCTTTTATACAAAAGATGTAAAAGTACAAATACAACAGTTATTTTGATAACGCATAATGGGACCATAGCACCTATGGCAGATAGAGTTATTGAGATAAATGATAGTATGGTTAAAAAAATAGAAATAAATAAAAATCCAAAGAAAATAGAAGAAATAGAGTGGTAGTATGAAAAAGAAGGCATTAGTAAAAAATTTTTATAGAACAGTTTATAGAAGTATTACTAAATTTTTTTCAATTTTATTTTTGATTTCTCTTGGTGTTATGGTATTTGTAGGTCTTAAAATAACAACTCCTATAATGCAAAATAGCGTTGAAAAAAGAATAAAAGAAGGAAATTTGTATGATTTTAAAATAAGTTCTAGCTTTTCTCTTTTAAAAAAAGATATAGACATAATTAAAAATTTAGATAATGTAAAAGATGTTGAATTTGGATATTCTATAGACCTTCAAGATGCAAAAAGAGAAAAATTTCATATAGAAAATTTACCACAAAAGGTAAGTACTGTAAAAGTTGTAGAAGGAGAAAAAATAAGTAAAGACTCAGATATTTTACTTGATGAAAGGCTTAAAGATAGATATAAGATAAATGAAAAAATTCATTTTGATGAAATTTCTAAAACTGGTATATTTAAAGATGAAGTTAAAAAATTAAAACTTGACACTTTTTATGTTAAAGGTTTTATAAAAAGTCCAGAAGTTTTATCTACAACTTTAAGAGGAACTACAGAAAATGGTTATCTTGCTATAGTTTCTAAAGACGTTTTTGATTTTACAAATTATTCTTTTGCAAAAATTACTTTTTCTGATATGGAAAATTTAAAAAAGCAAAGTAAAAAATTTGAAAAAATGAATAATGATAGAAAAATTGAAATTCAAGAAAAATTTTCTAACAGACCTATCGAAGTTTATAATCTTGTTTATTCAGAAAAAAAGAGTATGTTAGATGAAAAAAAGAAAGAGCTTTCTGAAAATAAAAATCTTGTTGAAAATAATGAAAAAGAGCTTTCTGAAAATCAAAAAAAGTTAGAAAGTGGCAAGAGAGATTTAAGATCTTCTCATGCAAATATTAATTATAAAAAGAATCTTTTTTTAGAAAAGATAAATAATAAAAAAGAAGAACTTTCATCTTTAAAAAATGATATAGACTCTAAAAAAGAACTACTTTTTGAAAAAATTAATGATTTAGTAGATAAAAATAAATCTTTGGTTTCAAAAAAAGAAAAAATAGTTGCTGGTAAAAATATTTTATCAAAATCTCTATTTCCTTTAAAACAAGATCTTAGACTTCTTGAAGAAAATTACAAAAATAATTTTTTATCAAAACAAGAATATGATCAAAAAAAAGAAATATTAAGTGAAAAAATTTCTAAATTAGAGCAAAAAGATTTACAACTTGATAAGTCTTTAAGCGAAGTAGAAGATGGATTAAAAAAATTTTCATCTATCTTAAAAGAAGTTTATAACAATAAAAAATTATTAGAAGAAAAAGAAACAGAACTAAATAATGGCTTTGATAAGGTTGATAGAGAATATAAAAAAGGATTAGCTACATTTGAAGCTTATTATGAAAAACTAAATCAAACACAAGAAAAATTAAAATCAGGAGAACTTAAAGTAGATAGTGGAAAGAAAGAAATAGAAGATGCTAAAGAAAAAATTTCAAATGCAGATGAAAAAATTTCAGATGCAGATGAAATTTTATCAAAACTTATAGATCCTATTTATTCAATAGAAGATGGATTTTCTACATCTAGTGCAAGTTTTGTATATCTTGCAGCTGATGGAATATGGGCAGTTTCAAATATATTTTCTTCATTTTTCTATTTCATAGCACTTCTTGTTTGTCTTACAACAATGACAAGAACTGTAGATGAAGATAGAATACAAATAGGAACATTAAAAGCTTTAGGATATAGTAATATAGATATTGCAAAACACTATTTTTACTACGGATTTTTTGCAAGCTTAATAGGAGGAATAATCGGTTGTATATTAGGATTTAAAATAATTTCTCCTTTAGTTTATAGAGCGTATTTAAAATCTTTCATATTTTCTAAAGTTTCTGATAGTTTACATCCATTAATAGTATTTTCAGGAATTTTTATAGCGATTTTATGTACATCTTTTGTATCATATTTTGCATGTATAGGTTCGTTAAAAGAAAATATATCATCTCTTATGAGAGCAAAATCTCCAAAAAGTGGTAATAAAGTACTTTTAGAAAAGATACCATTTATTTGGAAAGAATTATCTTTTTTACAAAAAGTTACAATGAGAAATATTTTTAGATATAAACTTAGACTTTCAATGACTATAATAGGCGTTATGGGATGTATGGGACTTTTAATTTTAGGATTTGGAATAAAAGATTCTCTAGATGGCATTTCACAATTACAATATGAAAAATATACAAAATATCATTTATCTGTTGTCTATAACCCTTTAGATTTAGAAAAAAATATAAATAAACTTAAAGAAGATATAAAGAATAATAAAGATATAAAAGATTCAATGACAGTTTCTATGGATAGTGCCAATATAAAGTCTGATATTAAGTTTAATGAAAAAATTGGAGTTTTTTCTGTAGATAATTTAGATGAGTTTTCAAAGTTTTTTGGATTGTATGAAAAAAAGAAAAAAATAGAAAGTTTAGATGATGGTTTATATATAAACACAAAGCTATCAGAAAAATTTCATAAAAAAGTAGGAGATGTACTTACATTTATAGTAAATAATAAAGAATATAGCTATAAAATAAGAGGAATTTTTGAAAATCATGTTGGAAATTTTATAATAATGAATGAACAAACACATGAAAAAATATTTTCAAAAAAACCTATTAAAAATACAGAACTTTTAATTTTAAAGAGTATACAAAAAGATTTTGTTTCTAAAGTTAGAAATGATATAGAAAAAAATGATTCTGTATTAAAAGTAATGGACATTGAAGTTTTCAAAAAATTAGTAGATGAAGCATCTACTAGTATAGATTCAATTATCTTGGTAATAGTTATTTGTTCTGGATTTTTATCTATAGTTGTTTTGTATAATTTAAGTAATATAAATATATCAGAAAGAAAAAGAGAAATTGCAACTTTAAAAGTTTTAGGATTTTATCCAAAAGAAATAGATAATTATATCTACAAAGAAACATTTATTCTAACTATAATTGGTATAATTCTTGGAATTTTTGTAGGAAAGAAGCTTCATATAAATATAATGCAAGATCTTACAGGAGATGGCTTAAGATTTTTTAATATAATAAAATTAAAAAGCTATGTATACTCTGCATTAATTACACTTTTCTTTACAGTAGTAGTATATTTTATAGTAAAAATTATATTAAGCAAGATAAAAATGATAGAATCATTAAAAGATGTAGAATAAAAAAAGCCGAAGAAATTTATTTTTCTTCGGTTTTTATTTTATATATATGCACCACCATTTACATTTATAACTTCACCTGTTATATAATTTGCATCTTCTGAAATTAAAAATTTTATAACACTTGCAATTTCTTTTGGCTTTGCTAAACGACCAAGTAAAACTTCATCACAATATGTTTTAATATCATCTTTTGAAAGATTTTTTAGCATATCTGTTTGAACCCCACCTGGAGCAACGGTATTTACAGTTATTCCAGAATATCCTAACTCTTTTGCAAGAGCTTTATTCATTGCAATTATTGCACCTTTTGTTGCAGAATAACTTACTTCTAACGCACCACCTGTAACACCCCAAATAGAGCTTATACCAATTATTTTTCCATATTTTTTTTCTATCATTTTTGGAATAGCTCTTTTTATACATCTGTATTGACTATGCACGTTTACATCAAAAATATCTTTCCATTTTTCTTCTTTTATATCTTGAAAAAAAGAAATATCAGAAATAGCAGCATTATTTATCAAAATATCAACATTACCAAATTTTTTTTCTATTTTCATAAACATCTCATCTATTTGTTTTGAGCTTCTTAAATCAGCTTTTATCATCAAAATATTTTTATTATAACTATAAATTTCATCGAAAACTTCTTTTGCTTTAATTTCATTTTTTTCATAATGAATTATTACATTGTAATTTTCTTTTGCTATAAGTTTTGCACAACAAGCACCGATTCCTCTAGAACTACCTGTTATTAAAACCGTATCTCTTTTCATAAACATACCTCTTTAAAAATTATATTATTTAGCATATATTAATTTATAAAAAATTTTTGAATTAATTATTAATTAAGATTATTATATAATTTTTAAAAAAATTTTTCAATTTTTTTATTTTATGTATATTTGTTGCGATGTTTGCAATATTATGCTATAATTCTATTTGTGATTTTAAAAATTTTGTAATGAAGGTGATTTAATTTGAAATATTTAGAAATTTTAAAACAATATGAAAATTCTACAAATGTTGCATACATAAATGATAAAGAAAAAATTACTTATAAAGACCTTTTGAAATATTCTGATAGACTTGCTAAATATATAATAAAAACTTTAGGTAAAGATGATAAAACACCAATAGCAGTTTATGGTCATAAAAGTTATTTGATGCTTGTTTGTTTTTTAGCTTCAACTAAGGCATCTCACGCATATTGTCCTATGGATATTTGTTTTACTGAAAGTCGTGTTGAAAATGTTTTGGAAGTTACAGATTCAAAACTTGCATTTTTTACAGAAGATTTAAAGCTTGATAAGGATTTTAATATACTATATAAAAAAGATATATTACAAATAATAAATGATGAAAGTCTAGATGATTTTTCTTGCGATACAATTGGAAATATAACTAATGAAGATGATGTTTATATAATTTTCACATCTGGAAGTACTGGAAAACCTAAAGGTGTAAGAATAGATTATGGCGATTTGAATAATTATATTGATTGGTTTCATTCTGTAATTAATCATGAAAAAAATAAAATATTTTTAAATCAAGCTCCATTTTCATTTGACCTTTCAGTGATGGATTTATATATTTCATTAGTTTCAGAATCTACAATTTATACATTATCAAAAAATGTACAAGAAAATTTTTCAAAACTTTTTGATGCACTTAAAAATTCAAATATAACACATTTTGTTTCTACTCCATCATTTGCAGATCTTTGTATATCAATGAAAGAATTTAATGAAGAAAATGTAAAAAATATAGAATATTTTATTTTCTGTGGAGAAGTTTTAACTAAAAAAACTGCTACTAGACTTTTAGAAAGATTTCCAAATGCAAAAATTTATAATACTTATGGACCAACAGAATCAACAGTTTGTATAACACAAATACAAATTACAAAAGATATTTTAGAAAAATATGATGTTCTTCCACTTGGAAAAGTAAAAGAAGGCTCAAGAATAGAAATAAAAGATAAAGATAAAGTTTTAAAAGATAAAGAAGTTGGAGAAATTGTAATAATAGGAAATACTGTAAGTCCAGGATATTTTAAAAACGAAGAACAAACAAAAAAATCATTTTATATTACAGAAAAAAATGAAAGAGCATATAGAACAGGAGATAGTGGATATCTATCAGATGGAAATTTATTTTTCCTAAATAGAATGGATTTTCAAATTAAATTACATGGATATAGAATTGAACTTTTAGATATAGAAAGTAACTTGCTTAAGATAGAAGGAATTTTACAAGCTTGTGTTATTGCAAATTATGATACTGACAATAAAGTTAAGAGTATAACTGCATTTGTTAGTTGTAGTGATGATATTAAAGAAAAGTCAGTTTCATATATAAAAGAAGAACTTGAAAAATTAATTCCTCATTACATGATTCCTAAAAAAATTAAATTTTTAGATTCATTACCAATGAACAACAACGGAAAAATAGATAGAAAAAAATTACAAGAAATGTAAATTAGAAAAATTTGAGTTTTAAAAGACTCAAATTTTTTTATTTATTAATTAAAAAGCTTACGTTTACAAATTATTTTTCTTAAGTTATAATTATCTAAAACAATTATATAAGGAGAAAATATGAAAATAATTATATCACCATCTAAGACTATTTCAAAAACAGTAAATAAAGTTAAAGAAAAGGAAAATTTTTCTAAAGAAACTTTAGAAATTTTAAATAAAATACCACAAATAAAGTTATCCGATGATTTATTTTATGCTTTTTATATGTATGATGGGCTTTGTTTTAAAAATATTAAAAGAGAAAATTTTGATAAAAGTGATTTAGATTATATAGACAAGCATTTGTTTATACTTTCAGCTCTCTATGGTGCAAGTAAGGCTTTTGATTTAATTTTGCCATATAGACTTGATTTTTTAATGAAGACGGATATGGGAAATTTATATAAATTTTGGAATGATAAAATTTATAAAAAAGTTTTTAAAAATGAAGATTTAGTTATAAATCTTGCAAGTGATGAATTTTCAAAAACTATAAAAAAATATATACCTTATGAAAAATTTTTAAATGTTGAATTTTTTGAAAATGTAAATGGAAAATTAAAAAAACACTCTACAATTTCTAAAAAAGCAAGAGGAAAAATGCTTTATTTTATGGCAAAAGAAAAAATTGAGAATAAAGATGATATAAAAAATTTTAATCTTGATGGATATAGTTTTGATAAAAAAAATTCAACAGATGAAAATTATATATTTATAAAAAATAATGAATAAGAAATGATACTTGCTTTTTTATAATTGTTATAGTATAATTTCACTGTAAATAATTTTTAGGAGGCGTATGTATGTCAGATAGTGGACCCGAGGTCTATTTTCAGATTACTATTTTAATTTTATTAACATTAGTTAATGCGTTTTTTGCGGCATCAGAGATGTCAATTGTATCAATGGATAAGAAAAAACTTTTTTCTCTAGCTGAAAGTGGAAATAAAAGAGCAAAAAAAGTTGTTAAATTATTACAAGAACCGTCTAGGTTTTTATCTACAATACAAGTAGGTATAACTTTTGCGGGCTTTTTTACATCAGCATCTGCTGCTGTGGGACTTTCTGTTAAGTTTGGAAATTTTTTGTCTATGCTTAATGTTCCATTTGCACATAAAACTGCATTTGTTTTAACAACTATTATTTTAGCTTTTGTAAGTTTAGTTTTTGGAGAACTTGTTCCAAAGAGAATTGCTCTACAAAATTCTGAAAAATTTGCACTTTTTTGTGTTGGTATAATAAATGCAATTTATAAACTTATGAAGCCTTTTGTATTTTTACTTTCGGTAGTTACAAATGGTGTTTTAAAAATATTATCTGTACCAACAACAGGAGTTGAAGAAAAAGTAACTCTTGAAGAAATAAAGTCAATAGTTGAAGTTGGTCAAGAACAAGGAATTATAAATCCAACGGAAAGACAAATGATAGATGGTATTATAGGTTTTGATGATGTTTTAGCAGAAGAGGTAATGACAGCTAGAACAGAGGTTTTTATGCTTGATGCTGACAATGTTAAAGAAGATTTTGAAACTCTTATGCAAATGCGTTACTCAAGAATACCTGTTTATGAAGACGATATTGATAACATAATAGGAATACTTTATATAAAAGATTACTTTTTAGAAGCCTATAAAATAGGTGGATTTAAAAATGTTGATATTAGAAAAATTTTACGTCCAGCTTATTTCATACCTGAAAGAAAAAATATAAATGACCTTTTCATTGAACTTAAAAATTCAAGAAATCAAATGGCTGTTTTGATTGATGAATATGGTGGATTTACAGGTATTGTAACAATGGAAGACTTAATCGAAGAAGTTATGGGAGAAATTGATGATGAATATGATAAAAAAACAAATCCCGCAATTAAAAAAATCGATGATAGAGTATTTGTTGCAACAGGAGCTTGTGAAATAGAAGATGTAAATGAAGTTTGTGGATTAAAACTTGATGAAAATTCAGAAGATTATGACACATTAGGTGGAATGCTTATGTTTCTTTTAGGCTATATACCAAGTGATGGGGAAAAAATAGATATAGAAAAAGATGGAGTTTCTTATAGCATTTTATCTATAAAAGAACATCGTGTAAAAAAGGTAAAGATAACTTTGCCTAAAGAAAAAGAAGAAAAAGAAGAAAAAGAAAATGAAAAATAATTAAAAATCACACTGTTTAAGTGTGATTTTTTTAAAAAATAAATATAAATAAATTGTTAATACTATTTTAGTTTTTTTAGCTCTTCATAAAAAATAGATGTATCAACTTCTTTTTCATTTCTAGTTTTTATTGTAAATAAAGTTAAAGTTTTTTTTGCTCTTGTCATTGCAACATAAAATAGTCTTCTTTCCTCTTCAAGTAGTGAACTATCCATAGCATTTAATATATTTTTTTGTGGAAATTCACCATCGACAAGGTCAAGTAAAAATACATGATCATATTCTAAACCTTTAGCAGAGTGAATTGTTGATATAGAAATATTTGATGAAGATTTATTTGCATCTTTTAATTTTTCTTTTATATCTTTAAGTCTTTGTAAAAAATCATCATAGCTATTAAGATTTGATGAAATATATTTTAAAATATCTATCATGAGATTAGAATTTAATTTTTGAATTTCATCATAATTTTCTAAATACTCACCATAGCCTAATTCATTTACTATAAAATCTATTTTATATTTCATAGAAAGTTTTTTTAACATTTTAAAATTATTTCTTAAAGCATTAAATTTTTTTAAATAAAATGAATTTAAATCATCTAAATCTAAAAGAGCATCAAGAATATTTTCATCATAAGATTTATATTTTAATTTAGATATAAAATCTTTCTTTATATACGCATTTAGTTTAAAATAAATTCTTTTAAAAACTTCTAAATTTGTTTGATCTTGTGAAAATTGTAAAATATTATTTATATCAAGTAAAATTTTATTTAAGTAAAAATCAAAACCATTTTCTTTTACAAAAAAATCTACATCATTTTCTAAAAAATAATTTGCTACATATATAGAAGAAATATTATTTCTATATAAAATACCAACAGATTCATCTTTTTTAAGTTGTTTAATAAGCTCTAAAAGTTTTCGCATTTGAATATGTGCATTTTTTACTTTAAAAAGCATAATTTTAGAATTTTCACTACAAGTGCAAATAGGATTTTTTTGATATCTATTTTTATTTTTAGAAATTAGTTTATTACTTATTTCTATTATGTTTTTTGTAGATCTAAAATTATGATTCATAATAAAAATTTTACTATCTTTATAAAACTTTTTAAATTCTAATAAATTTTTAGGTTCAGCACCTCTAAAACTGTAAATAGATTGATCATCATCAGCTACAACAAAAAGATTATTTTCTGGATAAACAATTTTTTTTATTATTTCAAACTGTAGCATAGAAGTATCTTGAGCTTCATCAACAGAAAAAAATTTATATCTTTTTTTAATTGAAGAAAGTAAATTTTTATCTTCAGATATATATTTATTTGCAAGATATAAAAGGTCATTAAAGTCTATAAAATTATATTCTAATTTTAAATTTTCATATGCTTTATAAAGTTTTAAAAGTAATAGACGGTTTGAAATAAATTTATTTTTTCTTACATAATCTTCAAAATCAATCATTTTATTTTTTGTAAAATCATATAAAGAAAAAAAATCTTTAATTACATCATCTAATATTTTTTGTTCATACATACTAAAAAAATATCTCTTTAAAAGAGTAGATTTATTTATTCTTTCATCTCCTTCAATTAAAGTTTTTTTAATATTTTTAATTTTCATATAATTTTTTACAATTTCATAACAAAAAGCGTGAATCGTTTTAAAAGTTATTTGACCTTTAAGCTTTGGAAAAGATTTTAAAAATCTTCTTTCCATATCCAGTCCTTGAGATTTACTAAAAGTTATGGATAATATATTTTTTGGTAAAACATCATGATTTTCTATTAAATTTATAATTCTATTTAATATAACAGTGGTCTTTCCAGAGCCTGGAACAGCTAAAACTAAAGCCGGACCTTTAAAATGATTTATAGCATCTATTTGTTCATTTGTAAAATTCATAAATTATCACCATGAGATATTATAACATATAAATTTAAAATTTAAAATTCTATTTTTTAATTGATTTATTTGTTATTTTTATTATGTAAGCTATTTTTATGCTTTTTATTTTTGCATAAATTTTATAAAACAATAAAATATATAATTTACTTGATTTTTTCTATATTACTATATATAATTTAATAGGAGGTTTTTATGCAAAAACATTTTATACCAGGAACTAATTGTTCTATTTTTTCTTTTAAAGATAAATTTTCTTTTGGAATTGATGCGATTTTACTTTCTAATTTTGTAAATATAAAAAGTAATAAAAAATTAATTGATATAGGAGCAGGTACTGGCATTGTAGGTTTTAGAATTAACTGTTTAAATGTTGTAGATGAGCTTTTTTTAATTGAAATTCAAAAAGATATGGCTAAGTTAATTGAAAAGAGTATTTCTTTTAACTGTTTTAAAAATGTAAAGCTTATAAATGAAGATTTAAAAAATACATATGATTTTTTTGAAAATTCATCTATTGATTATATTGTTTCAAATCCTCCATATAAAAAAATTGATACAGGTATTTTAAATGATGATAAAAATTTTTTGATTTCAAGATATGAATATTCTTTAAAACTTTGTGATATTTTAGAATTTTCATATAAAAAATTAAAATCAAACGGAAAAGTTTTTTTGATATATAGCATGGAGCGTCTTGTTGATGTTTTTTATCAAGCAAGAAAATATAAACTTGAGCCTAAAAGGATTCAGTTTGTCTGTTCAAATTATTTTAAAAAGCCACATTTATTTATGGTAGAGCTTGTAAAAAATGCAAAAGAAAATTTATTTGTTGAAGATACTATTTTTATATATGACAAAGATAATAACTATACGAAAAAAATTAAGGAGATATATTATGGATAAACAATCAAATATTTATTTTGTAGCAACACCCATTGGCAACATGATGGATATAACTCTTAGAGCTTTAGATGTTTTATCAAAAAGTGATATAATATATTGTGAAGATACAAGAAATAGTTCTAATTTGCTTAAATTTCATAATATAGATAAAAAACTTATTTCCTATCATAAATTTAATGAAAGTGAAAGGGTAAAAGAAATATTAGACAATCTTAAAAATGGTAAAGTTGTATCTGTTATTTCAGATGCTGGAATGCCAATTATAAATGATCCGGGATTTGTAATTTTAAAAGAAGTTGTAAAAAATGGCTTTAGCTTTGAAATTATACCCGGTGCTTGTGCGCTAATAAATGCTATTTGCGGAAGTTTATTTGATGCAGGAAGTTTTTGTTATATGGGATTTGTTCCAAGGACAGATGTAGAAAGAAAAAAATATTTTGAAAAATTTCAAAAAATGAATGTTACAGGAATTTTTTATGAAAGTCCTAATAGGCTTTTAAAAACTTTAAAATTTTTAAAAGATTATTTTGGAAATATCAATGTTTGTGTTTGTAGAGAGCTTACTAAGCTTTTTGAAGAATATAAGCGTGGAAAAATTACAGATGTAATTTCTTATTATGAAGAAAAAAAGGTTAAAGGCGAAATTGTTCTTGTACTAGATAAGATAGAAGAAAAAAGTGAAGAAATTGATTTAAATAAAGAAATTTTAGAATTAAAAAAACAAGGATATAGCAACAAAAAAATAGTTATATATCTAAAAGAAAAATTTAATATATCTAAAAATAAAGCTTATGAATTAGTTTTAAATTATAATGAAAAGGAGAAAGAAGATGTCTAAACAACTACTTAAAGAAAAACAATATCATATCAACATGAAACAAGGAGATGTAGGAAAATACGTTTTACTACCAGGAGATCCTAAAAGGTGCAAATTAATTGCAAAATATTTTGACGATGCCGTTCTTGTTGCAGATAATAGAGAATATGTAACATATACAGGTTATCTTGACGGTGAAAAAGTTTCTGTTACAAGTACGGGAATAGGAGGAGCAAGTACTTCTATTGCAGTTGAAGAACTTTATAAAATTGGAGCAGATACTTTTATAAGAATTGGAACTTGTGGAGGCATTGACCTTTCAGTAGAATCAGGAAGCTTAGTTGTTGCAACTTCTGCAATAAGAATGGAAGGAACAACTAAAGAATATGCACCGATAGAATTTCCAGCAGTTGCAGATTTTGAAATAGTTACAGAACTTGTAAATTCTTGTAAAGAAAGAAATGAAAAATTTCATGTTGGAGTTGTTGAATGTAAAGATTCTTTTTATGGACAACACGATCCAGAAACAAAACCTGTAAGTTATGAACTTTTAAACAAATGGCAAGCTTGGAAAAAACTACATACAAAAGCAAGCGAAATGGAATCAGCAGCACTTTTTGTAGTTTCAAGTTATCTAAATACAAGAGCAGGTTCAATCTTTTTAGTTGTTAATAATCAAGAAAGAGAAAAGCAAAATCTTCCAAATGAAGTTGTTGAAGATACAGATAAAGCTATAAAAACAGCTATAAATGCACTTAGAAATTTAATAAAAAAAGATAAAGAAAAAAATAAATAAATTAAAAAATCTCTTGAAAAGTTTCAAGAGATTTTTATTTTTAATATATAGAAATTTAATAAATATTTTAATTTTATTTTTCAAAATGATTTTTATTTGATATAATAAACTAAGAATATTTTTTGGAGTATATTATGAAAAGAAAGTCTTTTTTATTTTTAATTTCACTTATTTTTGGAATTTTATTTTGTTATTTCTTAAAAGAAAAAAACTTAAAAATTTTTATTATATTTACTTTAAGCTTTGTAACAGTTGTTTCAATTGTTTTAAAGTTAAATAAAAAATTTAATTATTTTTTAGTATTTTTTTTACTTGGCTTTATCATAACTTTTTTTAATACAAAACAGAGCATTTTAAAAAATTATTTTGATGAAAATGTTAATATAGTTGCAGATGTATTTTCTGTAAATAAAACAGAAAATTCAAACAAATATGAGATTTACATAAAAAGTGTAGATGATGTTTCTTTAAAAGAAAAATCAATCTTATATACAGATGCAAATTTAAATATAGCTGATAGAATTTTTTTAACTGGAAAAATAAGAGAAATTAAACAAAATACAAACCCTAGACTTTTTAATTTTAAAAAATTTAATTTAAAAAATAAAATTTATACTAAAATATATTCTGAAAAAGTAAAAATATTATCAAAAAGTGATGATGTTTTTTTGAATATAAAAGAAAAATTAAACTCATATATAAAAAATGTTTTTGATAAAACTTTAAGTGAAAAAAATTCTAATATCGTAAAAAGAATTTTTTTATCTTCTAAATTTGATATAGATTTTGATAAAGATGTAAATGAAATCGGCATTTCACATATACTTTGTGTAAGTGGACTTCATATTGGAATAATTTATATTTTGATAAATAAATTATTTACATACATATATATAAAACGAATATTTAGAGAAATTTTAAGCTTGTTTTTTATATTTTTATACGTATCTTTTATATCTAATCCATCAAGTGCTATAAGAGCTGAAATTTTTTTAAGCACACTTTTAATTACAAAATATTTTTGCAAAATAAATGACTCTTTAAATGCTTTGTTTGTAACTTGTTTAATAATTTTAATGAAAAATCCATTTATGCTTTTTGATATTGGACTTATATTAAGTTTTTTATCGGTTTTTTCTATTATTTATATATTGCAATATTTTAAAGAAAAAAAAGACGGAATTGTTAATAGGCTATTTAAGATTAGTTTATCAGTTTTGATTATAACTTTACCAGTTATTTTGTATGTTTTTGGAAAGATTTCTATTTTTGTATTTTTAGCAAATATAGTTTTAGTTCCTATATTTATTTTTGTTATAATATGCTCGTTTATTTTACTTTTATTAAGTATAATTAGCATTAAATTAACCATTGTTTTAGCTGTTATCATAGATTTTATATTAGATGTATTAAGATTTAACATTGAATTTTTAAAAGATGTAAGCGTAAGAATAAATTTTTATAATTTTACAATAGCTCTAGCTATTTTATATTATTTTTCTGTTTTTATCTTAATTAAAAGAAGAATTTTTAAAAAATTATCCTATGACTATAAAAAATATTTACAAATTGCTATTTTTACAATGATTATTTCTATAAGTTTTTTTAATCTTTATAAAGATGAAACTAAAATTAATTTTATAGACATTGGACAAGGAGATAGTGCTTTAATTAGAACAAATTCAAAAAATATTTTAATTGATACAGGTGGCATAGCTTTTGGAAAAGGAAATAATGGAAAAACAACTCTAATACCATATTTAAAAAAACAAGGAGTAAATAAATTAGATTATGTATTTATATCGCATTTAGACGCAGACCATTGTAAAAATTTAAAATTACTTTGTAAAAATGTAAAAGTTAAAAACATAGTTTTTAGAAAAAATGGATATAAAGATTATTTAAAAAAATATGTTAAAATAAATGCAAAAAAGATAATTGATATACAATCAAATGAAAATATTATAATAGATAATTTATCTTTGGATATATATCAAGTTATAAACTCTTTATCAGAAAATGACAAGTCGATAGTCATAAATTTAAAAACCCATAACAAAAAAATATTATTTACTGGTGATATAGGATTATTTACTGAAAATCAACTTCTAAAGAAAAATATATCGGCTGACTATTTAAAAGTTGCTCATCATGGTAGTAAATATTCTAATACAGAAGAATTTTTAAAAAAAGTAAATCCAAAGGTCGCTGTAATTTCTTGTGGATATAAAAATAGATACAATCACCCACATAAAGAGGCTATTTTTAGAATACAAAATGTTACAAAAAATATATATAGAACAGACCTTGACGGAAATGTTATACTTAAAATAAATAACTGTAAAGAAAAAATAACATCTTTTAATAAAATACATGAAAATTTACTAGAAAGCATTTATTTTTATTTTGAAGATATTATTTTTATAACATTTTATTTATTTTCTTTTATGATTTTAATTTTAATAAGGAGAAATTATGGACTATATTCAAGCATTGAAAATATTAGATAATCAAACCATGTCAGGACTTTATGTTTTAAGTGGAGAAGAAGTTTTTTTGATAGATAAATTTGTAGATCTTTTTAAAGAAAAAATCATATCAAAAGAATTTTTTGATATGAACTATACACAAATAGATTTTTCTAAAGTAGATATTACAAAATTAAAACTCGACTGTGAAATGGCTCCATTTTTCAGCAAAAAAAGACTTATATTAGTTAAAGATGTAAATCTTAGTAAAAATGGCGTTTCGATTTTTAAAACATTTTTTGACCAAATGTATCAATATTTAGAAAAAATTCCAAATACAACAGTATTAGTCTTTGTAATGAAAGGCGAACTTGCATTTAAAGGAAAATTTTATAAAAAAATTTCTAGTATAGGACATAATATTGAACTTATAAAACTATCATATATTGACACATTTAAATTTGTAAAAAAAAGATTTAACATAAAAAATGTACAAATAAAAGACTCTACAATAAAATATATAATAGATAGAATAGGATATTTAGATTCAAGTAGAAATAAAAATCTTTACGATGTTGAAAATGAAGTAAAAAAAATAATTGATTCATATAACGGAAAAACAATAGAAATAGAAGATGTTGATAAAATTTTAGTAGATAAATTTGAAAATAGTATATTTAAACTTTTAGATTACATTTCATTAAAAGATTATAAAAATTCAATAACAACACTTTTAGAACTAAAAAAATCAAAAGAAGATATGTTTTCTATCTTTTATATGATTGTAAGATATGTAAGAAATTTATTAGCAGTAAAAGCATTAAAATTAAAACAAAAAAAAGTTGAACAAATAGCAAAAGAACTTAAAATTTCAAACTATGAATGCAAAAAATTATATAACGTAGAACAAACTTTTAAAATACAAACTCTTTGTAATTATATACAACTATGTTATGAAGTTGAAGAAAATATAAAAACAAAACAAAGAAATATAGAATTTGAATTAGAACTTTTAATATCAAAAATGATAATTGCATAATTAAATTGATAAAAACCCTTGACAAAAAAATATATATATAATATATTATATTATACGTTGTACATAAGGAGAAAATAATGAAAAAATTTAAAAGTTCACTAATGCTTATACCTTTAGTTTTGACAACTGTAGCTAGTGGTAGTAACGCAAAAGAAATAAAAGAAAATAATATAGTTTTAAAAGATACCGTTAAAGATGAAAAAATAAATAAAAATAATGAAATAACTTGGGAAAAGGACGACTTTTTTACAACAAATAATGGAAAAACTTTAGGCGGAAGAGTTGACATTCAAACTCCTCAAGGAACAAATAATACTCCTATGAGTGGATTTACAGCTAAAGGAAAAGAAAAACTTAAAAAAAATCATCATGTAGTTATTCCTGAAGGAATAGAAATTATAGATGAAGTCGCTTTTACTAGAACTGTTCAAACGCCAGATGATGAATACATAGAGAGCGTAACTTTTCCAAGTACTCTTAAAAAAATAGGATATGGAGCTTTTCACTCTCAAAAAATAAAAGGAACTTTAGAAATTCCAGAAGGAGTTACTGAAATTTCTCCAGGTGCTTTTATAAGTAATCAAATAGAAAAAGTAATACTTCCTTCTACTTTAGTTAAGGGTGATTTTGATGGTATTTCCAATAGAGCCTTTCAAGATAATAAAATTAGAGAAGTTGTTTTAAAAGAAAACTTTAAAAATGTAAAATTTCAAATAGATGGAAATGATAGAAACTATATGTCTGCAGGTCCTTTTGATAACCAAAATTTTGGTGAAATAACTGCTTGTGTTGGAAGTGAATTTAAAATGCCTTTTGTTATAAACCAAATTGGAGAAAGTGATATTCAAAGTTTGGGTGGTTTTATGATAAATGGAACACCAACACAAATTGAAAATTGCGATTTTCTAACTAAAAAAGATGGAAAATATATAATTACAAAAGCTGGGAAATATCCTGCACAATTTTTATTTTATGATTCACATGGTAGAACAAATCGTCCAGGTTATGGATTTACACGACCTTTTGCATCTATAAATTTTACTTATAACATAGTTAAAAATAACACAGTAACATTTACAGATGGTGATAAAGTTATTAAAAAAGTAGAAGTTGAAAATGGAAAAAGTATAGATGGCGATAATATAACAGAAGATAAAGGTCAAATGCCAAAAAATCCAACTAAAGAAGGATATACTTTTAAAGGCTGGAATACAAAAAAAGACGGAACAGGACAAGATTTTACAAAAAATACAAAAGTAACAGAAGATATTATAGTATATGCAATTTATGATAAAAATATTTATAAAGAAAATACTTATAGAGTAAATTATAAATTTAAATCAGAAGATGACAAAAATTTGCCACAAGAAATTTTAAATTTATTACCAAAAGATGAAAATAAATATAAAAAAGGAGAAAAAATAACTCCAGCTTATCCTGTGCAAAAAGAAATAAAAGTAAAAGATGAAAAATGGACATTTCTAGGATATGATAAAAAAGAGCAAACAATAGAAGATAAAGATATAACTTTTATAGGAACATGGAAATGTACTAAAATAAAACCTATAAGTATCTTAAATCATGCACCAGAGCTTGTTGTAATGGATAAAGAAATAACAGTAGGAGAAAATCTAGATCTTAAAGACTTAATAATAAAAGCAACAGACAAAGAAGATGGAGATTTAAAAGATAAAGTTAAAATACTAGATGATGGAGGATTTAACAAAGACAAAGTAGGAGTTTATAAAATTACATTTAAAGTAACAGATAAAGAAGGATTAAGTGGTAAAAAAATTTCTACTTTAAAAGTTGTAGAAAAAAAGATAAAAAACAAAAAAGAAAAACTACCTAAAACATCTGTTTCAAATACTTCAATATTAACATCTATACTAAGTATGGTTTCAATAATCTTTTTAAAGAAAAAAAATAAATAAAAAACAAAAAATCAGAGCTAAAAATATAGGTCTGATTTTTATTTTTTGACTATTTAAATTTACAAAAAACGTTATTAATGATATACTTAAACTTATAAAATATAACTTTATGATTATCTACTGTGATTAAATTTATAAAGAATAATACATTATCACAAATAAAAAAACTCACCTTAGTGAGTTTTGCCTAAACAACTTAGGTTAGCCATTACTGGCGGTTTGAATAAATTTTTATTTGAACTCATAATGTAATCTACATAGGTACTAAAACCTATACTTACATTATATCATAAATTTTATAAAAGTCAATAAAAATTAATATTTTTTGGAGGTTAATATGGGAAAACAAAAATTTAATGATTACTATTTAGGATTTGACATCGGAACTAACTCTGCGGGCTGGGCTGTTACAGACTTACAGTATAAACTTTTAAGATTCAATAAAAAAGATATGTGGGGAAGTAGGCTGTTTGATGAAGCACAGACTTCTAAAGAAAGAAGAGTTTACAGAAATAGTAGAAGAAGGCTTGATAGAAGAAAAAAACGTTTAAAACTTTTAGAAGAACTATTTTTAGATGAAATTTCAAAAATTGATAATACTTTTTTTAAAAGACTTAAAGAAAGTAATTTGTATAATGAAGATAAATCGATTAAGTTTAATTATCCTTTATTTAACGACAAAGACTATACGGATATTGACTTTTACAATGAATATAAAACTATATATCATTTGAGAAAAGATTTAATTTTTGAGGATAAAAAATTTGATATAAGACTTGTATTTATAGCTTTGCATCATATTTTAAAATATAGAGGTCATTTTATCTTTGAAGGACAAAGTTTTGAAGAAATAAAAAGTTTTGATTCTATTTTTACACAATTATCATCTTATTTTTTAGAAAATTTTGATTTTAATATAGATGTAAGTATAAAAGAAAAATTAGAAGAAATTATTTTAAGCGATAATACTAAATCAATAAAGAAAACAGAATTTAAAAAGATATTTTCAGATAACAAAGTATTGTCTGTTTTAAATATGGCAATAGGAAGTAAAGTTTCTCTTAAAGATGTTTTTAACAATGAAGAGCTTAAAGAGCAAAAAATTAGTTTTTCTGAAATTGATTATGAAAACGAAAAAAGAGATGAATTTTATCAGCTTTTAGGAGAAGATATTTTTTTAATAGATTTAGCAAAGAAAATTTATGATTTTATGGTTTTAAAGAAAATACTAAAAAATACTGATAGTTTTTCTGCATCTAAAGTAGCTTTATATTGTGAACATAAAAAAGATTTAGACGATTTAAAATATATTTTCAAAAAATATTTAACAAAAGAAGATTATTTTAAATTTTTTAGAAGTAATGTAGAAAAAATTAATTATCCAAGTTATATTGGGTTAAATAAAATAAAGTCAAAAAAAATAATTAAAGAAAATAAATGTAGTATATCTGATATAAATAAGGAATTAAAAAACAAATATCTTAAAGATATAAAATTAGAAGCTAAAGATAAAGAGTTATTTAATCGTATTTTTAATAAACTTGATGAATTTAAATTTTTAGAAAAATTAAAAAGTAGTGAAAATTCAACCGTTCCTTATCAAGTTCATGAAATAGAATTAAAGAAAATACTTGATAATCAAAGAAAATACTATCCGTTTTTAAATGAAAAAATCGACGGAAAAAGTGTTTATGAAAAAATCATACAACTTTTTGAATTTAAAATTCCATACTATATAGGACCTCTTAATACAGATCCTAATGTAAAAGGCAAAAATACTTGGGTTGTTAGAAAAGATGAAAATAATAAAACTCCAATAACTCCTTGGAATTTTGAACAAAAAGTTGACATGCAAAAAAGTGCTGAGGAATTCATTAAGAGAATGACAAACAGATGTACTTACTTAAAAGCAGAAGATGTTATAGCAAAAAACTCACTATTATATGAAGAATTTATTCTTCTTAATGAGTTAAATAAAGTTACAGTTGATAATGAAATTTTACATCCTACTTTAAAAACTGAAATAATAAATGAATTGTTTAAAACAACAGTTAAAGTTACAAAGAAAAAATTTATTGAGTTTTTGAAAAAAAAGCAAGCTGTAAATGATGTTGAGAGCATTACTGGAATAGGTGTTGAGTTTAATTGTAAGCTACAAGGATATAACACATTTAGAAAAATTTTAGGTAAAAAGATAGAAAACGTAAATGTAAAAAATTTTGTAGAAAAGTGTATAGAGCTTAAATGCTTATATGGAAGTGATAAAAAATTATTTGAAAATGCAATTGGAAAAATATATAGAGAATATAATATAACAGATGAAGAATTTAATAAAATTAATAGATTAAATTTTAACAAATGGGCAAGGCTTTCTAAAAAATTTCTAACAGAAATAAGTTTTGAAAAAACTGATGGTACAAAAAGATTTGAAAGTGTTATAGAAGCGTTAAGAAGTACTAACTATAATTTAATGGAACTTTTATCTGATAAATTTAATTTGCAATCTAAAATAGATGAAATTAATGGAGAAGATGATTTTTCTAATATAGATATAAAAGAATATGTAGATAAATTATATGTTTCTCCATCTGTTAAGCGTTCTATTATTCAAACTTATAAAATTGCTATGGAAATAAAGAAAATTACAAAGAAAGATCCTAAAAAAATATTCATTGAAATGGCAAAAGATAAAGGAGAAAAAGGCAAAACTACAGAAAAAAGAAAAGATAAAATAAAAAAATTATATAAAAATATCAAAGATACCCTTTCTGATTATTGCAATAATTTACAAGATTTAACTTTGCAAGTTGAAAAGTATGATGATAATAGATTAAGACAAAAGAAGTTATTTTTGTATTTTATGCAAATGGGAAAATCCATGTATACAGGAAGATGTATAGATTTAGAAGATTTATTTAATAATAATGTTTATGATATTGACCATATATATCCTCAATCAAAAGTAAAAGATGATAGTTTTGATAATATTGTACTAGTTGAAAAAGAAGAAAATCATAGAAAGTCAAATGAACTTCTTAAAGAAGAAATTCAATCTAGAATGAATAATTACTGGATATTTTTAAGAGAAAATAAATTCATTTCAAAAGAAAAGTATAATAGACTTACAAGAAAAAAAGATTTTACAGATGAAGAACTTGGCGATTTTGTTGCAAGACAGCTTGTTACAACAAGACAATCTACAAAAGAGATTGCAAAATTTTTTGAAAAAATATTTGAAAAAACAACTGTTGTATATTCAAAAGCTTCCTTAGTAAGTGAGTTTAGAGAAAAGTATGATATCATAAAGGTAAGAGAAGTAAATGACGCTCACCACGCACAAGATGCCTACTTAAATATAGTCGTAGGAAATGTCTTTAATACTAAATTTACTAAAAATTATTGGAAATTTACAAAAGATATAAAAAGACAAAACGAAGAAAATCCTAATGAAAAAAAAGGATACAACTTAAGAAAGATTTATGAATCTGATGTTTTTTGTAACGATAGTGTTGCTTGGGTATATTCAAAAGAAAATCCGAAATACAATACAATAAATACCGTAAAAGATATGGTATACAGAAAAACTGCAAATATAACAAGAATGCTTGTAGAGGGAAAAGGACAACTATTTAATTTAACAATAAAAGATAAAACACAATTAAAGAAAAATGTTGGAAATATAGTTGCAAACACTCCTATATCTTTAAAAAATAGGAAATTACATTTAAATAGCGTTGAAATTGCTAAAAAATATGGTTATTTTGATTCTTTAAATAATGCTTATTTTGTTTTGTTTAAGTATGAAGAAAAAGGAAAAGAAAAGATTGGATTTGACTCAATAACTATTGCCTATAAAGAAAGGTTAAAAAAGAATTTAGATATAGAAAAGTTTTTAGAAAATAAAGGATATAAAAATTCTAAATTGATAAGAAAGATATTTAAAAATCAAAAAGTTTTAATAAACGGATATCCTTATTTATTAAAATCATTTAACAAACAAAGTCAAATTAAATTTAATAATTTCAAAATATTATATCTTAATGAAAATAATTTAAAATTTGCAAAAGATGCAATAAAATTTGAAAAAAATAATGCTAATGTTGATTTGAAAAAGCAAAAATATATAGTAAGTTTTCTAAAAAAGAAAAAGCAAAACGAAATTAATGAAACTTATGAAGAATGTATTGATAGATTAAATGATGAATTTGATACACTATTTTTAAAACTTTGCGATATTCAAAAATCATCAATATATACAAATTACAAATTACAAGATTTTAGTTCAAATAAAAAATCAATTGAAATTAAAGATAAATTTGATATTTTTAAAAGTTTAGATTTATATAAAAAATCTAAATTAATAAAAGAATTTTTAAACTATTATAAATATGAGAAAAACGACTTAGATTTTAGTCTTATAGATATTGATAAAAAAGCAAATTGTATTCAAAAACATTTTACAGAAGATCTGGTTAAAGATTTTGTTATTGTTGATGAGTCTGTTACAGGATTGTTTGTGAAAAAAGAAAGGCTTAAATAATGGCAGGATGGAGAACAATATTAATAACACAAAGATGTAAGCTTGATTTAAGATATAACAACATGAACATTAGAATAAATGACAGTTTAAAACAAGTTAATATTCAAGAAATAGGTGTGCTTATTATAGAAAGCACATCTGTTTCTCTAACTACATCTTTACTTAGTGAACTTATGAAAAATAAAATAAAAGTTATTTTTTGCGATGAAACACATAACCCACAATCAGAGCTTGTTTCTTATTATGGAGGATATGACCAAAGCGAGAGGATAAAAAGCCAAATTTCATGGAGTAATGAAATAAAAGAAAATCTTTGGACTATAATCGTATCGGAAAAAATAAAAAAGCAAATGGAAGTTTTAAAATATTTTAACATTAAAGAATATAAACTTTTAGAAAATTATATGTTTCAAGTAGAACATTTTGATATAACAAATAGAGAAGGACATGCTGCAAAAGTGTATTTTAATTTACTTTTTGGAGTTGATTTTAATAGAGATGACAAAGAAAATGTTATAAATATGGCATTAGACTATGGATATTCTATTTTACTTTCTCTTTTTAATAGAGAAATTGTTAGTAATGGCTATATAACAAATATTGGACTATTTCACAAAAATAAATTTAATCATTTTAATTTATCCTGTGATTTAATGGAGCCTTTTAGACCTTTAGTTGATAAAATGGTTGTAGAAATGAATATTAAAAATTTTTCTACAGAAGAAAAAAGACATTTACAAAAGATTCTATCAACACAATTATTTATAAAAAATAAACAATTTTTTTTGCAAGATGTTGTAAGAATTTATACAAAAAGTATCTTAGATGCATTAGATGAAAATAGTTTAGATGATATATGGTTTTACGAAAATGAGTTATAGATTTATGAGAATATTATTATTTTTTGATTTACCAACTTTAGAAAGTGAAGATTTAAAAGAGTATAGACATTTTAGAAAATTTTTAATAAGTAACGGATTTATAATGCTACAAAAGTCTTGTTATGTAAAAATGCTTTTAAATTCAACCTCTACAGATAATTTCTTATCTAAACTAAATAAAAATCTACCTCAAAAAGGACTTGTTCAAGTAATTACAATAACAGAAAAGCAATTTCAAAAAATGAAAACTTTAGTTGGACAATACAATAACACAATTTTAGATAGTGATGAAAGGATAGAAATATTTTGAAATTACAATTAAAAAATTTTAATTTTAATGTTGATTTAGACGATAAAATTAATACAATTATTATCGAAAATACAATTGAATATAGAAAAATAGTAAATTCATTTATTAACGAATTAAATGTTAAAGATGGAAATATATTATTATCAAAAGATATAGAGCTTTTAATGCCCGATAAATATTTATTTACTTTCTATGATTATTTTTCTTTTGATATTAATAAATATGCATTAAATAAATTTTATAAAAAATTAAAAGAAATATCTATGTTAGAATATTTACCTGAAACATCAAATTTAAAAAATAAAATAGAAGAATATGTATATAAAATTACCAAAGAATATGATTTATACTTAGATATATCATGTGATTTAGATATTATTGAAATATTAAAGTCATTAAATGTAAAAATAAAACAATATGATAAATTATCCCTTGATAAAATTATAAACTATATGAACATAATAAGTGAAATTTTTAATATTAAACATTTTGTATTCATATCGCTTAAGAATTATTTTACAGAAAAAGAAATTCTTGACTTCTATAAATATATAATATATAATGAATTTAATGTAGTCTTAGTTGAACCTAATAATGTAAAAACTATTCAAACTAAAGAAAAAACTTATATCATTGACAAAGACCTATGTGAAATATATTGATTACATATTGGCTCATAACCATAAAAACTTTCACCTCAAATCTTTTATTTGAGGTTTGAGAGTAATGTAATCTACATAGGTACTAAGACCACGGAACTTTACTTAAAAATGCAACACTAAGTTTGAGAGTAATGTAATCTACATAGGTACTAAGACTAAAGTTGGGAAGTTTTTTACAACTATGTGTTTGAGAGTAATGTAATCTACATAGGTACTAAGACTTATAGGGGTGAAATACTTGTAACTATGCGTTTGAGAGTAATGTAATCTACATAGGTACTAAGACTTATGGAAATTATAAATAATGTTGATTGTCGGTTTGAGAGTAATGTAATCTACATAGTTACTAAGATTTATGGTTTTGTTTATTTTTATAAATTTGTCTTTTGTATGTATTTGTTTTGCTTGACATTGTGTTTTATTTATGTTATTATCTTATGAGGATATAATCTATAGTTATGTCTAATTTGGTTTTTCAAGGAGGTGTTTGCATGAGAGATAAGATTATATTGGCGTGTACGGAATGTAAAAACAGAAACTATAATACAAAGAAGAATAAGAAGGTTACTACTAATAGACTTGAGCTTAACAAGTATTGTAATTTTTGTAAAAAACACACTCTTCACAGAGAAACAAAATAGTTAATGAAATGGAGGAAGAGTTATGGCAGTAAAAACTGTTGATCAAACTAAAGCGAAGTCCGGGTTTATGAAGGGCGTTCGTATTGAATTTAAAAAGATTGTTTGGCCTTCAAAAAAGAGTGTTTTTTATTACAGTCTTGCAGTAATTATAATCTCTATAATCTGTTCTATTATGATTTGGGGATTTGATAACGTGTTAAAGAAATTGTTGGGTTTAATTATCCGTTAATTATTAAGGAGGGAAAGGACTTTTAGTCCATTTGTATGACAGAAGAATTAAAGGATATTAAAAAAGAAAAAGAAAAAGAAGCTAGATGGTATGCTATTCATACATATTCTGGTCACGAAAACAAAGTGAAGGCAAATATTGAAAAGTTGGTTATTAATCGTGGCAATGATATTGATATTTTTGAGATTGTTGTTCCTACGGTTAAGGAAGAAACAGAAACTGGAAAGGTTAAAGAAAAACAGTTATTTCCAGGCTATGTTTTAGTTAAAATGATTATAACGGATATTTCTTGGTATTTGGTTAGAAATACTAGGGGTGTTACAGGATTTGTAGGTTCTGGAAATAAACCTGTTCCGTTATCAGAAAAAGAAGTTGAAGCTCTTGGAGTTTCACAAAAACCATATAATGATGTGGACATAAAACAAGGAGATTCTGTTACTATAATTAAAGGAGCGTTTAAAGATTTATCCGCTAAGGTTATAGAAGTCTCTGCAGACAATAGTAAATTAAAGGCTTTCGTTTCTTTATTTGGAAGAGATACACTTGCTGAATTAGATTTTAGCGATGTTGTTAAAAATTAAATTTGAAAATAATTTGAAAATATTCAAACACAAGATATACGAGAGTGGGAGGGGGGTAGCACCCCGAAAAACCACATTAGTTTTTAAGGAGGAACTATAAAATGGCTAAGAAAGTACAAGCATTAGTAAAATTACAAATTCCAGCAGGAAAGGCAACTCCTGCACCACCAGTAGGTACTGCACTTGGACCTCATGGTGTAAATATAATGCAATTTACAAAAGAATTTAATGCAAGAACAGCTGATCAAGCTGGTTTAATTATCCCAGTTGTGTTAACTGTTTATCAAGACAGATCATTTACATTCATTACAAAGACTCCACCTGTACCTGTATTGATTAAGAAAAAATTAGGTATTGAATCAGGTTCAAAAGTACCTAATAAGACAAAAGTTGGTAATTTAACTAAAGATCAAGTTAGGGAAATTGCAGAGTTAAAAATGCCAGATTTAAATGCTGCAAGTATTGAATCAGCAATTAGTATGGTAAAAGGTACTGCAAGAAGTATGGGTATAACTGTAGAAGAGTAATATTAAGTGGGAGCGAAAAGCGAACACCACAAGGAGGATATAGATGAAAAAAGGTAAGAAATATTTAGAAAGTTTAAAATTAATAGATAAAGCAAACTTATACGATTTAAAAGAAGCTTGTGAATTAGCAGTAAAAACTTCAACAGCTAAATTTGATGAAACAGTTGAATTACATGTTAAATTAGGTGTTGATTCAAGACATGCTGATCAACAAGTAAGAGGAACAGTTGTATTACCTAATGGAACAGGTAAAACTTTAAGAGTTTTAGTTTTATGTAAAGAAAATAAAGTTAAAGAAGCTACTGAAGCTGGTGCTGACTATGTTGGTGCTGATGATTACATTCAAAAAATTCAAAATGAAAATTGGTTTGAATTTGATGTTATAGTTGCAACTCCAGATATGATGGGTGTTGTTGGTAGAATTGGTAAAATTTTAGGACCAAAGGGATTAATGCCTAACCCTAAATCAGGAACTGTTACTTTTAACATAGCAGATGCTGTAAAGGAAATAAAATCAGGTAAAGTTGAATATAGAGTTGATAAAGCTAATATTATTCACTCTCCAGTTGGAAAAGTTTCATTTGGAGCTAAGAAAATTGAAGAAAATTTAAGAACTTTGCTTTCAGCTATAGTAAAAGCAAAACCATCTGCTGCAAAAGGTAAATATTTAAAATCTATCACTATTGCAACAACAATGGGTCCTGGAATAAAACTTTCTTCTACAAAACTTGGAGAATAGTAAATTGATTAAATAAAAAGACTAGAATTTTTCTAGTCTTTTTTTATTTAAAAAAATTTATTTTAAGCATAATAAATTTCTATCTAAAATATAATAAATTTTTATTAAAAAAATATATTTAATAATTAGATTTTATAATTTCACTTAAAGACAAGGAAATATACATAAAAAATTATAATTATATTGACAAATTATATATGTATATGTATAATTAAATTATATTTTTTAATAAAAATATAATTTATTATGTGGAGGATAATTATGAAAGTTAAGAAAAAATTTATTAGTTTAGCTTTAACAATTGCTTTATTACAAAGTCCAATTTTTTATGGTGTTTCTAGCGCTACAAAAATTTTGGCACAAGAAGAATATGTAAATGTTCCAGATTATAATCTAAAAAGAGGTTTTTTAGAAGCTCTTAGGTCTTTAGAAAAAAATCACACTCCTGTTACAGATAGTGATATTAGGTCTGCAAAGTTTACAAAAAAAGATTTAGAAAAAATTGTTAATTTAAGTCCTGAAGTTTGTGTTGCTCACTGTGCAACCGAAGAGGGAGTTAAAATTCATGATTTAACTGGTATTGAATATTGTATTAATCTTGAAAGTTTATCTCTTGTAAATCAAAGAGTAACAGATATTTCCCCAGTTAAAAATTTAACTAAACTAAAAAAACTTGATCTTAGAAATAATGCCGAAAAAGGAAAAGTTATAGAGGATATTTCTGCACTTAAAAAGCTTGTAAATCTTGAACAGTTAGATTTATCGCAGGCAAAAATAAAAAATGTGGATTTTTTAAAAAATCTTAAAAAGTTAAAAAAATTAAATTTAATGTCAAACAAATTAACTGATATAAGTTTTTTAAAAGAATTTGTAAATCTTACATATCTTGACCTTTCTTATAATAGGATAAATGATGTTACACCTTTAAATAATTTAGTAAATCTTGAAATTTTAAAGCTTTCTTGTAATCCGACTGCCATTGGGGGAGAAACTTTTGAAAAAATAAAAGATATTAGTTCTTTAAAAAATTTAAGAAATTTATCTGAATTTTCCATTTCAAATCATGATATAAAAGATATTTCCGTTGTTAAAAATTTTAAAAATTTATCTTTTTTAGAAATTAATAATAATAAAATAGATGATTTTTCAGTTATTTTTAATTTGCCTAATCTTTCTAAAGCGTGGGTTATAGGAAATAAAGAAAATTTAACAAATGAGAATAAAGATTTTAAAGAAGCTAAAGAAATTTTTAATGCTTTAAATAAATCTTCTTTAACTAAAAGTGATATTTCAAATATTGACTCTCTTTTAAATGCTAAGCCAAGTGTAAAAGCATTTTTTTCAAATGATAGAATTAAGTCTTTAGAAAATTTAAAAAATGATTTAAAGGTAAAAGAAAGTATTGAAAATAAAGTTTTTGATGATATAAAATTAGAACTAATTAAAGGAGAAATCTTAAAAGTAAAAAATCCTAAAGCAAAACAAATAACAGAGGGGTTTGATATTTCAAAGATAAAAAATAAACTTCCTAAAACTGTTGATGTTATTATAAAGAAAGAAAAAGATGAAGTTAAAGAAAAAACTTATGGTATCATTAAGAAAGATGAAAGAGATAGAGATATTTTAAGCTTTTTGCTTATTGATGAAAATAATAAAATAATTAAAGATGAAGTTTCTTTTACCTATGAAAAAGAAGGTAAAAAAACCATAAAATCAAAAGATGGATATTTAGATATTACAATTGATATGATGCAGACTATGCAAAATTTTGATACAAATTTTTCTCTTAATAGCACTAAATATAAACTGATTAATCCTTATAACCACAGTTTTGCATTTTCACTTGCAAAAACTACTCCAACAAAAATGAGAATGTTAAATGACAAAGCTTATTATGATCAGACAGATAGAGAGTTTGAAAAATTACTTGTTGTAAAATTACAAAAGGTAAGTGAAAATGAAACTGTAGATCCTAATGAAGGTGAAAATCCAAAGGTTAAAAAAGATGAAAATATTGGAGTTAAAGATAAAAAACTTATTCTAAAAATTATAGATGAAAATGGTGCTTTAGTTACAGAGCCTACTTTAACTGCAAAAGATACTGAAGGAGTTTCTGGTATTGTAACTGCAAAGAAAGAAAATAATTATTATATTTTTAATATATCTGAAGATTATGAATACAATTTAATTTTTAATTCACAAAATTATGACCTTGTATCTAAGATAGACGGATTTAGTACAAGTTATCCAAATGGAGTTACTCATATAAAATTAAATGGAATAAATACTAAAATTAAAGATATAGAAAATAAAGAAAATCGTGATGAATATTTTACAATAAAAGTAAAATCTAAAAATAATGTTACACCACTTCCTAAGCCAACACCTAATGTTCCAAAGAAAACTGCTGAGGGTGAATTTATTAAAAATAATAAAGGCGAAAGCTTAAAACTTTGTATAATTGATGAAAATAAAAATACAGTTTTAGAAAATTTAACATTTTCATATGCTGGAAATGAAATCAAATCACATAGTGGTTACGCTACATTTTCATCAACTGGAAAAAATGAAGAAAATGCAATAACTTTAAAATCAAATAATTATAAATTAAAATATGATTTTAAAATAACGTCATCAAATAGGTTTAAGGAGCTTTCAAAAATTTATGTTTATGATGAAGAATCAAAAAAATATGTTAGTTTACCTTTAGTGGGACTTAAAAATAATCCAGTATTAAAACCTATTTTAGTTTTAGTTGTAGAAAAAAATAAAAATGGCTCTGAGTATAATAACAATGAAAATAAGCCTAATTCTAATGAAAATAATCAAAACCCACAAGATAAGGTCGGTATTAAAGACAATACAATTTTCTTTAAATTAGTTGACGAAAAAGATAATGCTATAACAGATGTAAAATTACAAAGTTATTGTGCAGATTTTGATTTAACTAAAAATTTTGAAAATAAAGATGGATTATTTTCTGTTAAAAATAGTGCAGAAGATGGAGAATTTACCTTAAAACTTATATCAAATAAATATGCTTTAAAAGAAAAAGTAAGCTATGAAACTAAGTCAAAGTATATAAATGGATTTATGCAAAGTTATTTTTCTAAGGTAACAAATGGAAATGAAGTGCTAACTTTAACTCAAGGGATGGATACAAAAAATATAAATGAAAAATACTTTGTAATTAAGCTTAATACTTTAAAACCTTTATCAACAGTAATAAGTAAAGATTTATCATCTACAAATACTTTAAAAAATAGTAATATATTTTTAGAGAGCTTATTCTTTTTAAAAAGTGCTATTCAAAATACAGATGTAGAAAATGAAACTACTATAGAAAAAGTAAAGGTCAATTGGGATTTAAGTACTTTAAAAAATACTAAAGGGACTTATAAAATAAAAGGAGATTTAATTTTTGATGAAAATATTAAAAATCCTAAAAATTTAACTGCTACTTTAAAAATAGTTGTAAAAGAAAAGAAACAAAAAGAAGATAAAAATGAATTCTTAGGTAATATAATCAAAGAAAATGGAAATACTATATTTAAAATAGCGTTAATTGACAAAAATAAAGAGCTAATTACGGATTCTATAGTAGTTTCAAATGGAGAAAAAAATTTTATTTCTAAAGATGGATATGTAGAAGTTGAAGCATTAGAGGGAAAAAATACCATAAAAATCGTAGATGAAAACTACAAAGGTATATATGATAAATATAAAAATGATGATTTCATTTCATATCAATTATTTGATAAAACTTTAATAAGTTTAAATAACAAATCCATTAAAGATATTTCAGAACTTGGTATTGGTAGACATTTAAGACTTATTGTAGCTAAAAAAGATAAAATAAATGACGATATGGGTAGTGATAATCCAAGTAATCCAAATAATCCAAATAAACCAAATAAACCAAACGAAAAACTAAATGTAATTTTTACAAAAGAAAAAGATGCAAATATTAAATCGGATGCTTTAAAAGAAATTTTAAATGAAAATTTAATTTTAAAAATATTAAACAAAAATGAATTTTTAAAAGATTTAGAATTTTTTAAAGATAAGGATGTAGATATTTTTGATATATTTGTAGAAAATACAAAAACTAATAAAATTATAAAACTTCCAAATGGAAATTACAAAGTAACTTTGACAAAGAAAAAAGATAAAGAAGTTATAAATGTATATAACATAAAAGAAAATAAAGAACTTATAAAACATATATTTACACAAGATGATAAGACTGTTACATTTGAAACTACCCACCTTTCATTATATGCTATAGAATATAAAACAAAAGTTAATGATAATGACGATTTAAATAAAGATTCAAATGATAACAATACACAATTACCTAAAACAAATATTAATAGTTATACAAGTTATTTAATTTTGATGTTAGTTTTTTCAACTATAGTTTTATTTATAAGAAAAAAATTTATAAATAACAAATAAAAAGTTAAAATATCCTCTTTGCATTTTAGTAGAGAGGATATTTTTATAAAAAAATAAAAAAATTTTAAAAAAAGTTTGTAATTTTTAAATTATGTGGTATAATATCTATGTAAGAGTTAGCACTCAAATATATAGACTGCTAATAAAAGAATTTTTTTAGGAGGTATGTTATGAAATTAAGACCAATTGGAGATAAATTAGTTATAGAAATGGTAGAAACAGAAGAAAAGACTGCATCAGGTATTGTTCTTCCAAATTCTGCAAAAGAAGCTCCAAGTGTTGCTAGGGTTTTAGCAATAGGAGATGAAATTTTAAAAGATAAAGATAAAAAAGATTTAATTAAAGTTGGAGATAAGATTATTTTTTCTAAATATGCCGCAACAGAAGTTAAGTTAGAAAACAAAGAATATAGAGTTGTTAAGATAGCTGATGTTTTAGCTGTTGTTGAAGAATAGGAGGTATTTATATGGCTAAAGAAGTTAAATTTAATGAAGAAGCAAGAAAGAAAATGGAAGAAGGTATTAACAAGCTTTCAAATGCTGTTAAAGTTACACTTGGACCTAAGGGAAGAAATGTTGTTTTAGATAAAAAATTTGGTTCACCTCTTATTACAAATGATGGTGTTACAATAGCAAAAGAAATTGAACTTGAAGATCCTTACGAAAACATGGGAGCTCAACTTGTAAAAGAAGTTGCAACAAAGACAAATGATATTGCAGGAGATGGTACAACTACTGCTACTCTTTTAGCACAAGCTATAATAAGAGAAGGTCTTAAGAATGTTGCAGCTGGAGCAAATCCTATGATTATCCAAAAGGGAATTAAAAAGGCTGTTGAAAGAGCAGTTGAAGGAATTAAAGAATTTTCAAAGGTTGTTGAAACAAAAGAAAGTATAGCACAAGTTGCAGCTATTTCAGCTGCTGATGAAGAAGTTGGTAAGCTTATTTCAGATGCTATGCAAAAAGTTGGTAAAGACGGAGTTATAACTGTTGAAGAATCAAAGAGTATGGGAACAACTTTAGATGTTGTTGAAGGTATGCAATTTGATAGAGGATATGTTTCTCCTTACATGGTTACAAATACTGAAAAAATGGAAGCTGAACTTGAAGATCCATACATTTTAATTACAGATAAGAAAATTACTAATATTCAAGAAGTTTTACCTATCTTAGAACAAATTGTACAACAAGGTAAACCACTTTTAATTATCGCTGATGATGTTGAAGGCGAAGCTATGGCTACTTTAGTTGTAAATAAATTAAGAGGAACATTTAATTGTGTAGCTGTAAAAGCTCCAGCATTTGGAGATAGAAGAAAAGATATGTTACAAGATATCGCAATTTTAACAGGTGCAACAGTTGTCTCTGATGAATTAGGATATGATTTAAAAGAAACTAAGATTGAAATGTTAGGAAAGGCAAGAAGAGTAACAGTTGGAAAAGAACTTACAGTCATAGTAAATGGAGCAGGGGATTCAAAGGCTATTGAAGAAAGAGTTTCTTTAATTAGAAATCAAATAGAACATTCTGATTCTGAATATGATAAAGATAAATTACAAGAAAGACTTGCAAAACTTGCAGGTGGAGTTGCAGTAATTGAAGTTGGAGCTGCTACAGAAACAGAACTTAAAGAAAGAAAATTAAGAATAGAAGATGCACTTGCAGCTACAAGAGCAGCTGTTGAAGAAGGAATAGTTCCAGGAGGTGGAACAGTTCTATTAAATGTAATACCAAAGGTAGAAGAACTTTTAGAAAAAACTTCTGGTGATGAAAGAACAGGAGTAAATATAATTGTAAAAGCTTTAGAAGAACCAGTAAGACAAATAGCTATTAACGCTGGTCTTGAAGGATCTGTAATAGTTGAAAATATTAAAAATAAAGAAAACGGAATTGGATTTGATGCTTTAAATGAAAAATATGTAAACATGCTTGAATCTGGAATTGTTGACCCTACAAAAGTAACAAGATCAGCACTTCAAAATGCAGCAAGTGTTGCATCAATGGTATTAACAACAGAAGCAGCAGTTGCAGATGTTACTAAAGAAGAACCACAAGGCGCTATGCCACAAATGAACCCAGGAATGGGATATATGTAAAATAAATAATATAGCATATAAAAAAAGGTAAGCTTAAAAGCTTACCTTTTTTATTTAATCACAGAATAATTTTATCATAATAAATAAAAATTGATTTTATTTTAAGTATTATTGCTTTTAAAAGTATATTGTGATATAATACAATAAAATAACGAAAATATGGTATTTTACTTGTAAAATATTAATTTATAAATAACTGATGAATTTTATATTTATATTAATTTTATAATTATAATAGAAAAATACATCAGCTTTTTTATATTATAGGAGGAATTTTATGCTTTTATCTTTATCGCTTATTATTTTATTAGGAGTAACAATTGGAAATTTATTTGTTAAGTTAAAATTACCACATATTATAGGTATGTTAATAACTGGAATTATTTTAGGACCTCATGTACTTAATCTATTAGATTCGAGTATTCTTAAAATTTCAGCTGATTTAAGAAAAATGGCGCTAGTTATTATCCTTTTAAAAGCTGGTTTGTCATTGGATTTATCAGATTTAAAAAAATCTGGTAGTTCAGCATTTTTTTTATCATTTCTTCCTGCGAGTTTTGAAATTTTAGGATACATAATATTTGCTCCGATATTTTTTAAAGTTAAAGTAATTGATGCTGCTGTATTAGGAGCAGTCCTTGCTTCAGTTTCTCCTGCAGTTGTTGTTCCTAGAATGATTGATTTGATTGAAAGAAAATATGGAACAAACAAAGGAATTCCACAAATGATTGTAGCAGGTGCTTCTTGTGATGATATATTTACTATAGTTTTATTTACTACATTTTTAAATACAGCTTTAAATGGTCATTTTAATATTAATAGCTTGTTTAGTATACCAATATCTATAATATTAGGTATTATTATAGGCTCTATGGTTGGATATTTTTTGCATATAATATTTGAAAATCTTTATAAAAAACATCATTATGTAAGAAATAGTATTAAAGTAATTATAATACTTGGTTTTTCTTTTTTACTTGTATCACTAGAAGAAAAATTATCTAATATTTTGCCTATATCAGGTTTATTAGCAGTTATGAGTATGGCAAGTGTTATAAAAATTAAAAGTGTTGATTTTGTATCAAAAAGATTATCAGAAAAATTTGGTAAGATATGGTTATCGGCTGAAGTTTTGCTTTTTGTCTTAGTGGGAGCAGCTGTAGATATAAGATATACATTAGGGTTTGGAAAAGAAGCAATATTAATAATTTTTATATGTTTAATATTTAGATCTGTTGGAATTTTGATATCAATTGCAAAAAGAGATTTCAATAATAAAGAAAGAGTTTTTTGCATACTTGCATATATTCCTAAAGCAACTGTTCAAGCTGCAATTGCTTCAATACCATTATTGTCAGGATTAGGTAGTGGAAATTTAATATTATCTATAGCAGTGTTATCAATTTTAATAACCGCACCTATGGGAGCAATTGGAATAGATAAAACATATGTAAAATATTTAAAAAAATCTAATAATTATCATGGATAAATAACTATTTTTAGTAATCTAAATGTATGTAAATATTATTAATTTTTAATTATTGATTATACAAAGATAATAGTTTAAGATATTACTAAAGAAAAGATAGATGCTATGTCCAAATGAAATAAGAAATGAGATATAAAATAAACAGGTAAACACATAATAAAAGGTAAGCTTAAAAGCTTACCTTTTTTATTAATCATTTTGATAACTTGATTTTTTAATTTTTACATTATTAAAAGAAAGTTTAATAATTAGTTTTAAAAGGCAAGTTAATTAAAATTTATTTATCTATTATATTTTTAAACATTATAATCATATTTATTTTTATAAAAATTATAAATTTTAATAATGAAAAAATAATGTTAAAAATATTAATTATTTAAATTATCACAATCTTTTTTGTGTGGTATAATATATATTATAAAAACATTTTTATGATTAACAAAATATTAAATCAAAAAAATTTTTGTTTGTAGTAGAAAATTTTTTATATTTATGGTAAAATATTTAAGTTAAGGAGGTTAAAATATGAAAAATACTGTTTCAAGCCTTATAAAATGGTTACAAGATTGTGTTAAATCTGCTAATTGTAATGGAGTAGTTTATGGTTTAAGTGGTGGAGTTGATTCTGCTGTTGTTGCTTGTCTTTCTAAGATGGCGTTTAATGATAATTCTTTAGCAATTATGATGCCTATACATAGTTCTTTAAAAGATGAAATTGATGCGAAACTTGTAGTTGATAAATTCAAATTAAATCATATTAAGGTTGATCTTTCTTTAACATATGACGAAATGGTAAAAGTTTTTGAAAGTTCAGAAAATAAAATGGCTTATGCAAATATAAAGCCTCGCCTTAGAATGACTACTTTATACTATTATGCACAATTAAAAAAATATTTGGTTGTAGGTAGTAGTAATAAATCAGAGTTTTTGCTTGGCTATTTTACAAAATATGGTGATAGTGGTTCGGATATAATGCCACTTGTTAATTTTTCAAAAAGTGAAATTTATGATCTTGCAAAATATTTAGAAATTCCAGATGCTATAATACAAAAACCTCCAAGTGCTGGACTTTTTGAAGGACAAACTGATGAAGATGAAATGGGTTTTTCTTACAAAGATTTAGAAAAATATTTAAATAATGAAAAAATTGATAAAAAATTAAAAGAAAAAATAGAAACAATGATTAAAAATTCAGAACATAAAAGGTGTTTTGCGAAAGGATTTAGGAGGTAATTATGTCAGGACATAATAAATGGAGTACCATTAAACATAAAAAAGGAAAAGAAGATGCTAAAAGAGGAAAAATATTTACAAAACTTGCTAGAGCTATAATAGTAGCAGCAAAAGAAGGAGGGGTTGATCCTGAATATAACCCAGCTTTAAAAACTGCAATAGAAAAAGCTAAAGCTGAAAATATGCCAAATGATAATATTGAAAGGTCTTTAAAAAAAGCAGCAGGTGGACTTGATTCAAGCAATTATGAAACAATCATATATGAAGGTTATGGCCCAGAAGGAATAGCTGTTATTGTTGAGTGCTTGACAGATAATAGAAATAGAACTGCACCAGATGTAAGACATGCCTTTGATAAACATGGTGGAAATTTAGGACAAAGTGGTTCTGTACTTTTTATGTTTAATAAAAAGGGTGTAATAGAAATAGAAACTTCTAATGCAAAAGAAGAAGAGCTTTTAGATTTTGCTTTAGAAAATGGTGCTAGTGATTTTGAAACAGATCAAGACGTTTATACAATTTATAGCGATGTTTCTGACTTTATTTCACTTAGAGATGCTTTACAAAAAAAAGGATATAAACTTTCTGAATGTGATTTACAATACGTACCAACAAATTATGTTAAAATTTCTAATGAAGAAAATATAAAGAAAATGGTTAAAATGATAGAACAACTTGAAGATAATGATGATGTTCAAAATGTATATCATAATTGGGAAATTCCTGAAGATTTAGATATTGAATAAAATGAAAAAGCTAGAATCTATTTTTATTTCTTTTTTAGTTATATTTTCAATTTTGTTATATTTTATTGATTTTATGGCTTTAGATATATCTTATTATAATAAATTTCATAAAGAAAATAATATTGCAAAAGTTTCAAATCTTTCAGAAAAATATGTACAAGATGCTTCTGTTTCATTAGTTAGATTTTTAAAAAATGGTAAAGAAGAAGAACTTAAAGAAAATTTTAATAAAAAAGAAATTAGCCATATGAAAGATGTTTATAAACTTTTTAGGCTGGATAGAAAATTGTATAAAAGTTTTATTTCTATATCGATAATAGTAATTATATATTGCATGATAAAAAAAGATAGAATGTTTTTTTACTATCTAAAGAAATATTTTTTGATAGTGTATTTTTCTTTACTTATGTTTTTAGCGATTTGTTCTATGTTTTTTTCAAATAGTTTTATGTATTTTCATAAAATATTTTTTAAAAATGACCTTTGGCTTTTAGATTATGATACAGATTTTATGATTAGAATTTTACCTGAAAAATTTTTCTTTACATTATTTTTAAATGTATTAGTTCTATGGTCGATTGTAGTTTTTGTAATTTATATATTTATTAGACTTAAAAAAAGTATAGGAGTTAAGATATGAAAGTTAATATAAGTAGAGTTGCATTTTCAATTTTTGGAATTGATATAATGTGGTATGCAATAATAATTTGTTTTGGAATTTTTATGGGAATGCTTGTAGCAAGTGAAAATTCTCATCTTAGAAAAATAAAAAAAGACACCGTTTCAGATTTACTTCTTTATGCATTACCTTTAAGCGTTATAGGAGCTAGAATATATTATGTAATTTTTGAATGGAAAAGTTATAAAGGAAATTTTCTTTCAATGATAAATATAAGAGAAGGTGGACTTGCTATATATGGAGCTGTTATTACAGCTATCATTGTAGTTTTTTTCTTTAGCAAATATAAAAAAATTGATTGTAGAGACCTTCTTGATATCTGTGCTCCAGGACTTATCTTAGGTCAAGCAATAGGTAGATGGGGAAATTTTATAAATCAAGAAGCACACGGATATGAAACAACATTTCCAATTTCTGTACTAATAGATGGTAAAAGATATCATGCAACCTTTTTATATGAATCAGTTGGAAATTTTTTGATTTTTCTATTTCTTATGAAATATATTAGAAAATATCAAAAGAAAAAAGGTCAAGTAGTTTTATTATATGCAATACTTTATGGAATAGTTAGGTTTTTTGTAGAAGGATTAAGAACAGATAGCCTTATGTTTTTAGGGTTTAGAGTATCGCAAATATTATCTTTAGTAGCTGTTATAGTAGGAAGTATAATTTTTGTTATAAATAGAAAATACGGAAAAAGTATTTAAAATTAATAAAAAAATTTTTGGATGCATATATGCATCCTTTTTTTTATAAAAATTTAAAAAAATTAATTACATAAATTTACTCCATATTACTCCACTATTAATAAAATTTTTAATTTTTTTTACAAATTTAAAGAAAAATTTTAAATTTTTATTAAAAAAACTAAAAAAAATCTAAAAAAAACTTGAAAAATTTGTTTAAATAGTATAGAATATAGATGTATCTATATAGAGTGGTTTAATATGGAGTGAAATGGAACAAAATTTTAGGAGGTGATGGCATTGTTTATCGGAGATTATCCACATACATTAGATGACAAAGGTAGGCTTATTATGCCATCAAAGTTTAGAGAAGAACTAGGAAAAAATTTTGTTGTAACAAGAGGAATGGAAAATTGTCTTTTTGTATTTACTGAAGAAAAATGGATTGAGTTTACAAAAGATTTAGATTCTAAAGGATTAAACCAAAAAGATGTTCGTGCTGTAAAAAGATTTTTTTGCAGTAATGCTATGAGTTCTGATTTAGATAAACAAGGTAGATTTTTATTAAATAAAAAACTTCGTGAACATGCAAATATTCAAAGAGATGTTATGATAATTGGAGTTTCTGATAGAATAGAAATCTGGGCTAAAGAAAAATGGGATGATTATAGCATTGAACAATATAGTGATGAAGAAAAAATTGCAGAAAAATTTGATGCAATTAGTTTTTAGGAAAAAATTATGGAATTTAAACATATACCTGTAATGTTAAATGAGGTTATAGAAAATTTAAATATTAATCCATGTGGAATATATGTTGATCTAACCGTTGGAGGAGCGGGACATTCTTGTGAAATTTTAAAAAGACTTACAACTGGTAAACTTATTTGTGTTGATCAAGATATAGAAGCTTTAGAAGTTTCTAAAGAAAGACTTTTAAAAATTTCAAAAAATGTTTCTTTTTATAAAAGTAATTTTGAAAATTTTAATGATATATTAGATTATTTTGATATCGATAAAGTTGATGGAGTACTTTTAGACATTGGAGTTTCTTCCTATCAAATTGATAATAAAGATAGAGGCTTTTCATATATGCTAGATGCAAAGCTTGATATGAGAATGGATAAAAGTATTAAGAAATCAGCTTTTGATGTAGTTAATTACTATGATAAAAAAGATCTTGAATATATTTTTTATACATATGGAGAAGAAAAATGGACAAAAAGAATTGTTGAATTTATAGTTGATTATAGAAAAAAAGCTCCCATAGAAACAACTTTTGATTTGGTTAATATAATTGAAAAGGCTATTCCAAAGGCTGTAAGAGCTAAGGGAGGTAATCCTTCAAAAAGAGTGTTTCAAGCTATAAGAATAGAGGTTAATAGAGAGCTTTATGTTATAAAAAAAGTTATTCCAGATATAGTTAATAGACTTAACAAAGATGGTAGACTTTGTGTTATAACTTTTCATTCGCTAGAAGATAGAATTGTAAAAGATTCTTTTAAAGAACTTGCAAGAGGGTGTATTTGCCCTAAAGAACTTTGTATTTGCGTTTGTAATAATAAGCCCAAAATAAAGATTTTAACAAAAAAGCCTATAGTACCTTCTGAAAGCGAACTAAAGAATAATTCTAGATCTAAAAGCTCTAAACTTAGAGTTTGTGCGAAAATTTAAGGGGGATTTAATATGAATACTGCTCAAGTAGAATATATCGGTCTTTCAAATGAGAGAATTTTAGAAAACAAAACTAAAGCCGACGGAATTACCAGAAAATCCAGTTTATATAAAAATATTTCACTTATTTTATTTGTTGTTTTAACAACTGTTTTTAGTGTAATAATTTTATATGGATATCTAAATATTGCTAAGCAAAATAGAAAAATAAATACACTAAATTCTGAAATTCTCTCTTTAAAAACCGAAAGGGATAATTACAATATAAAACTTGAGCCATATAAATCTGTAGATAGAATTGCAAAACTTGCAAAATTAAATTATAATATGGATTTTCCTAAAAAGGATCAAATAAAATATTTGGACAAGTTAAAGTAATTTTTGTGTGCACAAGGAGTTTAGATGAGAAAAAAGCAATATATAATTAAGGATAAAACAGTCTCTTCTCGTTCGACTGTTTTATTTTTAATTTTTACTATGATTTTTTTAGTTATAATTATTAAATTGATATATTTACAGTTATTTAGCAATAAATATTCCATAGAAGAACATAAAGATTCTATATTTTATACTAAACTTGATGCTAAAAGAGGAGATATATACGATAGAAATAAAAATGTTCTTGCTAAAAGTGTTATGGTTTATAATGGATATTTTTCAACAAAAGATTATAATTTATATAAAAAACTTAATGAAAAATTAAAGAAAAAAGAAGATGAAAAGCTTGATAAAATTTTTGATCTTTTAAAGCTTAATAAAGAAGAAATTTTAAAAAAAGCATCTACGTATGATAATCTTTTGATAAAAGATAATCTTACAAAAGAACAAAAACTTAAGATACAATCAAAAGATATTTCCTTATTAAATGTAAAAGATAATAAGCTTTATTTTTCTGTTATTGAGTATGATAAGTTTAAATTGTTTTCTAAAAAAAATAAACAAAATCAAGAAGAAAAATTAGATGATATTTTTACAACTTTAGATATAGATAAGAAAAAAGTTTTTGATAGAGCTGAAAAAGGAACGAGTTTTAAAATAAAAAAATCGGTAGATCCTGAAATTGCAAAAGAAATAATTTCTTTAAATTCTTCTGTAATAAGTATGGAAATAGAAGAAAGTAGAAATTATGTTGATGGAAAATTTGCACCTTATGTTGTAGGTCATTCTAATGAAAATGGTGGTCAAACAGGAATAGAAAATTATTTTAATGATACTTTATCTGGAACTCAAGGTGCTAAGAAAATTATAAGAGAAAATTTGAATAAATCTATACAAGATATTGTAAATCCAGTTGATGGTAAAGATGTGTATTTAACTTTAGATAGTACCATTGAACAGATGATTTCTAAATATGGAAAAGAGTATTTTGAAAAAGAAAATCCTATAAAATTGAATATAATAGTATCAGATGTTACTAATGGTGATATTTTAGCTATGGATAGTTTTCCAAAATATGATTTAAATAATCCTACAAAGCCAAGAACAGAAGAAGAAAAAAAAGAGTTTGATGAGCTTGATGAAAAAGAAAAAATGGAAAAAATTTTTTCTATGTGGAGAAATACTGCTATAAGTGATGCATACGAGCCAGGTTCTGTTTTTAAACTTATAAGCGGATCTTCTGCACTTGAAGAAGGAACAGATACTTTAGATTCTATATTTTATTGTAATGGTATAGTAAATGATATTCCAAATGTTGTTTTAAAATGTTTTAATTGGAGACATCCTCATGGAAGAGAAGACTTTACAAAAGCTATGGACAATAGTTGTAACCCTGCTTTTATTCAAATAGCAAGAAATCTTGGAAGAGATAAAATGTTTAAATACATAAAGGGTTTTGGTTTTGGAAGAAAAACAGAAATTGAACTTCCTGGAGAATTTGAAGGACAAATTCCTCAAAAAGTAGAAGATATAGGAATAACAGAACTTTCAACTATGGGTTATGGTCATGGAATATCAGCTACACCAATTCAAGTTATAACAGCTGCAAATGCTGTTGTAAATGGTGGGTATGTGTTAAAGCCACAAATAACTTTAAAAAATGTAGAAAATGATAATGGAAATATAAAGATAAAAGAAAACACACCAATAATTAAAAATCAAGTTATATCAAAAGAAACAAGTGATAAAATGAGAAATGTAATGGAACATGGTGTAAAAGAGGGTATTGTTAGAAGACTTGCATCAGATAAGGTAAGAATTGGAGCTAAATCAGGTACAACTCTTAAAGTTATAAATAATAAATATGATGATTATAAGACTGTTGCATCTATATATGCAGCTTTTCCCATAGAAAACCCTAAATATAGTGTGCTTATAGTTTTTGACGAACCTAAAAGTAATACAACAGGAACATTAGCAGCTTCTCCTCTTGCAAAAAAAATAATTGAAGATATTGTAACATATAAACAAATTGCAAGTGATCAAGATGATAATGTCGTTGTAAAAACAACTTCCGTTCCAGATGTAAGAGGTCTTACTTTAGAGTATGCTTGTGATGTTTTAGAAAGTAAATTTTTAAAATATTCTGTTTCAAATTCTGAAAGTTCACCTAAAAGCATAGTAAAGGAACAAAATGAGTTTGTAGGTAAAAATGTAACTGAAGGTACAACTGTAGAGTTAACTTTATCAGAGGATAAAGATGAGAAGCTTATAGTTATAGATTTTTCTAAAATGTCTTATGAAAAAGCTATGGAAGCAGTGGAAAAAATGGGGTATAATTGTAAAACTTCTGGAGGAAAAGGAAAGTTTTTATCTTGTAATAAACAAGTTGGAAGTTATATTTCTAAAGATGAACAGATTGTTTTAACTTTTGATAAATAATAGGAGAAAATAATGAAAAATATAGCAAATGTATTGATTTTGAGTTTTTTATTTAGCTTTTTTTTAACAGTTTTAATAGCTAAATATTCAATTCCATATTTAAGAAAATTTAAACTTGGACAAAATATAAGAGATGATGGGCCTAAAAGTCATCTATCAAAGGCCGGAACTCCAACTATGGGAGGTATATTTTTTGTACTTTCTATAGTTATAACAAATTTAATTTTTAGAAATTTTTCAAAACAGATACTTGCTATATTTATAGGAATGATAGGATTTTCATCGATAGGATTTTTAGATGATTTCTTTAAATTAATTATGAAAAGATCTCTTGGTCTTAATGAAAAACAAAAACTTATAATTCAATTTTTTATAAGCATTGTTCTTATAGTATATCTTGAAAAAGTTTTAAAACTTAATTTGATGATACAAAAGATTCCATTTTTACAACAAGATATAAATTTTGGATATTTTATTTATCCGATTTTAGTTTTTGTAATGTTAGCCGTTTCAAATGCTACAAATTTAACTGATGGGCTTGATGGACTTTCATCTTCTGTGTCAATTCCTGTATTTTTATCTCTTGGTGTTATAAATTTATTTAAACATCCACAAATAAGTATATTCTCATTTATTTTTATGGCATCTCTTATGGGGTTTGTTATGTTTAATTCTTACCCTGCAAGAGTTTTTATGGGAGATACAGGCTCTATGGCTTTAGGTGGAGCTATCGCAACTATTTGTATTATAGATTCTATGACTTTTTATTTACCGATAATAGGGTTTATATATATGATTGAAACATTATCTGTTATAATTCAAGTTATAAGCTATAAAACAAGAAATAAAAAAAGAGTATTTTTAATGAGTCCTATACATCATCATTATGAATTAAAAGGATATAAAGAACCACAAATTGTAACGGCGTTTGCTGTTATAAGCTGTATTTTTAGTTTTATTACAGTGTATTTATATTTTATTTTTTGTTAGGAGAATATTATGAAAGTAGATAATAAAAAAATTTTAGTTCTAGGACTTGGACGTTCTGGTATATCAAGCATAAAGGCTTTATCTTCTTTAAACGCATCTGTATATTGTTATGATGATAAAAAAAGAGAAGATCTTTTAGATTCTTTTGAAAAACTTAAAAATTTTAAATATAATTTTATAAAAAATTATAAAGAATATGATTTTGATTTTGTTGTAAAAAGTCCAGGCATAAAACCTACTAATGATGTAATAAAATATTTTTATGAAAAAAAGATTCCAGTATATACAGATTTAGAGTTAGCATATACTTTGTTTCCTGAAAAAAAGATAATAGCTATTACAGGAACAAACGGAAAGACAACAACAACATCTCTTGTTGGAGAAATATTTGATAAAGCAAATATTAAACATAAAGTTTTAGGAAATATTGGCATAGGAATGCTTTTTGAAATTTATAATTCGGATGTAGACAGTGTAAATATATTAGAAGTTAGTAGCTTTGAACTTCATGATACTGATAAATTTAAACCAACAATAGCATCTATTGGAAATATAACTGCAGATCATTTAGATTGGCATGGAAGTTTTGAAAATTATGTTAAAGATAAATTTAAAATATTTAAAAACATGGATGAAAATTCTACTTTAGTTTTAAATATTGATGATGAAATTTTAAAAACTATTGATAGTGATAAATTTAAGATTATAAAAATTTCTTTAGAAAATGAAGAAGCTGATTTTTATTTTAATAATGATTTATTTTATCATAAGGGTAAAAAATTATTTTCAATGAAAGATTTAAAAATACTTGGCAAACATAATGCTCAAAATGTTTTAATTGCTATGGCTATTTGTTATAATTATGGTATAAGTTTAGATACAATAAAAAAAGCTTGTGAAAATTTTAAAGGCGTTGAACATAGAATTGAATTTGTTAGAGAGTTAAATAAAATAAAATTTTATAACGACTCTAAAGGAACAAATGTTGATTCAACTATAAAAGCAATTGAAGCAGTAGATAAACCTATTATTTTAATTCTTGGAGGATATGATAAACACGTTGATTTAAATCCACTTTTTAAATCTTTTAATGGAAAAGTTAAAGCTTGTATTTTAGTTGGAGATACTAAATATAAATTTGAACAAGTAGCTAAAGAAAATGGATTTTTAAATAATTTTATAGTAGATAATTACATAGATGTTATAAAAAAAGCACTAGAAATTGCAAAAGCTAATGATAATGTTTTATTATCACCAGCATCTGCAAGTTGGGATATGTTTAAAAGTTATGAACAAAGAGGAGATTTATTTAAAAAATTAGTTAATGAATTGAGATAGGTATGAATAAGTATATTAAAAGGTATTTAATAACTATATTATTACTACTTATTTTTGGTAGTCTTATGGTTTTTAGTACAAGTTGGCCGTATAGTTTTAGGCTTTATGGGGTTGAAACAAAGATATTTATAAAACATATTGAGTTTGTAGCATTGTCTTTAATAGCTATTTTTGTTGTTTCCCATATAAATATTTTAAAATTTAAAAAATTTAGTAAAGAAATATTTATAATAACATTTATTATGTGTTTTCTCGTTTATTCACCACTTGGTAGAAATGTAAATAATGCAAGAAGATGGATAGCTATAATTGGTGATTTTACCATTATGCCAGCAGATTTTTTGAAAATTTCTTCAATAATGCTTATGGCATACTTTATTGATAGATACAAAAATAAATTTACATTTAAAAATGTATTTTTAAAATACTTATTAACTGTATTTTTAGTTGTTTTAGCAATTATGATTCAGCCCGACCTTTCTACAACATTTGTAATAGTTTCAACAATAACGGCAATGTACATAGTTGCGGGTATGGATAAAAAAGCTGCATTTTTTTCGCTTAGTGGAATTATTTTAGGAAGTGTATCAGCAATTTTTCTTTTAAAATCTGGTTACAGTAGAATGAGTCGTCTTGAAGCATTTTTTAATCCGTTAAAATATAGAAATGATAAGTCATGGCAACTTATAAAGTCGCTTTTTGCAATAACTAATGGTTCTATATTTGGAGTTGGACTTGGAAATGGAAGACAAAAATATACTCTTTCTGAAGCACATAATGATTTTATTTTTGCAAGTATTGCTGAAGAATTTGGATTTGTAGGAGCAATTTTATTAATTATTGCATTTATTTATTTATCTATGCTTGGAATAAAAATTGCTAATAATGTAAAAAATATTTATGGAAAAATGATTATAATGGGAATTACTTTTTCTATTGGAATTCAAGCGTTAGTAAATATTGGAACTTCAACAGGAATTATTCCACCTACAGGAGTTACATTGCCATTTATAAGCTATGGAGGTTCTTCTTTAGTTATGACCTCTGTTATGGTAGCAATTGTATTAAGTATTGTAAGATATTCAAAGGAGAGATAATATGAAAGTCATAGTATCAGCAGCAGGAACGGGAGGACATATATATCCTGCAATATCTATAATTGAAGAATTAAAAAGAAGAGATAAAGATGTTAAAATTTTATATATAGGAACAAAAAAAGGTATGGAAAGTGAACTTATTCCAGATCTTGGTATAGATTATAAAGCAATAGATGCTATGGGAATACCAAGAAAAATAAATAAGAAATTTTTTAAAGCTATTTTTGTATTACTAAAAGGATTATGTGAGGCTAAAAAGATAATAAAAGAGTTTAATCCAGATGTCGTTATAGGAACTGGTGGATTTGTTACAGGGCCTGTATTGTATCAAGCACATAGACTTTCTAAATATACAATTTTTCATGAACAAAATAGTTATCCTGGCGTTACAAATAGGATACTATCAAGATATGTTGATGATATGGCAGTAACTTTTAAAGAGTCGATAAAATTTTTTAAAAACAATGAAAAATGTGTTATAACAGGTAATCCTATAAGAAATAGATTTAAACATTTAGATAGAGAAGAATCTTTGAAATTTTTTGGATTAAAAGAAAACTCTAAAGTTGTTTTAATATTTGGAGGAAGTAACGGAAGCGAAAGTGTAAATAACGCTGTTATTGGTATGCTAGATAAATTTTTAAAAGACAAGTCTATTTCTTTAATACATGTAACTGGGAAATTAAATTATAACGAAGTTTTAGAGAAAATAGAAAAAGAAAAAATACAATTAACTGAAAATATAAAAATATTACCTTATATTACTGAAATGGATAAAGCATATGCAGCATCTGATTTAATAGTTACAAGTTCTGGAGCTATAACTCTTTCTGAAATTTCTAACATTGGAAAAGCTAGTATATTAATTCCAAAGGCATATACAACAGAAAATCATCAAGAGTTTAATGCAAGAGCTTATGAAAATATAGGAGCTTCAAAATTAATTTTGGAAAGAGATTTAAATTCTAAAGTATTATTTAAAGAAATAGAAAATATAATTTTTGATAGTGAAAAATTGAAATTAATGAGCGAAAATTCTAAAAAATTTGCTACGCCTAAATCGGCTGAAAACTTTGTTTCAATATTCTATGAAAAATTTTCTTAAAGGAGGTAAAAAATGTCTGATAACGAAAGAAAAAAATCTAAGGTTTTTTTAAAGAAAAATAAAGAAAAAACTACAAGTCAAATAGATGATTTTTATGAATATGATAAAATAAAGTCAGATGTTGATTCTGTAGATGAAGAATTTTTTGAAAATGTTAAAAGTGTAGATTATGACAAATTAAAAAAAGAACATCAAAAAGAAGAAAATGAAAAAGAACAAATACAAAAAGACAACAGTTTTACACCGGATAAAGAAAATTTAGATAATGCTGATGAAAATTTAAAAACTAAAAATGAAGATAATAAAGTACAAAATGATTATAATTCTTTAGATGATGACAATGATGACGATGATGACGATGATGACGATGATGACTTTGGTTCTTTAGATAATTCTAGTTTAAAAGATGATAAAAAAAGTGATGATAAAAATGATGAAAAACTAGATGATAAAAGCAATTTACATCAAGATTCTATCTTTAATGAATTTGATTTTTCAAAAATGGCAAATCAAAATGAAGAACAGACAAATAATTATAAATCACTTTTTGAAAATGATGAAAAATCTAAAGAGGATTCTTTACAAACAACTGGAATAATAAATACTATAAATTCTAAATTAAATAAAGATGATACTTTATCTTCGGTTTTTAAAGATAGTGATGACGATGATGATTTTGGAAGTATAGATGATGATGAATTTACAAAACCACATGATAAAATAAATGATGAAAATAATTTTAAAACAAATGGTTATGTAAATGTAAATCAAAAATCAGATTACTATAAAACAGATGAACTAGAAGATGATGATAAATATTATACAGATAAAAAAGGTAAGAAAAAGAAAGTAAAAAGTAGATTTAAATCATTTTTAAAATTTATATCTTTAGCTATACTTGCACTTTTAATTATGTCAGTATATTTTGGACTTACTCATGACCTTTTTAAAATCGATTATATAAAGATAACAGGAAATGTTATAAATGAAAAAGAAATAATTTCTGCAAAATCTGGAGTTAAAATTGGAGATAATATATTTCTTTCAAGAAGTGGAAAAATAAAGAAGAATTTAAAAGAAATTCCAACTATAGAAAGTGTTAATGTAATTAAAGATTATCCAAATATAATTGAAATACAAGTAAAAGAAAATTATATAAGTTCTTATGTTAATACAAGTGGAGGTATAATAACTATTGATAATTTTGGAAAAGTAAAAAGTACCTCTGCTGATAGCAATGAATTAACAGGAATTCAGCTTAAAGGATTAAAAGAAAATAATTTTAAAGTTGGAGATGCTTTTTCAAAAGATGATAAAAAAGTAAATTTAATTTTAGAATTACTTACAAAATCTTATTACAATAATGTTTCAGCAATAGATTTTAGTAATGAAAATGAAATAACTTTTCAATTAAAAAATTCTATAAAAGTTACATTTGGAGATTTACAAGACTATTCTAAAAAATTAAAAATTTTAGATGTATTAATTAAAAAAATTCAAACTGATGGTATAAAAGCATCAGAAATTATTTTAAACGTTGGAAAAAATCCTATAATTGTTAAAAAATAATAAAAAATATATAGAAATTTATTTTAAAATTTAGTATAATTAAAGTGTATAAATTAATTTGAAATTGAAAATAATAGGAGGATAATACTTATGGCATTCGAAATGGAAGTATATGGAAATGATTTAGCTAAAATTAAAGTTTTTGGTATTGGTGGTGGTGGTAATAACGCCATTTCAAGAATGAAACAATCTGGACTTAAGGGTGTAGATTTTGTAGCAATTAATACCGACAAACAAATTTTAAACGCTATTGATATAGAAACAAAGATTCAAATAGGAGAAAAATTAACAAGAGGACTTGGAGCTGGAGCTAACCCAGCTGTTGGAGAAAAAGCTGCAGAAGAAAGTCAAGATGAAATAAAAAAAGCACTTGAAAGTACAGATATGGTATTTATAACAGCTGGAATGGGTGGCGGTACTGGTACAGGAGCTGCCCCAGTTGTTGCAGGTATTGCAAAAGAAATGGGAATTTTAACAGTTGGAGTTGTAACTAAGCCTTTTACATTTGAAGGTAGAAAAAGAACTATTCAAGCTGAACAAGGAATAAAAGCTTTAAAAGAAAAAGTTGATACATTAATTATTATTCCAAATGATAGATTAATTCAAATTTCTGAAAAAAGAACAACAATGCTTGAAGCATTTGCTATGGCAGATGAAGTACTTATGAATGGTATTCAAGGTATTTCTGATTTAATCGCTGTTCCTAATATAATAAATCTTGATTTTGCCGATGTTAAATCAGTAATGCAAAATCAAGGAATTGCACATATGGGTATAGGACGTGCTAGTGGAGAAAATAGAGCTGTTGATGCTGCAAAAATGGCTATAAACAGTCCACTTCTTGAAACTTCAATAGACGGAGCAAAAGCTGTTTTATTAAATGTAACAGCTGCAAATGTAGGTTTATTTGAAACAAATGAAGCAGCAGAATTGATAAGAGAAGCTATTGACTCTGATGCAAATGTAATTTTTGGTTCTGGAATTGATGAATCTTTAGGAGATGACATAAAGATTACAGTTATCGCAACTGGTTTTGATCCACTTGTTTCAGGAAATTCTCAAAAACCAAAAAGCTTTGAAAAAAAAGATAAAAAAGATTCTAAAGATGACGGATTTGATTTAGATATACCAAGCTTTTTAAGATAATGAAATGTCCAAATTGTAAAAATGAGTATACTAAAGTTTTAGATTCTAGAAATTCTAATGATAAAACTACAATAAAAAGAAGAAGAATGTGTGAATCTTGTGGATATAAATTTACCACTTATGAAAGAATGCCAGAATTTGAAATTTTTGTTCTTAAAAAAAATGGTAGTAAGCAAATTTTTTCTAAAAATAAAGTTTATGCAGGAATTTTTAAATGTTGTGAAAAAAGAGAAATTACAAAAGAAGAAATAGATAATGTTATAAACTTAATTGAAATGGAAATAAGACAAAACTATAAAAATGAAATTTCATCAACAGAAATAGGAAATCTAGTTTTAAAACATTTAAAAAAACTAGATGAAGTTTCATTTATTAGATTTGCTACGGTGTATAAAGATTTTAAAAATATAGATGCGTTTTTAGAATATTTAAAAAAAGAATTTCAATAGAATTTTTAAAGATAATTATAAAAATATTTAATATCAGAGGTGATTATTCATTTCTGATATTTTTTTATTAAAAAATATTTTGTAAATGTGTTATCTTTATTTTTTCTTATAACATTATTGATATAAAATTTTTTGTAGCGTTACTTTTACATATTTTACAAATATACAAATAAGAATATAAAAAATTTTTTAAAAAGATGATTTTTGTTTTTGTTTATGATATAATAAATCTGTTAAAGTTTTTTTATAAGAAATCTTTAAGGAGGTACTTTATGTCTTTTTATATGGATTCTGATAAAGGAAATGTTAGAAAAAATAATGAAGATAGTTTTTTATTTGAAAAGTATGAAAAATTAAATATTTTAATTTTAGCAGATGGTATGGGAGGACACGAAGATGGTGAAATAGCATCAAAAATGGCTGTAGATTTTGTTATGAATTTTATAAAATCAAATTATAAATTTTATACAGATTTTAACAGATTGTTGGTAGATGCTTTTTGTAAGTCTAATGAGTTTATATATGATGCTAATTTGAAAAAGTTATCTAAAAATGCACCTGATATAGAAAAAATGGGAACGACTTTAGAAACTTTGCTTGTAGTTAAAGATATGTTGTATTTTGCACATGTTGGAGATAGTAGAATTTATTTAAAAGATAAATCTAATCTAAAACAAATAACAAAAGATCATTCTTTAGTTGAATATCTTTATTCAAACGGTGCTATTACAAAAGATGAAGCAGATAATTTCGAGCAAAAAAATTCTATATTAAGAGCAATTGGTGTTGAACAGGTAGTTGAAGTTGATACAGGAAAGATAAAGCTTTCAGATGGCGATATACTTGTTGTTTGCTCTGATGGTCTTACAAACGAGTTAAGTGATATTGAAATTTCAAATATATTAGATTTAGATATAGATAGTGAAAAATTAGTTAAGTTTATAATAGAAACTGTAAAGAAAAAGACAGCTAAAGATAATGTTACAGTTGGAATATATAAATATAAAGAGGTGATTTAATGATAGGTTCTCTTTTAAATAATAGATATGAGATTTTAGAAAAAGTTGGCGTTGGTGGTATGGCTATAGTTTATAAAGCTAAAGACATATACCTTAAAAGAATCGTTGCAGTTAAAGTTTTAAAAGAACAATATCTTGAAGATAAGGAATTTATTAAAAAGTTTGTTATTGAAGCACAGTCAGTTGCAAATTTAAATAATCAAAATATTGTTAAGATTTACGATGTAGGTCAACATTTTGAAGGTGGAAAAACTTATAATTATATTGTTATGGAGTATATTAATGGTAAGACTTTAAAACAATTGATTAATGAAAATGGTAGACTTAAATCCAGTGCTGTTGTTAATATTTCTAAACAAATAGCTAATGCACTTGATTGTGCACATAAGCATCATATAATACATAGAGATATTAAACCGCATAATATTCTTATTGATGAAAAGCTTAATGTTAAAGTTACAGATTTTGGAATTGCAAGGATTTCAACTAGTTCGACTATAACATATACATCATCAATTTTAGGAACAGTTCATTATATTTCTCCAGAACAAGCGAAGGGAAAATTTATAGATGAAAAATCAGATATCTATTCTCTTGGTGTTGTTATGTATGAAATGATTACAGGAAGAGTTCCTTTTGATACAGATAATGCAGTTGGAATTGCTCTTCAACATATTAATGAGCCTCTTGTTGAACCTAAAACATATGTTCCAGGACTTGAAAGCTGGCTTAATGATATTGTTGTTAAATGTATGCAAAAAGATCCTGAAAATAGATTTAAAAGTGCAAGTGAATTGATTGATGCCTTAGATAAAAAAGAGGTAGTAAGTTTAATAAAAAATGATAATCTCGATAGAATGCACTATAAAGAATCTGTTTATTCGACATCTAACTCTAAAGAATTAAATAGATCAAAACTTAAAAACAATAATAAAAATAGAGATATATTAAAAAAGGGTAAAAAAGGAATTTTTGATTATACTATAACTTATATTATTTTAGCCTTAGTTTTAATTACTTCTGTATTTTTAATATATAGACTTGCTATAGCTAATAAGGCAAAAAATGTTGTTTCTGTTCCAGCTGTTGTTGGTCTAGACAAAGATGAAGCTATTAAGCTTTTAAAAAGCAAAAAATTAAATGGATTAGTAGTTCAAACAATTAATGATGATAATGTTGAACCAGGAAAGGTTATTAAACAAAAACCAAATGCAAATGAAAAAGCTAAAGAGGGTACAAATGTTGAGCTTACTATAAGTCTTGGTAAAAATAAAACAATAGTTCCAGATTTAACAAATCTTGATATTAAAAAGGCAGAAGAGCTTTTAAGTAAAAATAAATTATCTATAAGAAATATAGAAAAAGAATATGATGATAAAATAGAAGAAAATAAGATTATAAGTCAAAGTGTACAAGCCGGAACTGAAGTAGACGTTGATAGTAAGATAGATGTTGTAGTAAGTAAAGGTAAAAAGGATAAAAAAATTGCAGTTCCTGATTTAATTGGAAAATCAAAAGAAGAGGCAGTAAGACTTTTAACAGATAGTGGTCTTAATATTGGAAAAGTAGAAACTAAAAATGATGAAAGTAAAGAAGGTACTGTTATATTTCAATCTTATGGTAAAGGTACTAAGATAGATCCTGAAAATAATGTTGATATTATCGTAAGTTTAGGGCCTAAGGTTAGAGGAGATCAAGAAAATGTTGTAAGTATATCAACTTCTAATGGTGCATCAAGTGTTATAAAACAATATACTATAGATGAACCAGATAAAAATTATACTTTACTTATAACTAAAAAATTAAATTCAGATGAATCTAGAGTTTATGAAAAAAAGATGTTAACTAAAAATGGAAAACTTATAGTATCTATCCAGGCAAAACCTGAAGATGATTTTTCAATATATATTAATGGCCAATTAGTTACAAGTAGAGAGAATTAATTTATGTTTAAAGCAAAGATATTTGATATTTCTAAAGATTTATATTATATAAAGTCAAATGAAAATATATATATTGCAAAAGCAAAAGGAAATTTTAGAAAAAAAAATATTAAACCCATGGTGGGAGATGATGTTTTTTTTGAAATTTCAAATGATAATATTGCTTATATAACAGAAATTTTTCAAAGAAAAAATCAAATTTTACGCCCACCTGTTTCTAATATAGATAATGCAATAGTTGTTCTATCACTTAAAGAGCCGAATATAAGTTATAGAATTTTAGATAGATACATTATGTATTATGAAATTATGAAAATTCCACTTGTTATTTGTTTAAATAAATGTGATTTAATAGATGAAAATTTAAAGGAAAATTTTAAAAATATTTATACAAATTTAGGCTATAAAGTTATTTTAAATGACTTATACATTGATAATACAGAAAATTTTAAAAATATTTGTAAAGATAAGATTTCTGTTATAACAGGGCCTTCAGGAGTTGGAAAAAGTACAATTTTAAAATCTTTAAATCCTCTTTATGATATAGAAACTTCATCTATTAGTCAAAAAAATAAAAGAGGAAAAAATACTACTAGAAAAAGCACTTTTTATGAAATATTTGAAAATTCTTTTATAATTGATACAGCTGGATTTACATCTTTAGATATTAATATGTTTGTAGAAAAAAAAGAAGATATTAGAGATGCTTTTAAAGAGTTTTCTTTTACAGATAGATGTAAATTTTCAAATTGTATGCATGTAAATGAGCCAAATTGTTTTATAAAAAAAGAAATTGAAAATAAAAAAATAACTCAAAGTAGATATGAAAGTTATTTATTTTATCTTGATGAATATCTAAAAAATAGGAGGTATTAAATGTTAGAGTTATCCCCATCATTGTTGTCAGCTGATTTTACAAATTTAAAAAAAGAAATAGATACTTTAAATAAATTAGATGTAAAATATTTGCATCTTGATGTTATGGACGGTATGTTTGTTCCAAATATTTCATTTGGTCCAATGATTATAAAAAAGTTAAGACCTCTTACAAATATGATTTTTGATGTTCATTTAATGATTGAAGATCCAGATAGATATATAGAAAATTTTAAAGATGCAGGTGCTAATATCTTAACAGTTCATGTAGAAGCTTGTAAACATCTTCAAAGAACAATTTCTCATATAAAATCTTGCAACATGAAAGCTGGAGTTTCTATAAATCCTGCTACACATCCAGATGTTTTAGATTATGTTCTTGATGATATTGATGTTATACTTGTTATGAGTGTAAATCCTGGATTTGGTGGACAAAAGTTTATTAAACAAACTATAGAAAAGATTTTAAAAATTAGAGAAAAAATTGATAAGAGAAATTTAGACATAATACTTGAAGTTGATGGCGGAATAAAAACAACAAACGTACAAAACGTCATAGAAGCAGGGGCAAACTTGATTGTTTCTGGCTCAGATGTTTTTTGTGATAAAGAAAATAAAATAAGAGAATATAAAGAAATTTTTAAAAATTATAAAAAAGATTAAAGTATTAATTTATTTTTTAATATATTATTATAAAAGAGGGATTAAATGTTTATAGATATTGCTAAGATAGAACTTAAAGCCGGTAAAGGTGGAGATGGTTGTGTATCTTTTAGAAGAGAAAAGTATGAACCAGACGGAGGCCCTTACGGTGGAGATGGCGGAGATGGTGGAAGTATAATTTTTATTTCTGATGAAAGCGTAAGAACACTTATGGATTTTAGATATAAAAAACATTACTTTGCACAAAATGGAGAAAATGGAAGAACTAAAAAACAATATGGAAAAAAAGGTGAAGATTTAATCATTAAAGTGCCTATTGGGACTTTAGTAAAAGATTATGAAACAGATAAAGTAATTTATGATTTTAAAGAAAAAGATGATAAATTTATCATAGCAAAAGGTGGAAAGGGTGGAAAGGGAAATGCACGTTTTGCAACTAGCACAAGACAAGCTCCCCGTTTTGCACAGCCTGGAACAAAAGGAGAACAAAGAGTTATAAATCTAGAATTAAAACTTATTGCAGATGTAGGACTTGTTGGACTTCCAAATGTTGGAAAATCATCATTACTTTCTATTTTAAGTGATGCAAAACCTAAGATTGCAAATTATCATTTCACAACTTTAGAACCAAACCTTGGAGTATGTAGAGTTGAAGAAAATAAATCATTTGTTATTGCTGATATACCAGGGCTAATTGAAGGAGCAAGTAGTGGAGTTGGACTTGGATTTGAATTTTTAAAGCATGTTGAAAGGACAAGACTTCTTGTACACGTTTTAGATGTTTCTGGTATTGAAGGAAGAGATGCTATTTCAGATTATGAAACAATTTATAAAGAACTTAAATTATATAATGAAAATTTAAAAAGCAAAAAAGAAATAATTGTTTTAAATAAAATAGATTTACTATCTTCAGATGAAAATATAAAAAAAGCAAAAGAATATTTTAAAGATAAAACCGTTTTAGAACTATCAGCCGTTACAAAAATGGGTATTAAAGAATTGAAATATAAAATTTACGATGAACTTTCAAAAATAAAAATAGATTATGATACATTCGATGAAAAATTTGAATATGTAGAAGAAATCGAAAAAGATGCATATGAAATTTATATGGAAGATGGAACATTTTACGTTGAAGGTCCACTTATTGATTACTTAGTTTATATAACTAATTTTCAAGATTATGATTCGCTTAAATATTTTCAAAAAGTTCTTTTAGATAAGGGTGTAATAAACGAGCTTAAAGAAAAAGGCGTTAAAGAAGGACAAACAATAGTAATTGGAGAAATGGAATTTGAATTTTTTGAGTAAGGAGAATATATGATAAATGCAAAGCAAAGAGCATTTTTAAAGTCTATTTCACACTCTATAGAACCTATTATGAATATAGGAAAATTTGGAGTTAATGATGAAACTATTAGGCAATTAGATTTAGCTTTAGAAAAAAGAGAAATTGTAAAGATAAAAATTTTAAACAATAATTTAGATGATCATGATGAAATTATAGATTTTGTTCTTAGAAAATCAAGAGCAGAATTTGTATCTCATATAGGTAATAAATTTGTTATTTATAGACAAAAAAGAAAAAAAGAAAATAGAATAGAGTTACCAGTATAATGGAAAAAATTGGTATTTTAGGAGGAAGCTTTAGTCCTGTACATAATGCTCATCTTCAAATTGCTCAAGATTGTTTAGATAAATTTTGCCTTGATAAAATTATTTTTTTACCAAATGCTAATCCACCACATAAGAAGCTTGAAATTTTTTCTTATGAAGATAGAGTAAAGATGTTGAATCTTGCAATTTCTAACGAAAAATATTTTGAAATTTCTAATCTTGAAAATGATAAAAATAAAATTCATTATTCATATAATACAGTGAATGAAAATTTTAAAAATGAAGATGTGTATTTTATTATGGGTGATGATGAATTTTTAGATATTCGTTCATGGTACAATTATGAGAAATTTTTACAAATTTGTAAAATAATAGTTTTTTGTAGAAATCATACTTTAAACTATATTATCAAAAAAAATAAAGACTTAATTGAAAAATATAATATTAGCTTTGTTGAAAATAAAAAAATTTCTATCTCTTCAACAGATATACGATATAGAATAAAAAATAAGTTATCAATAAAATATCTAGTTCCAAAAGAGGTATATAATTATATATATGACGATTTAAATTTTTTTGATATTTCTAAAATAAAAGAAGATTTAAAGAAAAAACTTAAAGAAAGTAGATATTATCACTGTCTAAGAGTTGCAGATTATTGTAAATTTTTAGCAAAAATTTATGGTGTAGATGAAAATAAAGCATATATTTGTGGACTATTACATGATTGTGCTAAAAATAATGAACAATATTATTTATTGAATAAAAAAATAAGTTCTGATATAATATTTGATAAAGAGGAAAAGGATAATAAATTTTTGTGGCATTCTTTGATAGGTGCAGTTGTTTCTAAAAAAATATATGGTGTTTTAGATGATGAGATTTTTTCTGCTATTAGATTTCACACAACAGCAAAAGAAAATATGACTCTTTTAGAAAAAATACTTTTTATTTCAGATAAAATAGAACCTAAAAGAGATTATCCAGAAGTTAATCATTTAAGAAAAATTGTTGTTAAAGATATTGATCTTGCAATAATAGAATTTTTAGATTCAAACTTTAAATATTTACAAAGTAAAGGTCAAAAAGTACACAGCTTATCAATAAAAGCAAAAAAATATTTAGAAAGTATGAGGTGATTTTTTGAATAAAATAGATCTTGTTTTAAAAACTTTAGATGATAAAATAGCTAGAGATGTTGTTTCTATAGATTTAAAGAAAAAATCATCAATAGCAGAGTATTTTGTTATCGCAACAGGTTCTGTTATTAATCATAATCAAGCGATTTGTGATGAACTTATATCACAATTAAAAGAAAATAATATGGATTATATAAATATAGAAGGTTATAAAGAAGGAAATTGGATTTTATGTGATCTTGGTGATATAATAGTCCATATTATGACGAAAGATTATAGAAACTACTACAATCTTGAAAGATTGTGGAGTTAATTTTAGGAGGTAGTAAAATGGCAGTAGAATTTTTAAAAACTGATAAGGCTCCTGCAGCAATTGGACCTTATTCACAAGCAGGTAAAGTAGGAAACTTAATTTTTGTTTCAGGTCAATTACCAATTACAGATGGACAACTTCAAACTGAAATAAAAAAAGCAACACTTGCAAGTCTTACAAATGTTTTAGAAATCATTAAAGCAGGTGGCGGAAAGTTAGAAAGCATTGTTAAAGTTAATGTATTTGTTAAAGATATGAATGATTTTGAACAAATTAATGGTGTTTATGCTGAATTTTTTGGAGAACATAAACCAGCAAGAGCTTTAGTACAAGTTGCAAAATTACCAAAAGATGCTTTAATAGAAATCGAAGCAGTAGCAGCAGTTTAAAAAAACAAAAAGTAGACGATTTTTCATTTACTAAAAGCATAGATAAACTTTACGTTTTATCTATGCTTTTTTTTATAAATTTTTAATTTTTTTTAATATTTCTTACTTATTTTTAATCTAAAATTTATTAGAATTTTTTAAATATTATTAATTTTAATTTTTTTAAATTCTATTTTTTATTTAATTAAACTTAAGTGTAAATATATAATTTGTATATCATTTGAAATTTTTTTATTAGCATTTTTAAATAAAAAAATAATAATTTAATATATCATATAAAAAAGCTTATTAAAAAATCATTTTATTTTTTTGTTTACATTTATTTGTATTGTTGATATAATAAATATGATAAAAAAGAAATGAGAGGATATTTATATGGATATTAAGACTTTATGTATTAACACTATTAGAACTCTTAGTGCAGATGCGATTCAAAAAGCAAATTCAGGACACCCTGGTCTTCCACTTGGAGCTTCTCCAATGGCTTTTGTTTTATTTGATGATTTTTTAAAAATTTCTCCTAAAGAACCTAACTGGTTTGATAGAGATAGATTTGTTTTATCTGCAGGTCATGGTTCTATGTTACTTTATTCTTTGTTACATTTATTTGATTACGGAGTTAGTATTGATGATTTAAAAAATTTTAGACAACTCGATAGTTTAACTCCAGGTCATCCTGAATATGGACATACAAAAGGAGTAGATGCTACAACTGGTCCGTTAGGTCAAGGAATTTCTATGGCAGTTGGAATGGCTATGGCTGAAAGTCATTTATCAGCTATGTTTAATACTGATGATGAAAAAATAATTGATCACTATACATATGCTATTGTTGGTGATGGTTGTTTGATGGAAGGTATAAGTAATGAAGCATCATCTCTTGCTGGAACGTTAAAGCTTGGAAAGTTAATCGTTCTTTATGATAGTAATAATATAACAATAGAAGGAGATACTTCTAGTGCTTTTAGCGAAAATGTAATTATGAGATATAAAGCTTTAGGTTGGGATACTTTTTATGTTGATGATGGAAATGATATAGAAAAAATAAAACAAGCTATAGAATCTGCTAAAAAAACAGATAAACCATCTTTAATTGAAATTAAAACTAAAATTGGTTTTGGTTCTACAAAAGAAGGATCTGCAAAAGCACATGGAGAGCCTTTAGGAGAGGAAAATATTCCTATTTTTAAGAAAAATATAGGCTGGAAATATACAGATTCGTTTTTTGTTCCAGATGAAGTTAAAGATTATATGAAAAATAAAGTTAATAAAAAAAATAAAGCTTTTATTTCATGGAAGGAAAAACTAGAAAATTATAAAAATAAATATCCACAAAAATATAATCTTTTTATTAAATGTATAAATGATGAAATTGATGAAAAGATATTTACAGATGAAGATATTTTTAAATTTGATAAAGATATGGCAACACGTCAAGCAAGTGGAATAGTTTTAAATAGATTATCAAAAAGAATTTTTCAATTATTTGGTGGTTCTGCAGATCTTGGACCTTCAAATAAATCTGTAATGGAAGAATTTGACTATTACTCTTGTAAAAATAGAATTGGTAAAAACATTCATTTTGGCGTAAGAGAACATGCAATGGCCGCAATTTGTAACGGTATTTCTCTTCATGGTGGACTTTTAGCTTATTGTGCAACTTTCTTTGTTTTTAGCGATTATCTAAAACCTGCTGTAAGACTTAGTGCACTTATGAAAAAAAGAGTTATATATATATTAACTCATGATAGCATAGGAGTTGGAGAAGATGGACCAACTCATGAACCTATAGAACATTTAGCAATGTTTAGATCAACTCCTAATGTTTCAATGTTTAGACCATGTGATGCAACAGAAACAGCATATTCATATATTAGTGCCTTAAAAAATAAAAACACACCAACTTGCATTGCACTTACAAGACAAAAATTAAAAAATTTAAAAGAAACTTCATCTGAAAGTTTAAAAGGTGGATATATCCTTAAAGATTTTGGAAATAACATAGAACTTATAATAATAGCGTCAGGTTCTGAAGTTTCACTTTGTTATAATGTATGTGAAAAGTTATTTAACGAAGGTATAAATGTAAGACTTGTATCAATGCCTTGTATGGATATTTTTGAAAAACAAAGTACACAATACAAAGAAAAAGTATTACCAAATAATATAAGAAAAAGAGTAAGCGTTGAAGCACTTTCTACTTTTGGATGGGGAAAATATGTAGGACTTGATGGAATTTCGATAGGAATTGATACTTTTGGAGCATCTGCACCAGCAAAATTTCTTTTTGAAAAATTTGGCTTTACAGAAGATGCTATTTACAAAAAGATAAAAAATAAATTTTACTAAAAACAATAAAAATTAAGTAATGAAAAATAGAAAGAAAATAATTAAAAGTTTTCTTTCTATTTTTTTAATTAAATCTTTATTAAAAAATATCAAAAATAGAATTTAATTTAATCATTATTTACCAAAATTAAAGTTATCAAAAAGAAAACAATCGTATAATTAAATTTGCTTTAAAGAAATTATCAAAAATAAAATTTAAATTCACGTATTGTTTACCAAAACTTAAGTTATCAAAAAGAAAACAATGTATACTTTTAGTAAAAAATGATTATGTGTTGACAAATTTATTTAAATGTACTAAAATTATTTGGTTAGAAGAATATTTTTAAAGTCTATTTAAGTTAAATATGTAAAAATATTAAAGAAAAGTTTAAAGGTGTAATGAGGAGGAAAATATGGAAGAAAAAATTTTAGAAATTTTAGAAGATATTTGCGAAGAAGACTTAAAAGATAAGTTAGATGTAGATATATTTGAAGAGGGAATGATGGATTCTTTAAGTATGGTTAAATTTATTGTTGAAATAGAAGAACAATTAAACATTTCTATTGGAATTATGGAAATGGATAAAGAAGTTGTAAATACACCAAGAAAAATTATTGATTTTATAAAAAACAGGAAGTAACATGAGTTTTTTTAGCGGAATTAATTTTTTCATTATTTTTACATTTTTTTCTATTATAGGAATAATTTTAGGAGTAAATGGCTGTAGAGAATATATAAAAAAATATGTTTTAATACTTTTTTCTTTAGTATTTGCATTTTTGATTTATTCAAAAATTACTTTTATATATTTAATTTTATTTATATTTTATGAATTTTTTGTTATAGATATATTTTTAAAATTGAAATCAAAAAAGCATATACATTTAGCTTATTTTGTTTTTTTAGGATTATTGCCTTTGATAGTAAGTAGAATATTACCTTTTGTTTCACACACAAAGTGGGGATTTTTAGGAATTTCTTATATAACATTTAAAGTAATTCAAATGCTTATAGAAATAAATGATGGCATTATAAAAGAGGTAAAATTTTTTGAATATTTCTTATTTATGATATTTTTTCCAACTATTTCATCTGGACCAATCGATAGAAGTGATAGATTTTTAAAAGATTTAAAAAGTAAGATTTCAAAAAATGAGTATTTAGAAAAGTTAGGACAAGGATTAGAATATATCCTAACAGGTCTTTTTTATAAAATTGTTCTTTCACAATTAATATTTGATAAAATGGATATATTTTCTAAAGATCATGCTGTAGTTCATTTGATTTTATATATGTATCTATATGGATTTTATTTGTTTTTTGATTTTGCAGGCTATAGTTTAATGGCTGTTGGAGCAAGTAAAGTTTTTGGAATAGATACACCTATGAATTTTAATAAACCATTTTTGGCAAAAGATTTAAAAGACTTTTGGAATAGATGGCATATAAGTTTATCACATTGGTTTCGTGATTTTGTTTTTAATAGATTAGTTTTTAAAATGTTTAAAAATAAAACTTTTAAATCACAATTAACAATAGCTATGAGTGCATATATAGTTGATATGTTACTTATGGGAATATGGCATGGACTATCTTTTAGTTATTTGATTTATGGTTTGTATCATGGAATATTTCTTGCAATCACAGAATGTATTCAAAAGACAAAATTTTATAAAAAACATAAAAGAGAAAAAATATTCAAATATGTATCTATATTTATAACATTTAATATAGTTATGTTTGGTTTCTTTATTTTCTCAGGAAAATTTACTGAGGTTTTGAAAATAGTGATTAGGAGATTATTTTAATGAAAAATGAAAAATTAAAAAGTATCATAAAAGTTTTATGGTTTACTTTTATGATTAGTAGTATTATAATTTTTTCATTTCTTTATGATTTTAATAAAGTGAAAGAATTTATTTATAGTAATTTTTAAGGGGATAAAATGAAAACAATAAAACAGTTGATAATAGCACTTATTATATCTTCTTTGATATTTGCTTGTTTTTTACCTATTTACAATAAAAAAGTTGAAGATGGATTTGACGTTTCCTCTGTAAAGAATAATTCTATAAGATATGGAATAGAGTTTAAAAAATATATGTCATACGATGCAATAGCTAAAAGCTTAACTAAAGATACAATTTTACTTATGGGTTCATCAGAACTTATTGTAAATAATGATTTTGAAGAACATCCAAAACAACTTTTAGACTATAAAGATAAAAATATAATGCAAGTTGGAGAAGGGTATTTTCAAAGTTTATTTCATGCAATTGCACTTGGTTCTGTTGGAAATGATATAAAAAATAAAACTGTAAATTTAATTGTTTCAATGCAATGGTTTGAAGATGGTGGAATAAAACCAGAAGCTTTTTTATATAGATTTTCAATGGATCATATAAATCATTTTTATAAAAATGATAGAATTTCAAAACAACTTAAAGATAAAGTGTATGACAGAATTTTATAGCTTTCAAAAGGAAATGAAGTTATAACAAATCATATAGAAAGATTAAAAAGAAACAATACTTTCGATAAGGTTATAAATGAATTTTATTTAAAAAAGTATAGAAATATTTCTATGAATTTTTTAAAAAACACATATACAGATAAAAGTGTAAACGAAAAAACTTTCAAAGGAATTTCAAATTGGGATGAACTTGAAAAAAAGGCAATAGAAAAATCTAAAGAAGAATCTACAAATAACAGTTTTTATCTTAATAATGAATGGTATACAAGAGTTGTTGGAGATGATTTAAAAAAATTTAAAAATTCAGCTACAAAAACAACATATAAAAATAGTACAGAGTATGGAGATTTACAACTGTTTTTAGATGTTGCAAAAGAACTTGGTATAAAAGTTAATTTAATTTTACAACCACTTCAAGGATATTGGGCTGATTATATAGGTGTTTCACATGATGAAATAAATGATTATTATAAAAGAATTAAGAAAATAGCAAAAGAAAATGGTGCAAATTTAATTGATTATAGTAAAAATTCATATGAAAAATACTTTTTTAAAGATGCAACACATTTAGGTCGTCTCGGTCTTTTAAGAATGCAAGAAGATTTACTTAAATATAATGACTAGAAATTTTTAAATTTCTAGTTTTTACATTTAATAATGAAATAATAAAAAAATTTGAAAAAAAATTATAAATAATATATAATAAGTATTCAAGTTAGTTTATAGGAGGATTATTAATATGGACTTAAAATCTAAAGTTAGAGTTATAGAAGGATTTCCAAAAGAAGGAATATCTTTTAAAGATATAACAACATTAATTAGTGATGGAGAGGCTTTTAAAGAAGCTGTTGAAATTATGAAAAAAAATTTAGAAGATAAAAATATAGATTACATTGTAGGCCCTGAAGCAAGAGGGTTTGTTTTTGGTTCTGCTGTTGCTTTTGCTATGGGAAAGGGATTTATTCCTATAAGAAAGCCTGGAAAGTTACCTGGTGAAGTTGTAAAATTTGAATATTCACTTGAATATGGTAAAGATGTTTTAGAAATTTCAAAAGGTGCTTTAAAAAAGGGAGATAGAGTTGCCATTGTTGATGATCTTCTTGCTACTGGTGGTACTATAAATGCTTGTGCAAATCTTGTTGAATCACAAGGTGCAAATGTTGTTTCAATGCAATTTTTAATGGAACTTGTTTCTCTTAAAGGAAGAGAAAAAAACTCAAAATATAGCATAGATTCTGTATTGGAGTATGATATTTAATGAGAATAGATAAATTTTTAAAAAATTCAAGAATTATAAAAAGAAGAACAGTAGCTAAAGAAGCTTGTGATAAAGAAAGAGTTTTTAAAAATGGAAAAGTTATGAAAGCATCTGATGAAGTTTGTGTTGGTGATATAATAGAAATAAAATTTGGTAATTCAAATATGAAAATTAAAGTTTTAGATATTAAAGATAGTCAAAAAAAGGAAGATTCCCTTAAAATGTATGAAAATTTGTAATAAGTATTGAAAATTTTTTAAATTTGTTATATACTTATTTATAATATATATTGTAAATGGGGTGATGGCTTGATAAAAAATAGTAATTCTAAAAGATATGTTTCTAAATTTTATATTTTTATTATTATATTTTCTTTTATAATTTTTATAAAGACTATAGTTTATCAAGTAAGAGAAAGACATAGATTAAGTTTACAAATTGAAACATTAGAAGAAAATAAACATAAATTAAATAAAGAAATAGAAACTATAAAATCAGATCTTAAAGATGTAGATAATGAAGATTTTATAAAGAGGGTTGCAAGAGAAAAATTAAAAATGGTAGATAAAAATGAAGTAGTTGTAAAATATAAAGATTGATTTTTAAACATTTTTAGTTTTGTTAGCTATTGACCGAGCTTTAAAGCTCGGTTTTTTACTTTATATGTAGGAGAAAATATGGAAAAAAAATTTTTAGAAAATTTAAAACAATTTAATTTTAAAAAAAACACATCAATTTTACTTGCAGTTTCTGGAGGAGAAGATTCTGTAACAATGCTAGATTTATTTTCTAAATATAAAGATATGTTTGATTTAAATCTTTTTGTTTGTCATTTTAATCACAGTTTAAGAAAAGAAGCTGATTTTGATGAAAATTTTGTAAAAAATTTATCTATAAAATATAATCTTAAATTTTTTTCTAAAAAAGAAGATGTTGAAAAATTTTCTTATGAAAATAAATTTTCAACAGAAGAAGGTGCAAGAATTTTAAGATATAAGTTTTTTTATGAAGTTATAGAAAGTGAGAATATCGACTTTTTAGCTACCGCCCACAATAAAGATGACTTAGCAGAAACTGTAATTATGAGAATATTAAGAGGAACGGGAATAAACGGACTTATAGGCATAACAAAAAAAAGAAATAATATAATAAGACCTCTTTTAGATTTTTCTAAAGCACAGATAAAAAATTACGTTTTAGAAAATAATTTAAAATTTGTTCAAGATAATACTAATTTTTTAGATGTATATAAAAGAAATAATATAAGACTTAACCTTATACCAAAATTAAAAAAAGATTTTAATCCTAATGTTGTTGATGCTTTATGTAAATTATCAACTATAGCTTGTGATTATGATAATATTTCAAAAGAATATATTTTTTCAAAAAAAGAAAATTTATGGACAAAAAAAGATAATAAAATTTTTATAGATATAAATAAATTAAAAAATGAATCTAAATCTTTTAGATATATTCTTTATAGAAATTTTTTTGAAAAAATAAGTAAAAATCCTGATGGCATAAGTTTTTTACTAATAGAAGAAATAGATAAGTTGATTTTTTCAAAAACAGGTAAATATGTAAAAATTAAAAATGTAATTTTTAAAAATGAATATGGTAAATTAGTTATTTTCTATTGTAAATATGAAAATGTAGAGAATAAAGATTATGTTATTAAAAATTTAAAAAAAACTTTGTATTCTGTAAATATTTTTGATATAATTATAAAGAATTCAAATATAGATGAGTTTAATAGAGAAAAGAAAAATAAAAATTCATTTTTTATAAATGAAAGATTTTTAAAATATTTAAAAATTAGAAATAGAAAAAATAAAGATTTTATAAATTTAGAATTTGGCAAAAAAAAGCTTAAAGACTTATTTATAGATGAAAAATTAAATAGAGATTTAAGAAATATTATACCTATTTTTGAAATCGATGATAATATTATCTGGGTAAGTAATCTAAGAAGAGCAAATATTTATCTTGTTGATGAAACAGATAATATTTTAAAAATAGAAGTTATTCAAAAGGAGAATGTATGAAAAAATTAAGTTCTATTTCAAAAAATGATAGAGAAAAGTTACTTTTTGATGAAAAAACTATTGAAAATAGAATTTTAAAGCTTGCAAATGAAATAACATCTTACTATGAAAATGAAAGTTCACAACTTGTTGTAGTTGGAATTTTAAGAGGTTCTATTTTATTTTACTCCTCTCTTATAAAAAGAATAGATTTACCAATTTTAGTTGATTTTATGGCAATTTCATCTTATGGTAGTTCATCAGTAAGTGGTGTTGTAAAAATTGTAAAAGATTTAGAATCAGATGTTACAGATAAAAACGTCTTAATAGTTGAAGATATAATAGATACAGGTAAGACTCTTAAATATTTGCTTAATTATTTTAAGGAAAGAGGAGCAAAATCTGTTAAGACCGCTGCACTTTTAGATAAACCCGATAGACGTCAAATAGATATAAAAGGCGATTTTGTAGGATTTGAAGTGCCTAATGAATTTATAGTTGGATTTGGACTTGACTATAATCAATCGTATAGAAATTTACCATATATAATTTCTTTAAAAGAAGAAGTTTTATAAAAATTTATTAATTGAAAAAAAATTTACTTTTTGATACAATATAAAGTGTTTTATAAATTTAAAATTTAGGAGGAATATAGTGAATAAGAAAACTAAAGCATATCTTATATATTTATTACCGATTGCTTTTTTACTAATATATTTTTTCGTTATAAAGACGGCTACACCTTCTGCGAAAGAGTATACTGTTACAGAAATAGTTACTAAGATAAATAACAATGAAGTTTCTGAAATTACAACTCAAGGAGCTTATTTAAAAGGAAAATTAAACGATAAAGATAAAACTGAATTCAAAGTGTATTTACCACAAGAATTTAGAATGAATTTTTATGATAATTATTTAAAGAAAAAGGTTGAAAATAATACTATTAAATATGTTGGAAAGCCAGAAGCAACTAAACCTTTTTATATTGAATTGCTTCCTACACTTGTGTTCTTAATAGGGCTTGGAATTATATGGTTTTTATTTATGAGACAAGCTCAAGGTGGCGGAAAAGTTATGAACTTTGGTAAAAGTAAAGCAAGACTTCATAAAGATAAGAAAAATGAAATTACTTTTGCTGATGTTGCTGGATTAGAAGAAGAAAAAGAAGAACTTCAAGAAATTGTAGACTTTTTAAAGTCGCCTAAAAAATATAGTGATATAGGAGCTAGAATTCCAAAAGGTGCTTTGATGGTAGGGCCTCCTGGAACTGGTAAGACTTATCTTTCAAGAGCAGTTGCTGGAGAAGCTAAGGTTCCATTTTTTAGCATAAGTGGTTCAGATTTTGTTGAAATGTTTGTAGGTGTTGGAGCTTCAAGAGTAAGAGATTTATTTGAAGAAGCAAAGAAAAATGCACCTTGTATGATTTTTATAGATGAAATTGATGCCGTTGGTAGAAGAAGAGGAGCAGGACTTGGCGGTGGTAACGATGAAAGAGAACAAACATTAAATCAATTACTTGTTGAAATGGATGGATTTGGTGTTAATGAAGGAATAATCGTTATGGCAGCAACAAATAGACCAGATATATTAGACCCAGCTATTTTAAGACCGGGTAGATTTGATAGACAAATTTATGTAGGAATGCCAAACGTTAGAGAAAGAGAAGCAATTCTTATGGTTCATACAAGGAACAAAAGACTTTCTTCTGATGTTGATTTAAAAACTATAGCAAAACATACAACAGGATTTACTCCAGCCGATCTTGAAAATCTTTGTAATGAAGCTGCTCTTTTATCGGCAAGAAAAAATTTAAAGACAATAACTATGGAAGTTTTTGAAGAAGCTTCTATAAAAGTTGTAGCAGGACCTGAAAAGAAATCTGCTGTAGTTACAGATAGAGATAGAAAAATTACAGCTTATCATGAAGCAGGACATGCTATAGTTTCAAGGTTTGTTCCACTTTCAGATCCAGTACAAATGATAACAATAGTTCCACGTGGAAGAGCTGGTGGATTTACTGCATATACTCAAGATGAAGATAGACAATATATGACTGTAAATGCAATGAAATCAAAACTTGCTATGATGCTTGGAGGAAGGGCATCTGAAGTTATAATATTTAAAGATTTTACAACTGGTGCATCAAATGATATTGAAAGAGCAACTAAACTTGCAAGAAATATGGTTACTACTTATGCAATGAGTTCTAAAATTGGTCATATAAATTACGATATGGGAGAAGAAGAAACTTTCCTTGGACGTGATTTTGGAAAAGGTAGAAGCTATTCTGAAGATGTTGCAAGACTTATAGATGATGAAGTTAAAAAACTTCTTGATGAAGCTTTTGAAAAAGCACAAAGTATTTTACAAGAACATATAGAATTTTTGCATATGGTTGCAAAAAAACTTCTTGATGAAGAAACTATAAGTGGTAAAGACTTTGAAAATATGTATAAAAAACATATGGGCATAGAAGAAGAAAATAAAGAAGAAAATAAAGAAGAAAAAGATATCAAAGAAGAAAAAGATGTTGAAATTAAAGATGAAAAAATAAATAAAGATTCTTCTTTTGAAAATTCAAATGAAAAAAATCCATCTTTAGAAGATGAAGAAAATAAAGAAAATTAAAAAAATATAAAAAATAAATTAAGTAGAAGATTTCTTCTACTTAATTTATATGGAGGAAAAAATGGGATTTAATGAAATTGCTTTGATGATTTTTTGTGTCATCTTTATATTTATCGTAAAAAAAATATTTTCAATGTTTAAATCAAGAAAAAATCTTTTAGGAAAAATTTCTACTATAGAACTAAGAGGTAGAAAAATGTTACTTATTTTATCTCTTGCATTAGTTGGATTTGGAATAGCTTATGCTTATAATATTAAAGATATTTTTAGTATTGTTTATATTTTGATTGGAGTTGCATATGCAATTATATCTACAGATAAGTTATACATAGCAGAAAATGGTTTTTGTTTTGATGGAAAATTTGTAGAGTATAAGAAAATAAAAAAGTGGACACAAATTAACAATAAATTTTTTGAAGTTGTTGCAAGCTCAGATTTAAAAGATGTAACTTATACTATTCCTTTAGATGATACATCTTCTAAAGAATTTGCTATAATAATTAAACAAAATAGAGCAAAACCAAAAAAGGTAAAAAAATAATGAATTATTATCAAAAAGGAAATTCTATTATTTGTGAAAATTTAGATTTTTTTGACATTAAAGCGATTTTTACATGTGGTCAAGCTTTTAGATGGTATGAAGAAAAAGATGGAAGTTTTACTACTGTCCATTTAGGTAGAGTTTTAAATGTTTTAAATGAAGATAATAGAGTTGTTTTTAAAGGGACTAATTTAGAAGAATTTAAGGAAATTTGGGTAGATTATTTCGATTTGAATACAAACTACAAAGAAATAAGAAAAACATTATCTAGTAATGAAATTTTAGTAAATGCAATGGAATATGGTAAGGGAATTAGAATACTAAATCAAAATCATTTTGAAATGCTTATAAGTTTTATAATTTCTGCAAATAATATGATTCCAAGAATAAAAAAATCCATTGAAGTAATTTCTATGAGATATGGAAAATTTATCTGTGAAGATGAAAATAGAAAATATTATTCATTTCCAACAGTTGAACAGCTTAGTAATGCAACAGTTGAAGATTTAAGAGAATTTGCAAAAGTCGGCTTTAGAGATAAAAGAATTTTTGATACGGTTAATATGATTTTAAACGATAAAATTGATTTAAATAGTTTTGAAAGTTTAGAAACAGATATTTTAAGAGAAGAACTTTTAAAATTTTCTGGAGTAGGAAATAAAGTTGCCGATTGTATTATGCTTTTTTCATATAAAAGAAAAGAAGTTTTTCCCGTTGACGTTTGGATAAAAAGAGTTATGGAAGAGCTTTTTATTCATAAACAGATGCTAGTTAAAAAAATTTCATCTTATGCAAATGAAATTTTTAAAGAAAATGCAGGTCTTGCACAGCAATATCTTTTCTACTATGGAAGAGAAGAAAAAATAGGTAAATAGAAAATTGTAAATGAAGGGGAAACCCTTCATTTTTTATTTAACTTTGAAAAATATTTGAAAATATATATAAAAACACTTGACAATATATATATATATAATAGTATGCGTAAACTATTATTTATAAAGGAGGAAGAAATGAAAAAGAAATTTCTATTAAATATGATTCTATTTGCACTTACTTTGTCAAGTGTTGGAATTGTAAAAGACAATGCAAAAACGTCATTTGCAGAGGAAAAGGGAAAAGTTACTATTGAAGTTACTGAAAGAGCAAAAAAATTTATAGAAGGTATTGAGGTGTATTATGACGGAAAAAAACATCAATACAAACCGGGAGAAAAATATCCTGTAGGTAGTGAAGTCAGAGCTTTAGTTGCACATATGCCAAAATTTAAACTATATGACAGTAAAGGTAATAGGTTATCTCCTCAAGGATGGGGAGTGTATATTTGGAAAATGGGGTTTAGATTACCAGATTCAGAAAAAGTAATTATTGATATGGAATATGAGAAAGGAAATTTTGAAACTGTTAGTGGTGGGAAAAAATTTAAAAAGAAAAATGGAGAATATGCTATAGGATTAAATTTAATAAATGGTGATGTCTATCACTTTGATCCTGAAACAAATCTTATGACAACAGGATGGGACGCAACACCTTGGCAATGTATGTATTTTAATGAAGAAGGAAAGCTTCAAAGAAATACTTGGATAGATGGATACTATGTGGATTTTTGGGGATTTGGATGTTATAAGCCAGGTGGAGATTATATAACAAATAAAGATATTCAAAAAATAGGCGATAAAAATAAAGATAAACCAAAAACAGGCGATGAAAATAAAGATAAACCGAAAATAGGTGATGAAAATAAAGATAAACCAAAAAATAATCAAATATTAACTGATAAAAATGGAAATAAGGTTGAAAGTAAAACTTTTGATTTTAAGAATTTAAAATTTAATGTTGAAAAGTTAAACGAAAAAGTAGATAAGCTAAATGGAAAAGTTTATGACTTATTTGATATTAGTTTTAAAAATAAAGACGGAAATAATAAAAAACTACCGAATGGAGAGTATCTTGTAACTTTACAAAAAGAAAATGGAAAAGAAGTTGAAAAAGTATATTATGTAGATGATAATGGAAATATTGAAGAAAGAGAATTTACTCAAACACAAAAAGAAGTAACATTCAAAACAAATCATTTTTCTAAATATGCAATTTTATATAAAACAACAGAAAAAAAACCAATTATAAAAAAAGCTAAAAATAAAAATTCATTACCAACAACAGCAATATCAAGTTGTTCATTAGTTTTAACAGGACTAGCTTTAGCTGGAACTACTTTTACATTAAAAAAAAGAAATAAATAATGGAAAAGACAGAAATTTTTAAAATTTCTGTCTTTTTTTGTTATTTATTTTTAATTATGTTTTTAATTAATAATTTTCCATTGGGACTTACAAAGAGTCCTTGAATTTTATTATTTACAAGAATAGAAAATGATCTATTAAATATTGGAAAAATGAAATAATCATTTTTTATATCTTCTATATTTGTATACATCTTTTTAAAATCATCTTCTTGATATATGTGATTTATATAATATTTTATATCTAAAGGCTCAGTTGTTCCAAAGTTAAATGTTTGATAATTTATATCTGATAAATCATTTTGTAAATTTATTTTTATATTGTATTTATCAAGCCATTCTTTTGAAATAGAAGCAAGAATTCTTTCTTTTAACTTTACATCTTTGTAGTTAAGAGATAATTTTAATTCATTTTTATTAATTTCATTTCTTTTAGATTCAAAATTTTCTTTTAATTTTTTTGTAACATCAGAAGTTATTTTTTCTCTTTTTATAATTGGAGAAGAGTTATTATATAAAATATAATTTGCTAAAAAATTAGAATCAATAAAATTATCTAAAAGCTCTCGTATGTCTTTATGTTTTAAGATTTCATTTTTTAAATCTAAGCTTAAAAATTCAAAAATATTTGTTTTAAAATTTAAACATTCTGGCTTTTTACTTGCATCAACTCTTCTTTCGTATGGTATTTCATAAAAAGGAAGCCCAAAAAAGTCAATTTGTCCAAGTTCAAAAAGCTGATAGGCAAGTATTTTATTTTCTACAAATTTTAAATTTATAGTATTTATATGAGTATTTACAGCATCCCAATATTCGTTATTTTTTTCTAAAATAATTTTTTCATCTGTAATTTCTTTTAGATTAAAAGCAGAGTTTGAAATAAATTTTGTGCTATCTTCTGTAAGTTTTACAGGAAACATAAATACATTTGAAAGAAATTCATCAAAATTTTTAATAGGATATTCCATCTTTACTTCAATAGTTTTTTCATCTAATGCTTTTATTGCTAAATCATTTACAGATACTTTTTTATCATAAAAATTTTTAGCATTTTTTATAAAAAATAATTTAAAATAGTTTGGATTTTTATTTTCTTTATCTAAAATACTTATCCATGAAGAAATATAATCTTTTGCAGTTATTTTTTCACCATTAGACCATTTTAAATTATCTCTTAAAGTTATTTTCCATTCTTTAAAATCATCACTTTTTTCAATATCTTCAGCCTCATTTAAAGATATTTTTCCAGAAGATGAATATTCAGTTAAACCTTCATAAATTTGAGAAACAACAGCATCATTTTCAATACTATCTGAATATCTTGGGTCAAGATTATATTTTTGTTTTTTTATTGCCGTTGTTATTTCACTTTTTTTAGTGCTATTTTCTTCTTTTTCACTTTCTTTTTTATTTTTACTTGCACAAGAAGAAAGTAAAAAAATAAAAATTAATAAAAAAGAAATTATTTTATTTTTTAAAATTTTCATAACGACTCCTTAATTATTTTTTAAATTAAAATTTTAATTTTAATTTTTATTATTATAACATAAAAGTAAAAAAAATAGTAGAACAAAAAATTCTACTATTTAAAATAAAAATAATCATTAAATTAATGCTTTGTATAATCAAGTTCTTTTTCGCTATGTGCAATTACAACAGAGCAAGTTATATCTCCTAATACATTAACGACAGTTCTTATCATATCAAAAATTCTATCAATTCCAGCAACTAGAGCGATTCCTTCTATAGGAAGACCTACACTTTGTAAAACCATAGCAAGCATAATAACCCCAGCACCAGGAACCCCTGCAGTACCGATAGATGCTAAAGTTGTTGTAAGGACTATGATTATTTGTTGATATACATTTAAATCTATTCCATAAACTTGAGCAATAAATAAAGCACATACACCTTGATAAACTGCTGTACCATCCATATTTATAGTAGCACCTAAAGGCAAAACAAAGCTTGCTATAGATTTTGAAACGCCCATATCTGTTTGTACTGTTTCTATAGATACAGGAAGTGTTCCTGCAGAAGATGATGTTGTAAAAGCGACAAATATAGGTGTGAATGCTTTTTTAAAAAAGGAAGATACTTTCATTTTTGTAAATACTTTTATTGATATTGAATAAGTAAATAAAGCATGAACAATACAAACAAAATATACAACAAGTATAACTTTTAGTAGTGGTAATAAAACTTTTGGACCATTTGTTGCAACAACAGGAGTTATAAGTCCAATTACACCAATAGGTGCAAGCTTCATTATTGCATTTGTTATAGAAATCATTGCATTTGAAATTCCATCAAAAAAAGCAAAAACAGTTTTTGATTTTTCTTTAATAGACAATAGTCCACTTCCTAAAAGTAGTGAAAAAATTATAATTTGAAGCATGTTTCCTTCAACTAAAGCTTTTAAAGGATTTGCAGGAATTATATTTAATAAAGTGTCTATAAATTTTGGTGCTTGATTTACTTTAATTTCAGATAAATTAGCTGGAAGATTAAAACCTGTTCCAGGCTTTAAAATATTTGCAAAAATTAAACTTATTGTTATTGCTAAAATTGTTGTAATCATATAAAAAATAAAAGTTTTTAATCCAATTTTACCAAGTTTTTTTATATCTTTTAACTCAGATACTCCAACTACTAAAGAAGAGAATACAAGAGGAACTATTACAAGTTTTATCAAATTTAAAAAAACTATTCCAAAAGGCTTTATGTACGTATTTGCAAATGCGGGGTTGTTTCCTAAATATAACCCAAGTATTACTCCAATAAATAAGCCAATTATAATTTGAAAGGGCAGTGGAATTTTTGTTATTTTTTTCATAATGAGCCTCCTAATATAATACAATTTACTTTACCGCAATAGTATATCACTTAAAAAGTATAAAGTCAATATTTTTGTATAAAAAAATTTAATTAATTAATATACAAAGATAGCATATGAATATACTATTAAATTTAAAAAAAATAAAAGTTTTAAAAATAATTTTTTTAAAACTTTTTCTACAATTTGTTATTATAAAAAATTAATCTTGTTTTTTAACTAAAAACAAATAAAACAACTATATATAGTATGTTACACTTTTATTGACAATATATATTGTTGATGATATAATCTATACAGGAATTGATTTTAAGCTTATTGTAAGTTTTATAAAAAATATTATATAGATTATTTTTTAATTTTTAAGGAGGTTAATTGTGATTAAAGTTATAAAAAGAAATGGTCAAGAAGTTGATTTTGATAAAAATAAAATTGCCATTGCAATAAAAAAGGCGATGAATAGTAGTACAGGAGTTTATGTTGAAGGGTTAGCTGAAAAAATTGCAACTGAAATAGAAACTTTTGCAGTAACACTTGGCAAAAAAATGACTATATATGATATAGAAGATCATGTATATTATAGTTTAATTAAATACGATAATCCAGCTACAGCAAGAGCATATGAAAATTATAAAGCAGTTCAAACTTTTAAAAGATTAAAAAATACAACAGATGAAAGTATTTTAGGACTTTTAGATAAAACAAATTTAGATGTTATAAATGAAAATTCAAATAAAAATGCAGTTTTGGCATCAACTCAAAGAGATTTAATAGCAGGAGAAGTTTCAAAAGATATTGCAAGAAGAATGCTTATTCCCGTTGATATAGTTCAAGCACATGATGAAGGAGCAATTCATCTTCATGATATGGACTATTTGATTCAACCTATGTTTAACTGTTGTCTTGTTAATATTGGAGATATGCTTGATAATGGAACTGTTATTAACGGAAAAATGGTTGAAAGTCCAAAGTCTTTTCAAGTTGCTTGTACAGTAATGACTCAAATTATTGCTCAAGTTGCATCTGGACAATTTGGTGGACAAAGTTTAAATATTGCTCATTTAGGAAAATATTTAAGAAAAAGTTATAATAAACATCTAAAACTTGCAAAAGAAATTTTAAAAGATGAAAAAGATGCTTTAAATATTGCAAAAGCAATGACTAAAAAAGAACTTGAAGCAGGTATACAAACTATTCAATATCAAATAAATACACTTATGACTACAAATGGTCAAAGTCCTTTTGTTACTTTATTTATGTATATTGAAGATGGTTTTGAATATGAAAAAGAAGTTTCTCAAATTGTAGAAGAAATAATAAAACAAAGAATTCAAGGAATAAAAAATGAAAAAGGTGTTTATATAACACCAGCTTTTCCAAAACTTATTTATGTTTTAGATGAAAATAATATACATCAAGATAGCAAATATTACTATTTAACAAAACTTGCAGCAAAATGTACTGCAAAAAGAATGTATCCAGATTATATTTCAGCTAAAAAATTAAAAGAAAACTATGAAGGAAATGTATTTGGACCTATGGGTTGTAGATCTTTTCTAACTCCATATAAAGATGAAAGCGGAAAATATAAATTTGAAGGAAGATTTAACCAAGGAGTTGTAAGTCTTAATTTACCACAAATTGGAATTTTGAATATGGATGATGAAGAAGGATTTTTTAACACTCTAGAAAAAAGACTTGAAATTGTAAAAAAAGCTCTTCTTTTTAGAAATTCACTTCTTAAAAATGTTAAAAGTGATAATTCTCCAATACACTGGCAATATGGAGCAATCGCAAGACTTAAAAAAGGAGAAAGCATCCAAAAATATCTATCAAATGGATATTCAACACTTTCAGTTGGCTATATAGGAATATATGAAGCTACAAAATGTGTTAAAGGTGTAAGTCATACAACAAAAGAAGGAAAAGAATTTGCACTTAAAGTCATAAAAACTATAAAAGATGCAGCTGATAAATGGAGCGAAGAAACAAAAATGGCATTTTCTATATACGGAACTCCTGCTGAAAGTTTAACACATAGATTTTGTTCAATAGATAAAAAAAGATTTGGAGAAATAAAAGATATAACAGATAAAGGATATTATACAAATAGTTATCATGTTGACGTTAGAGAACATATTTCTGTTTTTGATAAATTTAAATTTGAACAAGAATTTCAAAAACTTTCAACTGGTGGTTGTATTTCATACGCTGAAATCCCTAATATGAATAACAATGTTGAAGCAATTGAACAAATGATTAGATTTATTTACGATAATATTCAATACGCAGAATTTAACACTAAATCAGATTATTGTCATGTTTGTGGTTTTGATGGGGAAATAATTATTAATGATTACAACGAATGGGAATGCCCACAATGCCATAACAAAGATAAACAAAAAATGAATGTAACAAGAAGAACTTGTGGATATTTAGGAGAAAACTTCTGGAATGAAGGAAGAACTAAAGAAATAAAAGCAAGAGTTCTTCATATATAGGAGAATAAGATGAGGTATGGCCAAATACGAAAATTTGACGTTGCAAATGGAGTTGGAATAAGAACAAGTATTTTTGTAACAGGTTGTAGACATAACTGTAAAGATTGTTTTAATAAAAAATATATGGATTTTAATTTTGGACAACTTTGGACAGAAGATACAACAAAAGAAGTTATAGAATATCTAAAAGATGAAAATGTAAACGGCTTAACTTTACTTGGTGGAGAACCTATGCAAAATGCAAAAGAGCTTACAGAAATTGTTAAAGAAATAAAAAAATATGTAGAGAAAAATATTTGGGTTTATTCTGGCTATACCTTTGAAGAAATTATTGAAAATGATGAAAGATTTGAACTTTTAAAACAATGTGATGTTTTAGTTGATGGAAGATTCATCTGTGAACTTAAAGATTTAACTTTAAGATTTAGAGGATCTTCCAATCAAAGAATTATCGATATAAAAAAGACTTTAAAAACGGGTAACATAACTTTATTTATGGAGTAGTAAATGTATAAAAAAATACTTAAAATTTCTAAACTTAAAGATGAAAAAAACAAATACGACAAAGAAAAAATAGGTTATCTATCTAGCATAATAGCAATTTCTTTAAATTTGTTTATAGCAATATTAAAATTTATAATTGGTTTTTTTACTTTTTCAATTTCAGTAATGGTAGATGGAATTAATAACTTTTTTGACGCAATTTGTTCTTTTTTTACAAGCGTAGCATTTAAACTTTCTAAAAAACCTCAAGATGAAGAGCATCCCTTTGGACATGGAAGAGTAGAATATATAACAACTCTTATAATTTCAATCATCATAATATTTGTAGGATTTCAATTTCTAAAAACATCTATAGAAAAATTCTTTAATGTAGAAAATATCAAAATAAATTCAATATCAATAATATTTTTAATAATATCTATAATTATAAAACTATGGCTTTATTGCCTTAATAAAAAACTTTTTAAAAAAACAAATTCAAATTTATTAAAAGCAATATCTTTAGATTCTTTAACAGATGCTCTTATAACATTTTGTTGTATACTTTCATTAATTTTTTCAAAATATACTAAAATTCATATAGATAGTATACTTGGAATTTTAATATCTTGTATAATCTTACATCAAGGTTTTTTACTTTCAAAAGATACCATAGATGATCTTTTAGGAAAAGCTCCTAAAAAAGAATTAGTACATAAAGTAACTATGACAATAAAAAATCATAAAGAAATATTAGGAGTACATAATTTTAACATTCATACATATGGAAATAGTAAAAAAATTGCAACTGTAGATGTTGAAGTTTTTGAAAATATGAGCGTAAATACAGCACATAGTCTTATGAGTATGATAGAAAAAGAAATCTTTGAAAAATACGAAATAGTTTTAATAACTCACATAGAACCATTTAGAAAAAATTTAACAGAAGATGAAATTAAATTAAAAGAAATATTAGAAAATTTAAAAACACAAAAAAATTTCATAAAATCAATACATGATTTTGAAATAAATAATAAAAATAATTTTGTATCAATACAATTTGTCTTAGATGGAAAAAAGCTTAAAAAAGATTTTATAGAAAAAAACTTTAAAAATGAAATAGAAAAAATAATTAAACAATACAATAAAAATTTAAAAACTATAATTACAATCTTATATGAATATATTTAAATAACTGTAAATAATTGAATATAGAAGTATAATAAAATGCCAGAGTATCATAACATCAGCTCTGGCATTTTATTATACTAAGATATATTTTTATATTAAAATTTTGTATTATATTTTTATAAAAATATAAAAACAATAAAAAATATTTTAAAGAAAATCATTTTCGGTTAAATAGTTGTTTTTTTAAAAAAATTTGATATAATTATTGTAATAAAAAGGAATATTTTAAATATATATGTCTTTTTCTTATATTATACATAAAGAGGAGAATTTTTATGAAAATCATTTATATTAAGAATTATAATTTGTGTATTTTTAAAAATATAGCTTAGAAAATTATATAAAGTTATTATATAAGGAGGCTAGTTGTGAAAAATAAATTTGAATTACCTATTAGGCTAAATCGTTTTAAGGTTTTGTTTTTGTGTATATTTTCTCTTTTTGTTTATGGAATTTTTCTTATTTTCCCATATATTTTTAAATATATTATTGATAATTTAGATGTTATTGTTGAAAAAAACTTATATTTGTACATATTTTATTTAGTTTTATTTTCTGTTTTTTCTCATACTCTTAAATATTTATGTGATTATTTAAATCAAATTTTTTGTAACAACGAGGTTTTAAAATATCAAAAAGAAATTGCAAAGAAAATTTCTTATATAGATATTATAGATTATGAAAAAATGAATAAAGCTAAAATTTTAAATCTTATAAATTATGATATTTCTATAATTTATACATACATAAATTTAAAAGTAGATCTTGTTGTAGATAGCATAAAAATTTTAGTTGTTGCTGTTATTTTGTTAAAAATAAATTTTATTTTATCTATTATAACTTTTATTTTAATTCCTTTTTATTATCTTGGAAACTATCTTAATAAAAATAAAGTTGAAAATCTTGCAAGGCTAGAAATGGTCTTAAGTGATGAAAATATGGAAAAGGCACAAGATGTGGTTTATAAAAAGACAAGCATAAATCTTTTTAATGCTTGGGATTTGTTTTTTAAAAAGTTTAATGATATATGTGAAAAAAGAATTAGTGTAACAAATAAAAAACATAAATTTTTGATATTAAATATGGAATTTCCAAAATTTATAGAAAGTTTAAGTCCTTTTGTTATCTTGATTTTAGGAGCAAGTTTAGTTTATAAGGGACTATTTACTCTTGGAACACTTCTTATGTTTTTGCAATATTCAAAAATGATTTATACACCTATAACTTCGATTGCAAATTTGATTGCAAATGCTAATTCTAGGCTTTCTAGTTTTGAAAGAATTAGAGAATTTCTAAATTATAAAAATAAAGAAGAGAATTATCTAAAACTTTTTAAAGAACAAGAAGATTTTTTAAAAATAAAAAATGTAAGTATTTTAAATGAAAAACAAGAAGTTTTATTTGATATAGATAATCTTAACGTTAGTAAAAACGGTCTTTATATTCTAAAAGGAGATAATGGAACTGGAAAAAGCACACTTTTAAATTTACTTTCTGGAGTTTATTCTACGGAGCAAATAAATTGTAATGGTGGCTATTTTAATATTTCAAAAGATAAATTAGATAAAATTGCATATCTTTATAATCCGTCAATGTTGTTTGATGCAAGTGTATTAGAAAATATAATTTTATCTGAAAAGAAAGATGAAAGCAAAGAAAAATTGACAAAAAAACTTTTAAAAATGTTTAAAGCAAAAAATGAAAATTATATTGTTAAAACAAATCCATCTAATCTTTCTTTGGGAGAGGAACAAAAAATTTTTTTAATAAGAACATTTATTAAAGAAGGCGATGTAATATTTCTTGATGAACCATCGTCAAATTTAGATAATGAATCAAAAATCATTTTAAAAGATTTTTTAGAAGAAGAAAAGAAAAAGAAAATTATATTTTTAATTGCACATGATACTTTGTATGAAAATATTGCAGATAAAATTTATTTAATAGAAGATAAAAAATTAAGAGAAATTTAAATTTTTTTAAATATAAAAACTATATATTTTTAATTATGATGATTAAAAACTTGATTAAAATACATTTTTGATATATAATTATACCGAATGTATTTTTATTTGTTAAAAATAAAAAACAAAAATTTAAGTTTAGAGCTTAAAATAATTAATGAGGAGTGTGTTTTATGACAAGAATAGCTGTTATCGGAGCAGGTCCAGGAGGATATGAAGCTGCCATTAGAGCTGCACAAATGGGTGCAGATGTAGTACTTATTGAAGCTGATAGACCAGGTGGTACTTGTTTAAATAGAGGTTGTATCCCTACAAAGACTCTTTGGAAAAATGCAGAAATTATGGAAAACATTCACAGAAAAGCTGAATTTGGTCTTTTAATGGATGAATGTAATATTGACCCATTAAGACTTAATGAAAGAAAATGTGAAGTTGTTGAAAAAATTGTTGGTGGAGTTGAATTTTTAATCGGATCTTACAAGAATATCGAATATTTAAAGGGATTTGGTTCATTTGTTGATCCACATACAATTCATGTTGATTTAAATGATGGTTCTAAAAAAGATGTTACAGCTGATTACATAATCATTGCAACAGGTTCAAAACCAAGTCTTCCACCAATTGAAGGAACAGATCTTCCAAATGTTATTACAAGTGATGAATTCTTAGATTTAAAAGAAATTCCAAAAGAACTTGTAGTAGTTGGTGGTGGTGTTATTGGTATGGAATTTGCAAGTATTTATTCACAATTTGGTTCAAAAGTAACTGTTATTACAAATGGTGTTTTACCTGCAACTGATGGAGAAATTCAAAAGAGAATTCCAAGTATTTTTAAAAGAGCAGGAATTAAGATTGTAAATAAAGTTCGTGCAAGTAAAATTGAACAAGTAGATGGTAAATTAAAAGTTACTGCAAAAAGAGTAGATAAAGAAAAATTCGAAGAAGTAGAAGGAACTATGGTACTTTTAGCAACAGGAAGACGTGCTAACATTGATGGGTTAGAAATTGAAAAATCTGGTGTTAAAACTGAAAGAGGAGCTGTTCTTACAGACAGTGAATTTAAAACTAATGTTGACCATATCTATGCTATTGGAGATGTTGTTTATAAAAATGTTCAACTTGCTCATGTTGCAAGCGCTCAAGCAATTCATGTTGTTGAAAAATTAATGGGAGAAAATCCTACAATTAACTTAAAAGTTGTACCTGCTTGTACATTTACTTTACCAGAAGTTGCTCAAGTTGGTTTAACTGAAGAAGAAGTTATAGCTGAAAATATCGAATATGTTAAGAGCAAATTCATGTTCTCTGGAAATGGTAAAGCTGTTTCACTTGGAGAAGCAGAAGGATTTGTAAAAGTTATTGCAACAAAAGACTTAAAGAGAATTTTAGGTATCCATATAATTGGTCCTCATGCAAATGATTTAATTCATGAAGGAACTGTTGCTATTGCAAATGATATGGGAGTTGAATCAATAGCTAAGATGATTCACGCTCATCCAACACTATCAGAAGCATTTATGGAAGCTATTCATCAATTAGAAGGAAAATCTATCCATAGTGCACCTGCGAAATAGTAAATTTTAAAAAATTTTTAAAAGGAGCGTAAAGCTCCTTTTTTATATAATGAGGTATGTATGAATATTTTTGAAAAAATTTCAAAAGAATTAAATATTAAATTAAATCAAGTAGAACAAACTGTAAAACTTATCGATGAAGGAAATACTATTCCATTTATAGCAAGATATAGAAAAGAAGTTACAGGTAATTTAGATGATGAAGTTTTAAGAAATTTAGATGAAAAGCTTAAATATTTAAGAAATTTAGAGGCTAGAAAAGAAGATGTTATAAGATTAATTTTTGAACTTGGAGAGCTTACAGATGAGATAAAATCGGAAATTACAAAAGCACAGACTCTTTCAAGAGTTGAAGATATATATCTTCCATTTAGACCAAAGAAAAGAACTCGTGCAACAATTGCAAAAGAAAAAGGATTAAAAGAGCTTTCTGATTTAATTTTAAATAGAAAGCTTACAGATAAAAATTTCCAAAAAGAAGTTTCAAAATTTATAAATGAAGAAAAAGAAGTTTTAACAACAGAAGATGCAATAGACGGAGCTATTGATATCATAGCAGAAAAAATTTCAGAAGATAAAGACTTTAGAGATATTTTAAGAAATGATGCAAAGAAAAATGGTTATTTAATTTCCGAAAAAGGAAAAGAAGAAAATAATGTTTATGATATGTATTATGAATTTAAGGAAAAAATCAACTTACTTGTGCCACATAGAATTCTTGCTATAAACAGGGGAGAAAAAGAAAAAGCTTTAAAAGTTTCAATTGTTTTAAATGATGAAAAAAATATTTCAGATATTTTATTTTCTCTATGTATGGATAAAGAAAATTTCTGTTATGAATTTTTAAAAAGAGCAGTTGTTGATGGATATAATCGTCTTTTATTTCCACAAATAGAAACAGAAATTAGAAATGATTTAAAAGAAATGGCAGATGAAAAGTCCATAGAAGTATTTTCTAAAAATTTAAAGCCTTATATTATGCAATCTCCAATCTTAGATAGAGTTGTACTTGGAATTGACCCGGGCTTTAGAACAGGATGTAAAGTAGCTGTAATTTCAAAAACAGGTTCACTTCTTTCTTATACAAATATTTATCCTACAAAACCACAAGAAAAAATAAAAGAAGCTAAAGAAATTTTGACAAAATTAATTAAAAAATATGATGTTAAATTAATAGCAATAGGAAATGGAACGGCAAGTCGTGAAACTGAAAAAGTAATTGTAGAATTAATCGATGAACTTAAAATTAAAGATTTATTCTATTCAATAGTAAATGAAGCAGGAGCATCTATTTATTCGGCATCAAAACTTGGTCAAGAAGAATTCCCAGATTTAGATGTAACGGTAAGAGGAGCAATTTCTATTGCAAGACGTATCCAAGATCCGATGGCAGAACTTGTAAAGATAGAACCAAAACATATAGGAGTTGGACAATATCAACATGATGTAAATCAAAAAAAATTAGATGAAACTTTATCTTCAGTAGTAGAAGATTGTGTAAATAAAGTTGGAGTTGATGTAAATACAGCGTCTTTTTCTCTTCTTTCTTATATTTCAGGAATTTCAAAAACAATGGCAAAAAATTTAGTTTCTTATAGAGATGAAAATGGAATATTTAAAAATAGAGAAGAAATAAAAAAAGTAAAAGGAATAGGCCCCAAGGCTTTTACACAAGCAGCAGGATTTTTAAGGATAAGAAATGGAGAAAATCCACTTGATAATACTGCAGTTCACCCAGAAAGTTATGACGTTGCAAAACAACTTTATGAAAAAGATTTAGATAAAATAGATATCTCTAAAATTTCAAAAGAACTTAATATTGGAGAACTTACCTTAAAAGATATAATCGAAGAACTAAAAAGACCAGGTAGAGATATAAGATCTGATATGCCAAAACCAATTTTAAGATCTGATATTTTATCAATTGAAGATTTAAAAGTTGGAATGACTCTAAAGGGAACAGTTAGAAATGTAGTTGACTTTGGAGCATTTGTAGATATAGGAATAAAAAATGATGGACTTGTACACATTTCTCAAATTTCAAATAAATATATAAAACACCCATCAGAAGTTTTAAAAGTTTCAGATATAGTTGATGTAAAAATATTAGAAATTGATTTAGAAAAACAAAAAGTAAAACTTACAATGAAAAATATTTAAAAAATAAAGTGCATTCAAAATTTTAAAAAATTTTGAATGCATTTTTTATATAAAAATAAATTTGAAATTAACTTAAAATTTAAAAAAAGATTTTAGGTTAATTATTTTTTTATTATATTAATTTTGAAATTATAGATGTAAAAAATATTTTTTTATTATTATAAAACTTTTTTATCAACTACTTTGTATATTTTAAAAAAATTTTTAAAATATATATTATTTAGTATTGTATTATACATAGTAGTGTGGTATACTTAATATAAATAAAAAAGATTAATTAAAAAATAGAAGGGAGGAAAAATGGATACTCAAATAAAAAAAGGATTATTAGATCTTTGTGTGCTTAGTGTTTTAAAACAAAAAGATATGTATGGCTATGAGATTGTTCAAAATATTTCTAAATCAATTGAAGTTAGTGAAGGAACAATTTATCCTATCTTGAGGCGTCTTAACAAGGAGGGTTTTTTTGAAAGCTATATTAAAGAGTCAACGGAAGGCCCTGCAAGAAAATATTATAGGATAACTGCTTTAGGTATTTTACATTATGAGAAACAACTTAACAGTTGGTATAAATTAAAAAATGGAATTGAAAAAATTTTACAAAGAGGTGACAATGATGAATAAAGAAGAATATTTAGATTTGCTTAAAGATTATTTATTAAAATCATATTCTGAAGAAGAAACTTTAGAAATTTTAAGAGATTATGAAGAATATTTTATAAATGGAAAACTTGATAAAAAAAGAGAAGAAGAAATAATTTTAGAGCTTGGAAGTCCCAAAAAAATTGTAGAACAATTAATTGTTGAAGATAATTCAAAAGTAAAAAAAGAAAGCTTTTTAGAAAAAATAAAAAATAAAGTTGATAAATTATTTGAAAAAAATATTTCAAAAAGAAATAGTAGTATTTTAAATTATTTTGAAGTTTATAAGAAAAATTTAAAAACTTATATGTTTATTTTAAGTTTTGGTTTGTTTTTTTTATCTTTTATTTCACTTTTTATATTATATGCCGTTAAAATGTCAATGTTTTTTGGTGTATTAAGTGTAGCAACATTTTTTAATGCGATATATGTTTATGAAAATAAAATAAGTACAATATCTTTAATCATAAATTTGTTTTTTATAGCTATTTTTACAATTTTTTTATTAGCTACTAGAAGAGATCTTGCAAGTTTTGAAGTTGGAGTAGCTTTTTCCATTATAATTATGATAGTAAATTCAATTTTATTTTCGTTTAGAATTAGAGGTGGAATTTTATTAATATTTTTAGCATTTCCATTATGTATAGTATTTTTATTTTTAATACTTTTTTTAATAGCTTTAGTTTTACTTACAATTGGAGGGGTTATATCTGCAGTAGTTTTAACACCTTATACTATTTTTTCTCTTAACTTTTTAAAAATGACACCATTATATATAGTATTTCCAGTTTTATTAGCTATTGGACTTTTTATATTGATGAGTATAATAATTTATTACTACAATAAGGCTTTATATAAAGCAATTTTATATTCTGTAAACTTTTTAAAAATAAAATTTCTTTATTCAAAATTATATACAAAAAAATTTAAAAAGGAGGAAAAAAACTAATGAAAGGCAAATATTTTAAATTAAAATTATTTTCTGTAATTTCATTTATATTCATAGTAACTGGATTAGCTGGGTCATTTTTTATGATATCTTTTATGAGAGAAAAAATAAGTGATATTGTATCAGAAAAACAAAAACTTACAGAAATAGAGCTTTTAAAAACGAAAAAAGAAATAAAATACATTGACCTTTTTAGATACTTTGGTAAAAAAATTGAAGTTAAAGAAAGTGATGATGGTTACAATCATATAATAGTATATACAAAGCCTTCTTATATCAAATCAAATATACAATTTGATGAAAAAAATAACAAAGTAGATATTAGCTCAAAAATTTTATTAACTGATAAAAAATATAAAACATTTAATCAAATAGAAAGAATAATAGATAGAGAAATAGTTTATGGAAATTCAGATTTTATTTTTAACACAAATGTAGAAAACAATGAAAAAATACTTTTAAAACTTGTAAAACCTGTAGAGATAAGAGCAAATAATAAAATTAAAAAAGCAGAAAAATTTGATAAAAATCTTATTAAAAATGAATTAACAGCTAAAGTTTATTATAGTGAATTATTTGATCATAATAATTTAGATTATAATATTTTGTCTAATTTAAATTGTAATATTTTTTCAGATGAAAATTTTTTAATAAAAAATTTTCCAGAAAATATTTTGTATCTTTCAAAAAATTATTTTAAAAATATGAAAATTTCAGTTGAAGAATGTAAAAATTTTTTAATAATTACACCACATTTATATGAATTTGAACCTAATAATATACAGTTGGATTGTACAAATGTAAAAAATTTCACAATAGTAGATACAACTTATCTTAATTCAAATCTAAATATAAAAGCTAAAAATGTTTTGTTTTGTACAAAAGCAATAGATAGAGATATTTTAGTAAAATACAAAGTAAAAAATCAAGAAAAAACTTTTTTGATACCAGCATATAATAAGAAAAATAAGAATATAAAAAAGAAAATAATTGTACAAATAGATGCAGATAAAATTTTTAAAAGTAATGTAGATTCATATACATTTAGTGATGATTTAAAAGATATAGAAAATCTAGATAAATTAGAAGATTTAACTACAATTAAATAAAAGAAAGCCAATGTTTTAAACATTGGCTTTCTTTTTGAGTATGACGGGCATGCCGTCAGTCTGTG
>KQ959644.1:0-5155 GCA_001552895.1 Tissierellia bacterium KA00581
AGTTACAGATACTACCGTCTTTATAAAATATTCCATTTATGTACCCATTTTCATTGTCAGCATTTGTTTTAGATATTGGCAAAAAAATAACGCTACAAACTAAAACTATTAAAGAAATATTATATCTTAATTTCATATTGCCTCCTAATTTATCTTATATGCTATATATTAACATAAAAAAATAAAAAATTCAAGAAAGCATTAAAAATCCTAGATTTTTTTTTACAAATATATTACAAATACATTTCAAAGTGGTTACAAAGACGTTTTGTATTTAAATTTTTTAAGATACTTTTACTTTATTATGAATTTTTTAATAAATGTGTTATAATATTGTTTGAAAATATTAAAAATTTTAATTTATTATAAGGAGAATTATGTTAGAGAAGTTTTTTGGTTCAAAAAAATATTTTATTAAGACACTTTTTTATGTTTTAGTTGGAAATTTAATGTGTTCTTTTGCAGTTATTAAATTTTTAATTCCAGCAAAATTAATTACAGGTGGAGTTGGTGGAATTGGTCTTATGATAGAATATGTTTTTAAAGTTCCTGCTGGAATATCCATATTTCTAATAAATGTTCCTATGACACTTATAGGCTTTTATTTTTTAAACAAAAGGTTTATGACGTATGCTTTTATTTCAATATTTTTATATTCATTCACTCTTATGATAATAAGAAAAATACCAATAAATTTTGACATAAGTGAGCATATTTTATATTCAATTTTTGGTGGCTTTATAAACGGAGTCGGCATGGGATTTTTATTTAACCACGGCGCTTGTCAAGGTGGACTAGATATTTTTGCAGCTATTTTTAAAACAAAATTTGATAAAAATATCGGTTCAACTTTGATGTTTGTAAATGCAATTATAGTTGCCATTTCCTCTATGCTTTTTGGAGTTGAAAGAGCTCTTCTTACCATAGCATCAATGTATGTAGCATATAAAATGTTAGATAAAATTCAAATGGGCTTTGGTAATACAAAACAACTTATGATAGTAACATCAAACCAAAGAGAAGTTACCGACAGAATTTTGTCAGATTTAAATAGAGGCGTAACATTATTACACGCAGAAGGAGCTTTTACACATAAACAACAAAATGTAGTCTTTTGTATTGTAAATACAAAACAAGTAATTAATGTAAAAAAGATTTTAAATGAAGTCGATCCTAAAGCATTTTTGATAATTACAGATGCTTATGAAGTTAAAGGACGTGGATTTAAAACTCATGAAATTTAAGGAGAAAATTTATGGAAAATTTAACATTTACCAATCTTAAAGAAATAGCAAAAGTTATTTCAATTGATGATGAAAGAGTTGAAAGATTATACATAGAACAACTTGAAAATCAAAGTATGTCAAATTTAGCAAAAGATTTTAATATCCTATTTTTAGTAAAAGATTTATCTTTTGACGATATAATATTTGAAATTTGCGAAAAATTTGGTGAAATAACTGCAATGTTTGAAACTACAACAAATGAAAAAATTATAGAATATAAAGTTATTTATGATAATTTTATAGAAGGAATAATAAGAATTGCAAATATAAATGATTTAAAAATGTTATCTAATCTAAAAGAAAAATACATTTGTGTATTAAATAAAAATAAAGAACAAGAAGCTTCTGTTATGTTAGAACAAAACATAAAAAAAATTAAAGAAGATGAATTTTTAAATAACACTTGTGAATTTTTCTATGATGCTTTAAAATTTGCAAATAAATTATCTGAAAAAGAAATATTAAATATTTCAAAAGAATATAGAGAAATGTTAAGTTTAATAGATTATCATTTAAAACATTATGTGCTTTCTGAAAACAAATATTTAATAGCTCTTGGTAAAGATGACAATCTTATCTTTAACTACGTTGAAAATGAAATTTTTGAAAAATATTTACTATGTTATTCAAAAATAGAACTTGAAAATTTATGGATTGCTCTATTTAATATGTGTTCTTTATTTAGAAAAATTTCGCTTAAAATTGCCATAAATATGCATTTTGAATATGCAAAAGAACTAGATAGAGATGTTACAAATCATTTAAGAGAACTAAAACAAAATATTTAAAAATAAGTAAATATAAAAAACTAAAAAGGACAGTTTAATTAAACCTGTCCTTTTTAGCTATATCAAAACTTTAATCTTATATAAAAATCAAAAATTCTTACTTATTTTAAAATCTTGCTTTTTAATATATAATTTTTTGTATAAAAAAAGAACAAGATAAAATCTTATTCTCTTTGATATAGTGAAATTAATCGGCTCCGCGGTGTATGGAGCATCTCAGATACCTTTTACAAGGTGCGGTAGGAACCTTTCTACCCTCGACTAATTTATTTTATCTAAGTATATCATCATTTACTATTTTTGTCAACAATTTTAAGCCTTCCACTTTTAATTCTTGAATTAAGCTTATAATCACTAATTAAATACATACTAGCTATATAAAATTTATCTTTTGATTTATGTAACTTTACTGCAACAAGTACATTTTTATCAAAACATTTTACATATTCTAAACTAATATTATTTACATTTAAGTTTATACCCACAAAATCTGGACTATTTATAATTTCTTCTAAATTTTTAAAATATTTAAAAACATCATAGTGATTTCTTTTAATAAGATGTTTTTTTAATCCGGCATATGAATATATTATTTTTTCTACATTTGTTGATATATTTAAAATATTTTTTACTTTTTTACTTATTTTCACTACATCATTTCCTTTCGCTAATTATTATATCATAAATAGTAAACTATAACTAACTTTATATCTATCCGAAAGTCTTTTTTATTTCTTAATAAAATACGTTTAATTAAATCTACTTATTCTTAATTTTGTTGTAGCTAAAAAATAAATAAAAAGAACATACAACCAAGTAAGTAAAAGTAAACTTTAAAAAATCTAAAAAAGAAGAAAAAGAAAACAAAATACTTAAAGATTTAATGATATAAGAAACTAAAAAGGACAGTTTAATTAAACCTGTCCTTTTTAGCTATATCGGAACATTATATGAAAAAAGCTATGTTGTAAAATTTAAAACATCTAAAATATGTTTTCTATATTCTATAAATTTATCACTATTTCTATTTCTTGGATAATCCATATCTATTTTTATATCTTCTTTTATAACTCCAGGTCTTGGAGCCATAACTATAACCCTTGTTCCAAGGTAAATTGCTTCATCTACATCATGTGTAACAAGTATAAACATCATATTTTTATTTGCTTTACACATTTGTATAAGTTCATGCTGAATATTCATTCTTGTAAAAGCATCTAAAGCTCCAAGTGGTTCATCAAGTAAAAACACTTTTGGTTTTGTTATCATAGTTCTAATTAAAGCAACTCTTTGTGCCATACCACCTGATAATTGATGAGGATAAAAATTTTGAAAATCTTGCATTCCTATCATTTTTATAAATTTATCTACCATTTCTTTAGATTCTTTTTTATTTTTATTACCTGCCATTTTAAAACTGAATTCAACATTTTCTCTTAATGTAAGCCATGGAAATAATGTATGTTTTTGAAAAACCATGCCACGATTTACATTTGTTCCTTCTATTTTTTCTTCTTTTAAACTAAGAGTTCCTGTTGTAGTTGGAATAAGTCCTGAAATAAGTCTTAAAAGAGTGGATTTACCACATCCAGATGGTCCGACTATACATATAAACTCACCTTCTTCAACGGTTAAATTTATATCATGTAAAACTTCTGTGATACCTTCACCATCAAATTTCGGAAAAATTTTTGAAACATTTTTTAAAATAAGTTTTTCTTTTTCCATTATTGTATCACCCCTTCTTGCCATTTAAGAACTTTTTTCTTTAAGAAATTTAAAATATAATTTACAACTATAAAAATTATACAAATTATGATTATAGCAGCATACATATTTGAAAATTTTGCCCAACCTCTTTGCCATGTGATATACCAACCAAGTCCTGACTCAACTCCTATCATTTCAGCTGCAAGTAATGAAACACAAGCAGAACTCATTCCCATTACAAGCCCTTGAAATATATGAGGAAGAGCTGAAGGTATTGCTATATTTAAAATAAGCTCTTTTTCGTTTGCACCTAAGGTTTTAGCTGCTTCATAGTAAGATACATCTATATTTTTAATTCCTGTAAAACTTGACATCGTAACAGCATACCAAACACCAAGTGCTATTACAATAACTGCACCTTTAAAAAGAGAACTTGCAAAAACCATTATAACAGGAATCCAAGTTATAGACGGAATAGCCCCTAAAAGTTTCATAAAAGGTGAAATCCAATAATTTATACTCTTATTATATCCACAAGCAATTCCTGTTATAAGACCGATTAAAACTCCCCAAAAATAGCCTGTAAATAAAAGTTTTAAAGAATTTATTATACAGTTAAGTAAATATACTCTATCATCTATCATAGCATTTAAGATATTATCAACCCATGGAAAATAAGGTAATAAAAGTGAATTAGTTTTTAAAGTTAAATAATCATAAAAAGCTAATAAAATATACACTACTGCTGATAACGGAGCAATATATCTAATTTTGTAATAAACTTTTTTTACAAAAAATGATAAAATACCTAAAATCAAAAACAAAACAAGTTGAAACAACAAAAATATTCCATAAACATCTGTGATTAAATTGTCGCCAAAATTTGGAACATAGTAATATTCTAAAAGTGCAAGAACAATTGCAAAAGATGGCAAAAAAACAATTATTTTGTCTAAATATTTTCTAAACTTTCCTTTTGGTTTTTTTTCTATTTCTTTTAATTGTTCTTTTGTTAAATTTTTTAAATCTATATTACTCATATTTTCCTCTATTAATTTTTCATAGGATGCCAAATTTTTGCTAAAGTTTTATTGGTATCTAAACTTGCATTTATAAGCTTAAATTCCTTATAGTCATTTAATACATTTGTTAAAGTTTCAGCTGTTTGTTCATCACTAACTTTAAAATTATATGTTTGTAAAAATTTAAAATCAGATTCTACATCTCCACTTCCCCAATTATTATTATTCATAAGCTGTGCTGCTTCTTTTTTGTTATCTTCTATCCAGTCACTTGCTTCTTTGTGAGCCATTGTTAATTTTGCAGCTGTTATTGGGTTTTCTTCTACAAATTTTTTATTTAAAATTAAAA
>KQ959644.1:5255-11396 GCA_001552895.1 Tissierellia bacterium KA00581
TTTTAAAATCATCATCAAAAGTTATAGAACGAATGGATCTAATTACACCTTGATCTACAAATTTTTTAGCAAATTGATCTGAAAACATTGAAGCAGAAATTTCGCCATTTTTCATAGCTTGAATACTTGCAGCAGTTTCTACAACTTTAAAATCAATTTTTTTATAATCTACTTTATCTCTTGCTAAAAATCTAAGAGCAATATTATGATCAGATGCTCCAATTGGATCATGTATAGCAATTGATTTTCCAATTAAATCACTTGTTTTATTAATAGGTGAATCTTTTAAAACATAAAGTGATTTACAACCTGTTTGAGCCGCTCTTGTAAATACTGCATTTACTCCATTTACAGCAGGAACAACAGATGTTGAAATATGATCTGTGTTAGCATCAACTTTTCCAGTTCCTATAGCATCCATTGCATTTGGAACATTTTTAACTTCTACATCTAAGCCTTGTTTTGCTGTAAATCCTTTAGCTTGAGCAACTCCAAGTGCTGATGTACAAAGTCCTCCATTGTAAGCTAAAATTAATTTAGTTCCATAACGTGGTTCTTTTTTCCATTTTTCATCAAGATTTGGATCGTTTAAATCAACATTAGAAATAGTTAATTTACCATCTTTTTTTTCTTCACTCTTTTTAGTTTCTGCTTTTTTTGCAGTTTTTCCACAAGCAGATGTTCCTAAAAGAACAGCTACTAATAATAAAGCAGTAATTTTTTTCTTATTCATAAAAGCCTCCAAAGTATAATACTTTGTTAAAATATGTAATATTTATTAAAATAAATTTATAAAATTTTAACTATGCTATATTATATCATTTATAATTATTTAGTCAATACTTTATCCATATTAATTTTCTATATTTATTTTTTATAAATAATATATTTTTATGTAAATGTTTTTAAATTTTCATAAAAAATAGCTTTAATTTGTAGCTTGTTAAAATAAAACATTTTTATGCTTAATAATAAAAAATATCAAAATTTATAAAATTAATAATAAAACTTTATTATACATAAAAATTATAATTAAATTAATATTCTAAATAAAAAAACATCACCTCTATAAGCTCTACTAAAGGTGATGTTTTTTGTTTAGAATTATTGTTTAATTGGCATCCAAACATTTTTTAAAATATTTTTAGCTTCTTTGTTGTTATCTATAAGTTTAAACTTTTTATAATCTTTTATTATATCGTTTAAAGATTTTAAAGTTTGTTCATCTGAAACATTGAAATTATATGTTTTTAAAAAGTAAATGTCTTTATCTCTATCTTTTGAACCCCAGTTATTTGCTTCTATGATATCTACTGCTTCTTCTTTATGTTCCTGTAGCCATTTACTTGCTTGTTTATGTGCTCTAGTAATTTTTGCAGCCGTTATTGGATTTTCTTCTACAAATTTTTTATTTAAAATTAAAACACAACAAGGTTCGTTTTTAAAATCATCATCAAAAGTTATAGAACGAATAGCTCTAATTATACCTCTATCAATAAATTGCTTTGCATATTGATCTGATAGTATACAAGCGGAAATTTCTCCATTTTTCATAGCTTGAATTAACGCTTCATTTTCAACTGGTTTAAATTTAACTTTCGTTTGGTCTACACCATCTTTTGCAAAAAATCTAATAGATATATTATGATCTCCAGATCCTATACCACCATTTACTCCAACAACTTTTCCTTCTAAATCTTTAGTATTTTTTATATTTGAATCTTTTAAAACAAACATAGTTCTACAACCAGTATTTACTGCAGTTGTAAAAGTTATATTCATTCCATTAACACTTGGAATAAGAGAAGTTGATATATGTTCAACCATAACATCAATTTTTCCTGTTGCAACAGCATCTTTAGGGTTTGGGTTATTAATAATTTCCGTATCTAAACCTTCTTTTGCAAAATATCCTTTTGCATGAGCTACTCCCAAACTTGATGCACAAAGACCTCCATCAAAATTTATAATCAATTTTTTACCATAACGTGGTTCTTTTTTCCATTTTTCATCAAGATTTGGATCATTTAAATCAACATTAGAAATAGTTAATTTAGATTCTTCTTTAGAAATATTATTTTCTACTTTTTTTGCAACTTTACTACAAGCCGAAGTAATTAAAACAATACTAGAAAGTAACAACGCTAATATTTTTTTCTTATACATAAATCCTCCTAAAAATTATATATTTTAAAAATATTGCTAAATTTTATTTAAACTATGTCTAGCTTTTTGATTATTATATGTGTTTAATCATAAATTATCTCTAATAAATATGTATAAAGTATAATAAAAATTTAACAATGAATATATTATATCATCTATAATTATCTAGTCAATACTTTGTCTATATTAATTATTTATAAATAATTTTTATCAATAATATATTTTTATGTAAATGTTTTTAAAATTTAAAAAAATAAAAAAAATCACTAATAAATTTAGTGATTTTTTATTTTTTATCTTTTATTTTTTATAGATACATATGAATCTAATGGTAAATTTATTTTTTCAAATTCATTAAGATTATTTGCAAATTCATAAACTAAGTTTGGATTTCTTAACAAAGCACGTCCTTGATAAATCATATCACAAGTTTCACTTTGCAAAAGATATTCACAAAGACGAAAATCAGAAAGTAGCCCTACGGCAGAACATAAAAGCCCACTTTCTTTTATTTTTTTACTAAGAAGTGCTTGATAGCCTGAAAAAATTTCTCTAGGAGGATTTGGAATAAGTCCGCCACTTGAAATATCATTAAACACAACTTTATCTTCTCTCGCAAATTTTAAAATTTTTATTATATCCTCAATTGTATTTCCATCTTCACTATATTCATTTGCTGAAATTCTAAGATGAACATCTATATCAACATTTTCTTTTATAGATTTTAAAATTTCACCTAAAAATCTATATCTATTTTCTAAAGAGCCACCATACTCATCATCTCTTTTATTTGCAAGTGGAGATAAAAATTGACTAATCAAATATCCATGAGCTCCATGAATTTCAATAAAATCAAATCCTGCATCTTTTGCTAAAACGGCAGAGTTTGTAAAATCTTTAACCAAAGATTTAATTTCATCTACAGTTAATTTTCTTGGAATCTTACAATCTCCAAAAGCAATACTAGAAGGTGCAACAATATCTTCATAAGATGAATCTGCTTTACGTCCAGCATGACTTAATTGAATACCAATTTTACAATCATAATCATGAACCCTATTAACAAGCTTTTTAAAAGCCTGTTTTTGTTCTTCATTATAAAGACCTAAATCAACCTTTCTAATACCTGCAAATTCATTAACTCTTGTAGCTTCAACTATTATTCCAGAAACGCCACCTAACGCTCTTGCAACATAATGGTCAAAATGTCTATTTGTTAAAACACCATTTTCTGTTTTAGAATAAAACATACACATAGGTGCCATAACAACTCTATTTTTAAATATATTTCTACCTATCTTAATAGGACTTAAAAGTTTACTCATAAAACCTCCTATTTTTATATTTTACTTTATAAAATTTAAAAGCATAAAATTTATACCCAAAATTTTTTAAAAAAAAGCAAAGAGCTGAAAAATTCAGCCCTTTTTCTATGATTAATCAGCTAATATTATCTTTAATATTTACAAATTATTCATCTTTTATGTTTAAATTTAATTCTATATCTTTATAAACTACTGGTGTTTTTGAATATTCACCATAAAATGGATATTTATTTGTAAATTCAAATGTTAAATCAAATTTTACTTTTCTATTATTATTTTCTTTAATGAAATCATCACTTAAAATTATCTTAAATACATTTTTTGCCTCATCAAACTCTGATTTTATTTTTTCATTATTTGTTGTAACTAAGATTTTTTCATCAGATTTTTTTACATCTTCTACATTAAATGGATTAGCTATTTCAAAAGTATTTTTATTTATATCTAATTTTAAACAAGATTTTATTTCTTGATTTTCAAGCGTTGTAGTTTCAACTTTAGTAAGCTTTTTAAAAATAGTAAAATCTTTTATGTTATTTTTATCAATATAAATCTCTTTTAAATTTATCAACTTTTCTAAAGGAAAAATATTTGAAATTTTATTTTCATTTGCAAATAAAGTTTCTAAATTTACTAAATTTTTTATTGCATCTAAATTTTCAATTTTATTTGTTCTTATATCCAACATTTTTAAATTAATTAAATTTTTTAAAGGTTCAATATTTGAAATATTATTTACAGCTATATCTAAATCCGTTAAAGTTTTCATATTAGAAATAACTGTTATATCAGATATTAAATTATGAGAAAGATAAAGTTTTTCTAACTTTAAATTCTTTAAAGGCTCTAAATTACTTATAGCGTTATGAGAAAGTCTTAAAAGTTCAAGTTTTTGTAAGTCTTTAAGAGCTGTCAAGTCTTTAATTGCATTTGGAGCATTTTTATTTTCTGTATTATTTGAAGATATTGTAAGTGTCTTTAAATTTTTGCACTTTTCAAGTCCTGTAAGATCTTTTACTTCAAAATCATTGTCAAAGCCTCTTATTGCAAAACATTCTATTTTTTCTAAATCACTTTCATAAATTTCGTTTGAATTTTTATCTTTCCTATAGGAAGTGTCTGTAAGTTTGAAGTTATATTCTTTCATATCTTCTTCATAATCATCTTTACCATTATATTCTTTAAGTTTTTTTAAAATTTCATCTTTTAAATTTTTATCTTTAAAAACTACAACTGTATCTTGTTTTTTTACTTTATCTACTATATTTACTATATTCAAGGTTTCATTTGTAGTTAAAATTTTTGGTTCTCCACTTTCGTCAGTTACTTTAAAATCTACTTGTTCAAAGTCAAATTTATCATTTTCTTTTAATCTTAAAGTGTATTCTTTATCTTTTGTTACTTCTATACCAGTAAGCATTGAATCTTTTGATGTTATTTCTTTTTCAACTTTGTTTGTAGCTTTATCTACAAGCTCAAAAGTTATATCTTCCATAACAACGCCATTATCTTTTTGCAACATTATAACTGGTATTGTTACTTTTTGTTCTTGTTTGTTTTCAGCTTTTACTTTTTCCATTGCGTCGTTAATTTGATTTATAAAGCCTTTAACATAATAAGGAATTGTTTCTATCTTTTCTAGTTCTGCTTTAGCTCCTTTTATAGCTTCTTTTAATGCATCAAGATTTTTTGACTCTTTAGAAGTACTAGCTACTAATTTTTCTGCTTCTTTTATTTTTTCTTCTAAATCTTTTTTAAGATAAGATACGTCATGTTTTTCTACTACAAATGTATTTGTTTTGTTGTCTTTAAAGGTTACTTTTCCGTTTTCATCAACAGAAATTGTTACATCTTCAGGAGAGAACTTATAGTAGAACTGTGCATTTTTTGATACACAAATTGTGTACATTTTTCCTCCAACTGCTCCTTCTAATTCAAAGTTTACATAACCTTTTTGATCGGATTTAACATTTTTGTATGAGCCAAGTTTTGGAGTTATTGTATTTGCTGTAAATTCTACTCCTTCAACAGGTTTTCCGTCTTTATCTACTGCTTTAAAAACTACTTTTACTGTTTTTAATTGAGTTGAGTTTTTGTCGTAAGCTTTAAAGATAAGTCTTTGTTCGTCTGTTTTTGTTACAGTCTTATCGTTTATTTTAGCTATTTCACCTTTTTCGTTTGTACTAAACTTAACTACATCTTTATCAAATTTGTAGTCTTTGTTTTCCATACGAATTTCGTATTTTGTATTTTTCTTTAAATCTTTAAAAATTATTTTTCCGTTTACGTTAGTCTTTACTGTTTGAACTATGTTAGGAATATTTCTTTCCCATTCAAAAAGTCTTACGCTACTATCTTTAAGAGCTTTTCCGTCTTTTTGTACTGTAACTTCTATTGATTTGTTATCGAGTTTTTCTTCTGTTGGTTTTGAAGGTTCAACAGGATTTGTATCTGGTTTTGGATTTTCACTGGAATTTTCTTTTCCACTTGGTTTTTGATTTTCATCTGGTTTTTGATGGTCATCTGGTTTTTGATGTTCGTTTGGTTTTTTATTTTCGTTTGGTTTTTGTTCGTTATTTTCTATATTTTCTTTTTCAGTGTCATTCCATAGAAGGCTACCTTTATATTCAAAAGTTTTTCCTTCTACTTC
>KQ959645.1:0-2920 GCA_001552895.1 Tissierellia bacterium KA00581
TAAAAATAAAATTATTTTGCCTTGCCACGTTCTTAAAAAATAATTTTTTTATATTAAAATATTATTAATAAAACTATATTATGGTTTAACTCAATTAAAAACTTAACTTAAACTAAATATTAATTTTTCATCTAGAAATTAGTAAAATAATTTATAATTAAATTTACTTAAAAAATTTATTAAAAAGTAAATAATCATACTTTTTATTTAACGATTTAAAAAATTTGTGATATAATAAGCTTAATAGTACATAATAATTAATCAAGGGGTGATAATATGGATATATTAAAATTAGTAAAAGAAAAAGAACAAGAAGTAATAAAAATGAGACGTGATTTACACAAAATTCCAGAGCTTGAACTTAATTTACCAAATACTATGAATTACATTTCAAATGTATTAGATAAAATAGGTGTAAAATATGAAAAACTTTTAGATGGTAATGCTATTGTTGCAAAAATTTATGGAAAAAATGCTGGAAAATGTATAGCTATAAGAGCTGATAGTGATGCTCTTCCAATTAAAGAAGAAACAGGGCTTGAATTTGCATCAAAAAATGGAAATATGCACGCTTGTGGTCATGATGGACACACTGCAATGGCACTTGGTGCTTGCATGGTTTTAAATGAAAATAAAGATAAATTAAATGGAGTTGTAAAAATATTTTTTCAACCTGGAGAAGAAACTCCAGGAGGTGCCCTTCCTATGATTGAACAAGGTTGTATGGAAAATCCAAAGGTAGATGCTGTAATTGGACTTCATGAAGGATGCCTTCTTCCTATAACTCATGGAAAAATTGGTGTAACTTCTGGTGCTATCATGGCAAGTGCCGATATTTTTGAAATTTATGTAAATGGTAAAGGATCACATGGTGCAACTTCACATCTATCACATGATCCTATTGTTACAGCTTGTGAAATTGTTCTTGCTCTTCAAAAAATAATTTCAAGAGAAATAGATCCTCTTACAAATGCTGTACTTACAGTAGGTATTATAAATGGTGGAACTGCACATAATGTAATTCCTGATTCTGTTTATATAAAAGGAACTGTAAGAGCTCTTAGTGAAGATGTAAGAAATTTCATTGCAAAAAGAATTGAAGAAATTTCAACTGGCATTGCGAAATCTTTTAGATGTAGTGCAGATGTTAAATATCATTTTATGTATCCTGTAGTTGTAAATGATGAAGAATTTACTAAATTTTTTATTAAAAACACTAAAGAAATTTTAGGTGATGATATAATAGAAGAAATAAAAAAACCAAGTATGGGTGGAGAAGATGTTGCATATTTTTTACAAAAAGCAAAGGGAACTTTCTTTATGCTATCAAATCCAAAAGTTTATAAAGACGGATCTGTCTATCCACATCATACAAGTAAATTCGATGTAAATGAACAAGATTTTTATAAAGCAATGGCAGCTGTTTTAAAAACTGTTTTTGAATATTTAAAATAATTTGTTGCTTTTGCAATGTATATTTTACTTTATAGATGATAAAATAAAATTACAAGGAGGGTTAAAATTATGATAGCAAAAGAATTAAATGGATTAGGAATTATTTTACAAGAAAAAAATTTTGCTCTTGCAAAAAAAGTTTTAAAAAAAGATGAAAAAATTCAAAAACATAATCATCCTACTGCAAATATACTCTTTACAGTAGTCAAAGGAGAAATTTTAGTTTCTATAAATGAAGATGAAAAACATCTTTTAACTTCTGGATCTGTTTTAAATTTTGATGGTGATAATTTCATATCAGCAATAGCAAAAGATGATACCGAAGTTCTTGTAACTTTAATTAATAAATAAAAAAATAAAAAAATCGACATAAATTAATATGTCGATTTTTTATTTTTATTTTTCTCCATTTGGATATATTTCTTTATCATATTCTGTTAAATCATATTGATCTATAATACTAAGTAGTTTATCTTTATAATTAGGATCTGTTGCATATGTTCCTGTTAAAGTTCTGCAAGCTTCTTGTGGAGTTCTTGCAGATAAAACATATCTATAGTGCTCTGAAAGCCATTTACTTCTAGTAAAAAGTCCTGCATAATATCTAAAAGCTTCAGTGTAATTATCAAATTTTTTAAATTTATCTTTTATATCAACTTTATTTCCGTCATAATATTCTGTTGTCCAAACTGTAACATAGCTTCCTTCTTCTGCTCTTGAAGGTGCTTTTATTCCAAAAAGATTATACACTGGAGGATAGCCTAAAGTACTAGATCCAAATCCTGTCTCTAAACAAGCTTGTGCAATTGCAACAGAAGGAAAAAGCCCTGTTCCATCAACTGCTGAAACAACATAAGGAGCAATTATCTTTATAAATTCTGATCTAGGATTATCAGTTTCAACCCCAATACCATCATCTCCAAAAATATATCCACTTCCATTATAATATGCAAAAAAGTTTTTTTGTATTGCTCCGTTTGCAAATTTACTTGCAAAATACAAGTTTCCATCACTATCTGTTACAAATCCAGTTCTTATATTTCCGTCACTATCTTTTAAATATTTATTTTCTCCAGAAATGTACCATTGTCCGTCTGAATAACCGTCCTCATTATATTTTCCATTTAAAAACGTATGAGTTCCTGATGCATCTTGTGCAGTTCCTGTAAATTTTTCTCCGTCTTTAAAATAATACCAGTCATCGCCGTCGTCGTGCCACCATGATGCATATTTTCCGTTATCAAAAAATTTTATACCTGACGCATCTTCTCCATAACCTGTATATTTTTCTCCATCTTTAAAATAATACCAGTCATCGCCGTCATCATGCCACCATGATGCATATTTTCCATTATCAAAAAATTTTGTTCCTGATGCATCTTTTCCATAGCCTGTATATTTTTTCCCGTCTTTAAAATAGTACCAATCATCGCCGTCATCTGCCCACCAGTTACAGATACTACCG
>KQ959645.1:3020-3563 GCA_001552895.1 Tissierellia bacterium KA00581
CATTTACAAAATTATGATAGCCTGATGCATCTTTATCATAGCCTGTAAACTTTTCTCCGTCTTTAAAATAATACCAGTCTGATCCATCATCATACCACCAAGATGCATATTTTCCATTATCGAAAAATTTCATGCCTGATGCATCTTTTCCATAACCTGTACATTTTTTCCCGTCTTTAAAAAAGTACCAGTCTGAGCCATCATCTGCCCACCAGTTACAGACGCTACCGTCTTTATAAAATATTCCGTTTACATAACCGTCTTTTTTTTCTTCTTTGTTTTTTCCATTTACAAAATTATGATAGCCTGATGCATCTTTTCCATAACCTGTGAATTTTTCTCCGTCTTTAAAAAAGTACCAGTCTGAGCCGTCATCATACCACCAAGATGCATATTTTCCGTTATCGAAAAATTTAGTGCCTGACGCATCTTTTCCATAGCCTGTATATTTTTTTCCATCTTTAAAATAGTACCAGTCAGATCCGTCATCTGCCCACCAGTTACAGACGCTACCGTCTTTATAAAATATTCCGTTTACATAAC
>KQ959646.1:0-15906 GCA_001552895.1 Tissierellia bacterium KA00581
TAAAAACTGTAATTTTTTGCCTTGCCACGTTCTTAAAAAATGATTTTTTATATAAAATATTGTAAATGAAATTATACGATTGTTCCCTCTTTGATAACTTAAATTAAGGTAAACAATGCGTGAAATTAAATCTTGTTTTGATTATTTTTTTATTGAAGATTTAATTATACGATTGTTCCCTCTTTGATAACTTAAATTAAGGTAAACAATGCGTGAAATTAAATCTTGTTTTGATTATTTTTTTATTGAAGATTTAATTATAATCAAATTTACAACTAAAAAATTATCAAAAGAAAATAATTTTATAAGTTTATTTTAAATAGTTATGCTAGTTTGTTTTTAAAGTCAAGTTTTAAATCTCCTTCTTTTATCCAGCCACATTTTTTTAAAGGATAGTATATAATTAAATTTACTATTGCAGGTAGGATAAAGTGCATAATTAGTACTATGAAAAGTAATTTTAAAAAATTATAATCTTTCATTGTTATAAAAGTAGATATTTGACCAACTAAACCGCAAGTTCCCATTCCAGCTCCTATTGGAGAGTTTTCAAGTCCTAAAATAACTGTTGAGATTGGTGCTAAAATAATTGAGCTTAGAGTTGGTGGTATCAAAATTTTAGGATTTTTAATAATATTTGGAACTTGTAGCATACTTGTACCAAGTCCTTGTGCTACTAAACCTTGAACGCCATTTTCTTTAAATGATATAACTGCAAAACCAATCATTTGGCAACAGCATCCTATTGTAGCTGCTCCTGCAGCAAGTCCAGAAAGTGATATCATCATGCAAAGTGCGGCAGATGATATTGGAAGTGTTAGGACTATTCCAACAATTGCCGATACAATCATTCCCATGATAAATGGAGCTTTGTTTGTTGCATTCATTATTATTTGTCCTAAAGAAATCATAATTTCATTTATAAAAGGTCCTATTAGATTAGAAACTAAAATTCCTACAAGGACTGTAACAACTGGTGTTATTACAATATCAATTTTTGTTTCCCCACTTATAAGTTTTGCAACTTCAACACAAATTAAAGTTGCAACAAAAACTCCCATGGGGCCGCCTAATTTATCCGCTCCAATTCCAACAACGCAAGAAGAAAATAGTATAAGACGTGGAGCCTTAAGACTGTAAGCTATTGAAACTGCTATTGCAGGACCTGTTGCAGCTTTTGCTAAAGGCCATATTGTTTTTGATAAAAATTCTATATGACAAACAGAACCTATTGTATTTAAAATTGTTCCTACTAAAAGTGTTGCAAAAAGTCCAAATGCCATAGAACCAAGAGCATCGATAAAATATACTTTTGGAGAAAGCGTTATACCCTTCTTTTTTAAAAAATTTTTCATAATTTTCTCCTTTCTAAATTGAATTTATAAAATTAATACTAATTAAAAAACTACTATCTTAAAAGATAAAAACATTTTAATTAATTTTAATTTTTATAGTGAATATACATAAAAATCTAAAATTTTACATTAAACTCACCCCCATAAAGTAATTCTATCATTTTTTAACAAAAAGTTCAATAGTAAAAAAGTATTTTAATAAAAATAAAAACTGACCTTTTATTTTTAAATAAAAAGCCAGTTTAAAATTAACATTAAATAAATTATCAAAAAGAAAATTTATTATTTTTTTGATGCTTCATAGATAGATTCAATTGATGAATCTAACATTTTATCAAATTCTTCATCTGATTGATTAACATTTAGTCCTTCTGTTAAAGCTCTTGAAAAACTTGCAATCATTTTAGTATTTTTAGAAAGAAGTTCATTTGCTTTTTCTCTACTATATCCTCCAGAAAGAGCTACAACTCTTAAAACTTTATCGTTTTGTGTAAATTCTTTATAAAAGTTTGTAACAGTTGGAAGAGTAAGTTTTAACATGATTTTTTCGTTTTCTTTTAATTTATTAAGTTCTAGAAGTATTTCTCTTTTTAAAATTTCTTCACATTTTTCTTTATCTACACAGTTTATATCAACTTCTGGTTCTACAATAGGAACAAGTCCTTGTTTTAAGATTCTTTTTGCAAATTCAAATTGTTGTTTAACTACCTTTTTTATGCCTTCTTCATTTGCTTTTAATATAACAGATCTCATTTTTGTTCCAAAAATACCAAAAGATAAAGCTTTTTGTAAAGTTTGTTCTAAGTTTAAAATATCTTTCATAACTTTTACGCCATCTTTTTCTTCTTCTAGTCCTTTATCAACTTTTAAAAAAGAAACAATATTTTTTTCACTCCAAAGATAATCTGCGGTAAATTTTTCATCTATTTTTCTTTGCATAGTCATTTCAAATAGAATTGCTCCTAAAATTCTATCGCTTCTAAAAGCTTTTGATTTTATAATTCTAGAACGCATTTGATGAATTAAATCAAACATTTCTTCATCATTTTTATAAGATTGTTCATCAATTCCATATAATCTTAATGCTTTAGGTGTGCTTCCGCCACTTTGATCTAAAGCAGCTATAAATCCATTATCATTTTTAATTCTGTTAAATTTTTGTAAATCCATAAAATTTCTCCTTAATATAATTTATATATCATATACATTATATATTAAATATCTAAAATATTCAACAAATAATTAATTTTAATAAAAAAAGAAAGTTTAAAAAACTTTCTTTACATTTTATCTATTATATTTTTAAGAGTATGCCATGCAAGTACAGCACATTTAACTCTTGCAGGCATTGTAGAAATATTTTTAAAAGCTCTTGCATCTTTTAAAATTTTAATATCATCTCCATCAAGACCTTCTGTTATCATATCTAAAAAAGTTTGGCATAAATTTTTTGCTTCTTGTAAAGTTTTACCTTTTACAAGATCTATCATAATAGAAGTTGAAGCTTGTGAAATAGCACAACCTATGCCAATGTAAGATGCATCTTTTATTATTCCATCTTTAATTTCAAGTTGTAGTGTTATTTCATCTCCACAGCTTGGGTTATGTCCTTTTTCTTCATTTGTTGGAGAAGGTAGATATCTTTTGTTTTTTGTATTTCTACTTTCTTCTGTTATTATTTGCGTATAAATTTCTCTAATGTCCAAGATGTAAAATTCTCCTTACTTCTTCTAACTTTTCAATAAAATATAGAACTTCTTCTTTAGTATTATAAAAACTAAAACTTACTCTACAAGTTGCGTTTTCTTTTAAAAATCTATGAAGAGGCTCTGCACAATGGTGTCCACTTCTTATAGCAATATTAAAACTATCTAAAATAGATGAAACATCATGAGGATGTACACCTTCTATATTAAAAGCTATAACCGGTCCTCTATTTTTCTTTGATGTAGTATAAAGTTTTATAAATGGAATATTTTTCATTTTATCATATGCAAAATCCATAAGCTCTCTTTCGTATTTTTCAATATTTTCAAATCCTATATTTTCTAAATAGTCAATAGCAGTATTTAAACTTAAAACAGAAGATACATTTTGTGTGCCTGCTTCAAACCTTGCTGATGGTAAAAGGTATGTTGAACTATCTTCATAGACATACTCTATCATATCTCCACCATATAAAAATGGCTTCATTTCTTTTAAAATATCATATTTTCCATACAAAACGCCAACGCCCATTGCACTTAACATCTTATGACCTGAAAATGCTAAAAAGTCAGCGTCTAAATCTATAACATCTACTTTTTTATGTGCTATTATCTGTGAAGCATCAACTAATACTTTTGCATTTTTTTTATGAGCAATTTCAATAACTTTTTTTACATCGGGCATAGTTGCAACAACATTTGAAGCCATTGTTATGCAAACAAGCTTTGTTTTTTCATCTATTTTGTTAGACAAATCTTTCATATCAAGCTGAAAATCATCATCTAAATAGACATATCTAAGATGTGATTTTGTCTTTTCTTTTACATATTGAAAAGGACAAAGGTTACTATGATGTTCCATGATAGTTAAAACTATATTTTCATCTTCTTTAAGATTATTAAGTGCATAAGAATAAGCGACTAAATTTAAAGCTTCTGTTGCATTTTTTGTAAAAATTATTTCATTTGCTTTTTTTGCATTTATAAAATTTTTAACTTTTTTTCTTGTATTTTCATAAAGTTCTGTTGCAAGCATACTTAAATAGTGTGCTCCTCTATGAGGACTTCCATTTTGATAAGCATAATAGTTTGCTATTGTATCAATAACACATTTTGGCTTTTGACTTGTAGCTGCATTATCAAGATAGATTACTTTTTTACCTACTTTTTTTTCATCTAAATATGGAAAATCTTCTCTTATTTCTGAAATAGACTTCATCTTATACCTCTTATACATTAGAAAGTTTAAGCCTTAAGCTTTCATAAATTTTCTTTTTCATATCTTTATTTTCTATCAAATCAACAGTTTGTGCAAATTGAGATTCCAATATAAGCATTTTAGCTTCTGACATACTAAATCCTCTACTCATAATGTAAAATAAAATTTCATCGTCAATCTTACCAGAACTTGACGCATGAACACCTTCAACATCATCTTCTGTACAAAGTAAAATCGGAACAGCAACATTTTTTATATCATCAGATAAAAGTGTTACATATTCTTCTTCTGATCCTTTAGACTTTGAAGAACCACGTTTAAAATCTATTGATAATTTACAAATTTTTTCTGCCTTTCCTGCTAAAGCTCCCTTTACAAATATATCATAATTTGAAAGAGGTGCTATTTGATTTGTATTATAATTAAAATCTAACTTTTGATTTTTTTCTCCAAAATATATTGACTTAACATCAACATTAGAAGATTCCCCTCTCATATCAGTAGTATAAGAGACATAATTTTCTAAAGAACCTAAATCTATTTGAACAACTTCTACATTTGAATTTTCTCTTGCATCAATATAAACACTTTGAATACTTAAAATATCAAGCGAAAATCTTTGAGAGATAAAAAGTTTAATATTACTATTTTTATCTGCTATAACTTCTATTATAGAATTTCTAAATCCCTTTGTTTCACTATCAGAAAAGTAATCCAAAGTTAAGTTCATATTAGAACCTTCTTTTGCGTGTACTTTTATAATATCAACAAGTTGATTATTTTCTTTATCAAGCTTTAAACTTACTATTTTATCTATTGCATTTTCTTTTTTAGAGATAAAATTTAGCTCTAAATTAGTAAAAGGTCTTAACTTATCATAAACTTCTTTAGAAAAAAGTTTATTTTCACAAGAAAAATCAAAGTTTGACTTTTCAGAATCTAAAAGATTGTATTTTTTAAACTCTAAATTTGGCAAAGATACATCTGTATCATTTACTTTAACGGCATTCCAAGTATTACTTGAAATAAAATTTCCTTTCATACAAAAACACCCCCTAACCTATAGTTCCTTCAAGTTCTAAATTGATAAGTGCATTCATTTCAACTGCATATTCTAAAGGAAGCTCTTTAGCTATCGGTTCTGCAAAACCTCTAACTATCATAGACTTTGCTTCTTCTTCTGGAATACCACGAGTCATAAGATAAAAAATTACTGCATCATCAATTCTACCTATCTTAGCTTCATGCCCAAGGTCTACATCTGATGTTCTTATATCTATTACAGGAATAGTATCGGATCTAGAAATTTGATCAAGCATTAACGACTCACAAGTAACTGTGGATTTACAGCCTGGACAATTTGGCTTTACACTTACAAAACCTCTATAAATAGCAACTCCACCACCTTTTGAAATAGACTTTGAATTTATAGATGAACTAGTTTTAGGTGCCATGTGAATAACTTTAGCTCCAGTATCAAGATATTGATCTTTACCAGCAAAAGTTATACCCGTAAATTCACTTCTTGCTCCTTCTCCTCTTAAAACACTCATAGGATAAAGAAGACTTACCTTTGAACCGAAAGAGCCTGAAACCCATTCTATTGCTCCATTTTCATCAACTAACGCTCTTTTTGTATTTAAGTTATACATATTTCTTGACCAGTTTTCAATTGTTGAATATCTTAAAGTTGCATTCTTTTTAATAAAAAGTTCAACTGCACCAGCATGTACATTTAAAACATTATACTTAGGTGCAGAACATCCTTCAATAAAATGGCAATATGCTCCCTCTTCAACTATAATTAATGTATGTTCAAATTGACCAGCTCCTGGAGCGTTAAGTCTAAAATATGATTGTAGCGGAATATTTACCTTAACTCCCTTTGGAACATAAACAAATGAGCCACCGCTCCAAACTGCATAATGAAGTGCAGCATATCTATGATCTTCTGGCTTTATACAAGTCATAAAATATTCTTTTATAATTTCAGGATATTCTCTTACAGCAGTTTCAAAATCTGTATAGATAACCCCTTGTTTTCTCATTTTTTCAGTTAAACTATGATAAACAACTTCACTATCATATTGAGCTCCAACTCCAGATAAAGCACTTTTATATTCAGCTTCTGGAATACCTAAAGCATCAAATGTTCCTTTAATATCTTTTGGAAGATCTTTCCAATCTTCAGTCATTTTAGCATCAGGTCTTATATATGTTGTAATTTCATCTATATCAACAACAGAAAGATCCGGACCCCAATTTGGATTTTTAGAATTTTCAAAAACTTCTAAAGCTTTAAGTCTAAGATTTAACATCCATTCTGGTTCTTTTTTTTCTTTAGAAATTTGTTTAACAATATCTCTTGTTAATCCTTTTTCAGTTTTTGAAGCGTAACGTACTTCGTTTTTAATATCATATACGCCTCTATCCATTTCTTCTACTTGAGTTTTTTTTCTTTCTTCAGACATAAATTACACCTCTTGCTTTATCCAAGAATAACCTTCTTGTTGAATCTTTGTAACAAGTGAAGCATCTGATGTTTTAACAATATTACCATCTATTAAAACATGTACATAATCCGGCTTAATTCTTGAAAGAATAGCTTTATGATGAGTAATTATAAGAATAGTTTTATTTTGATTTCTAAATTTTTCAATATTTTTAGAGACGATTCTAACTGCATCGATATCAAGTCCAGAATCTGTTTCATCAAGCATTACAAAAGACGGATTAAGCATTGCCATTTGCAAAATTTCTGTCTTTTTCTTTTCACCACCAGAAAAACCGACATTTAGGTATCTATCAGCATAGACCTTGTCCATACTTAAATCTTTCATTTTTTCATGTAGTTCTTCTTGAAAATCCATAAGACTTTCTTTTTGTCCTGTTATAGACATTCTACTTGCTCTTATAAAATTAGAAACTGTAACACCTGCTACCTCTTTAGGATTTTGAAAAGACATAAATATACCACGTCTTGCCCTTTCATCTGCCTTTAAATCGTTTATAACTTCTCCTTTAAAAGATATAGTACCTTTAGAAATTTCATATTTAGGATGCCCCATAATAGTGTTTGTAAGGGTAGATTTCCCAGCACCATTAGGTCCCATAACAACATGAACTTTTCCTTCAAAAAGATCTAAATTTATTCCTTTTAAAATCTCTTTACCTTCGACATTAACGTGAAGATCTCTAACTTCCAAAACTTTCATATATATCTCCTTATAATTAATAATTAAATAGTATTCTATTTTATTACCCATTTGTAACAAAATATAAACCGAATATGTACAATTGTCTAAAGATAAAGGATTTATTTTAGACTTTTTATTTTATAATTTTTACTTTTTAACTTTTTATTTTTAAAAATTTCTTACAAGCAAAATAGTTAAAAGGCCATTTTTGCCGTACGAAACTATAGCCTCATCAACCATAGAACCAAGAGTGTCTATATTTGAGCTGTCGCTTGCACTATTTCCAATGCCAACTAAAGTATCATAATAGTTATCAAACTCTGGAATTCTTCTAGAATTTGAAATTCTATCTAGCTCTTGCAAATCTTTTGGCTCTATTTTAACGACCCCTTCAGCAATAACTCTAAGTGATTTTTCTTTTATTTTAAAATCAACTCTTAAATCTTGAACTCTTTTACTAAAATAATAGTGAACAAGTCCGCTTACAATAAGTTTTGCACAATTTTCTTCATATTTAATACTACTCAAATTAACCCTCTCTTTCATAAAAAAATCTAGAATTCCTTATAGCCTCACAAAGTGGAACAATTGCAGCCGCAACAAATCCACCAGAAAAGCCATTATTATAAAGGTTAAGTCCGCCATGAAGAAGTCCAACACTTGAAACTATCGACACATGGCAAAATCCTGCTAAAATTCCAGCTAAAATACCATATTCCCCAGCAATAGGTGCAAGATTTGTACTAAACAAAACCGTTACAACAGATGTAACACTAAACGGATCATCTATATTTAAAAAATATGCTATCATAGTACCCAAAAAGACTGCTATAACATTTCTTAAATGCTTTCCAAAAATTCCAAACCCAAAGATAGTAAAAATTCCTCCGAGTATAGGACCGTTTAAAGGTTGTTTCATAAAAGATACATAAGTTGTAAATAAAACTCCCAAAAGAGCCATATTGATAAGACTTACCCCTCTACCATATATATTCCCAAAATCCGACGGAGCTTTACCACTACTTTTTAAAAGTTTAATAAAATTTTTAAAACTTAATCCGTTTAAATAGTATCCTAAGAAAAAAACAATAACAAAAAAAACATACATAAGTATAAAAATCTTTATATCAGAATTTCCTAAAACTCTTTTACTTTCAACTTCAAGACTAAACGATTTTAATATACCTTGAATGAAAAGTCCTATAACTCCACATGTAAATCCGATATTATACAAAGTGTAGCCTTGATGAAACCTTAAAAAAGAAGCTGATAGAGATGGAACAATCATTCCAATTAAAATTCCAACTACATATGAAATTAAAAAACCTTTTAGATAAGAAAATCCAATCCCAAAACAAATATAACTTACAACAGGTCCAAGTGCAGTAGCAAAAAGACTGTTCATAGTTAAGCTTTCAAACTTTATTCCTTCAAGTTTCCCATAAAGATAAACTCCCAAAGTTATAGGAATAGTATTAAATAAATTCTTTCCAAAAAGAGAACAACCAAAAAGCGTAAAAAGAGCGGCAATGATAGGCCCTGTTAAAAGTTGATTTCTTTTCCAAAGAAAAATAGAAGCTAAAAGCATCAAAATAGACGCATTAAAAAAAGCTGCTCCAACGCCACCAACAGCCATATAATCTGTTAGTAAGTTACTTGGAGAAGTAAGTATTTTTATATATCCATAATATATTTCTTTTGGACTATTAAATAGCAAAGAAATAAAAATCATAGAAATAGAAAAAATAAAAATCGCATCATAACGGTAGTGATTTCTAACATAAATTTTTTCTCTATTCAAATTAAATTCCTCCAAACTTCTCTTTATATTATATTTTAGCACATATTATCAAAATTTTAAATAGACAAAACACTCAAAAATTATTTTTTTATGTAAAAGTTCTTAATAGATAACCAATATCAAGAAAATTTTTAAAAATTATTTTAGAAAATGATAATTTTAAAAAAACACAACGAAACTTTGATTAATTTCACGGTTATTTACCAAAATTAAAATTATAAAAATGGAAATAATCATATACTATTATTTTCTTTTTAATTATTTATTTTTGCTAAATAATCGTAAGTTTTAATCTTTTTGTGTTATAATAAACGTATTAGAAATATATTTACTTAGGAGGTTATTATGAAAAGAGAACAAGTCGATAAAAACTTAACTTGGGATTTATCCGATATTTTTAAAACAGAACAGCTTTATGAAAAAGCATTAGATGAAATAAAAGAGAAAACTTGTGATATTGTTAAAACTTTTAAAGGTAAACTTAATTGCTACTGTACGATAAATACTTTACTTGAAGAACTTAAAGATCTTTATGTTTTAATTGATTTAACATCTTCTTACTCATCTTTAGATTATGAAACTGATTTTTCAAATAAAAAAGCTTTTGAAAGAGTATCAAATTTTGAAACTATTATATCTAAGATTATTTCTTCCTTAAGCTTTATTGAAACAGAAATTTTACAAAATGACAAAGAAGTAATTGAAAAAGCAATAGAAGAAAATCCACAAAATAAAAGATTTTTAGAAAAACTACTTTCTAAAAAAGAACATACTTTATCATGCGAGGTAGAAAGTGTACTTGCAAGTTTATCTACAAGCTTTCAAGCTCCATATAGAATTTACAATCAAACAAAACTTAGTGATTTATCATTTGATGATGTTGTTGTAGATGGAAAAACTTATCCTATGAATTTTAACATTTTTGAAGGAAATTATGAAGTAAGTCCAGATACTAAGCTAAGAAGAGCTTGTTTTAAAGAGTTTTATAAACAACTTAAAAAATATGAAAATACTTTTGCATCAAGTTACTATAGCTATGTTAAACAAGATAAAGTTTTAGCAGATTTAAGAAAATATAAAAATGTATTTGAATATCTACTAAGCGATCAAGAAGTTACAATTGATATGTATAATAGGCAATGTGATGTAATAATGGAAAAATTATCTTCTCACATAAGAAGATATATAAGACTTTTAAAAAGAGTAAATGGACTTTCAAAAATGACATTTGCAGATTTAAAAATGCCTTTAGATAAAGATTTCCAAAAAACTTATTCAATTGATGATTGTAAAAAAATGATAAAAGACGGGCTTAAAGTATTAGGTAAAGATTATGAAAAATATCTAGATGATGCTTTTTCAAAAAGATGCATCGACTATGTTGACAACGAATCAAAAGCATCTGGTGCTTTTTGTGCAAGTCCATATAGAGTACATCCTTATGTTTTACTTACATGGAGTGGAAATATGTCAGATGTTTTAACTGTTGCTCACGAACTTGGTCATGGTGGACATTTTACTTTTTGTAATAGAGAACAAAGTATTTTAAATACTGATTGTTCAACATATTTCGTTGAGGCTCCTTCAACAACAAATGAACTTATAATGGCTCATTATATGCTTAAAAATGCAAAATCAAATAGAGAAAAAAGATGGATTATTTCAGAAATTGTATCAAAAACTTATTATCACAATTTTGTAACTCACTTTTTAGAAAGTTACTATCAAAGAGAAGTTTATAAGATGATTGAGAAAGATATGGCATTTGATGCAAATACTTTAAATTCTATTTTTAAACAAACTATGCAAAAATTCTTCGGTGATGATGTAGAACTTGAAGATGGAGTAGAAAGAACATGGATAAGACAACCACACTATTACATGGGACTTTATTCTTACACTTACAGTGCATCTCTTACTATAGGTACACAAATGTGTTTAAACATCTTAAAAGATAAAGATGTAGCTAAAAAATGGATAGAAGTTTTAAAATTAGGCGGAAGTAAAAATCCTATAGAACTTGCAAAAATGGCAGGAGTTGATGTAACAACAGATAAACCACTTCTTGATACAATAGAATATATAGGAAATTTAATTACGCAAATGGAACAATTAACAGACGAAATAGAAAATGAAAAATAAAAAAAAGCACTGAAAAATTTTAAATTTTTCAGTGTTTTTATTTTTAAAACAAACTAATTATCATATATATAATATGTGCTGAAATTCCTGCAACAATTCCGCCAATAGTATGGCTTATCAACGCTTTTCCAGTAGCTTCTTTTGTTCCTAAAGCATCCATCATTGCGATATGAGTTGAAATATATCCACTCCAACACATACAAATTGCAGTAAAAACTGCTATATCATTTGCACTTACATGACCTGCTATTGACATTTTTGATACAGTCCCTATCGCAGCTCCTGTTGAACCAAGTGCCGTTATCGGAACAGCTATAGCTTCAGGAAAGCTAAAACCAAATAAAGGATTTATAATAAAACTTAATTTTTCACCAAGCCATGGAAGAAATAAAACGCCCTCATTTGGACCACCTGTGTATAAACCACTAGCACTTGGACCGTTTGTTAGCATTATAACAAGTGTACATATTATAACAACACCGGGAATTATAGAAACGCCCATATCAACTCCAACTTTTCCACCATCAAGAACAGATTGAATAAACCTTGAACCGATACTTCCGTCTCGAACAATTCTTTTATTATCTGGAAGATTTATCTTTGATTTTACCTCTACAAAATCTTCTGTTCCATACATCTTTTTACAATAAAAAATCATAAGCCTAACAGAAACAACACTTCCAATAACTGCCCCTAAATTTCCAATCAAAGCACTTGTTATCGCCCCTTTAACATTCATTCCCATCATAGTTGTAGTCGTTATAAGACCCATACCAAAAGCTGTTCCTAAATTAGTAAGAGCGGGCATTTGATATTTTTTAAAATAGCGTCTAAAGTTATCATCATGAGCAAAAGTTAAAATAGCAGGATTGTCAGAAAGATAACAGTTTAACATTCCCAAAGATGAAGCACCAGGCAAATCATAAATCGGTTTCATAACTTTTGATAACACTTTGTTTACAAGAGTTATAACACCAAATTCTGAAAAAACTCCAGAAACAGCTCCTGCCAAAACGGCAATAGCCATAAGATACAAACAAACATTCATAAGAAGATCAAAGCCTGTACTCATCATGGTTTTTATCATATTTATTCCACCCATTACCCTTCCAATAGAAATAAATAGAGCGAAAAATAAAAAAAGACAAACAAAATTTTCAAGCCCAATATCTTTTTTTAGCTTTTTACTTTGTTCTTGCATTAAAATACCTCCAAAATTAAATTTCAAAACAATATCATAAAAACGTTATTTTAGACATTGTAATAAAGATAAAGTATATTTTTTTACATATACCTTTTTAATACATATATTTTAACATATTTTTTATAAATTTAATAGTGTTTTTTTTTAATTTTTAAAAATTTTAAAAATTTTTATCCCCCTATTTTTTTAAAATTTTATATTATATAAGTGTAAGGCTTACAAAATAAATTAAAAGGAGAAAAAAACATGGAAAAAAAGTATGTAAAAGTAAATTTTGCTTTAGAAAATTCTAAAAAAAGATCTGTAACAGTAAAGACAATTCAAAAAGAAGCTAAAGATGAAGATTTAAAATCTTTAGCAGATTTTATTCAAAACTTTATTGAAGGCAAAAGAGAAAATATTGTAAAAGTTGTAGAAACAACTTTAGAATAATAGGAGGTAAAAAATTATGAGTAAAAAATTAAGCATAACATTATCTTTAGAAAATGGAAAAAATACAAATTTTTCAATTCAAAATATTAAAGATATTGAAAAAGAAAAAGCATCTTCTTTGATAAAAGCATTATCTTTTGATAAAATTTTTGCAAAAAATGATGTAAAGGTTCAAAAAGTACAAAAAGCTCAAATAATTTCAACAGTAAATGAAGAAATTAGCTTAGCTTAATAAAAAGACCCGAAAGGGTCTTTTTATTAAGCTCAAATAAAAGGAGTAAAAAATGGAAAATATAATAACAAACATTTCAAACGTTGGCTTTCCTGTTGTTTTAAGCGTATTTCTTCTTTTAAGATTTGAAAAGAAAATAGATGAATTAACAAAAGCCATAACAGAATTAGTTTCAAAAATAAAATAATAAAAAACAAAAAAACATAAGTAATATAAAACTTATGTTTTTTTATTATACGATTGTTTCCGTTTTGATAACTTAATTTTGGAAAACAATACGTGAAATTAAATTTTCTATTTGATTACTTTTTTAATGTAAATTTAATTATATGATTATTTACTTTTTGATAAATTAAATTATGGTAAATAATCATGAAATTAAATCTTCTTTTTGATATTTTTTTATTGAAGATTTAATTATAAATTTATTTTTTTTACTTGTGGATTTTCTATATCTACAATATTAATTAAACTATTTTTAAATTTTTCTTCATCATCTGTTACATAAAATGTATATTTTGCCTTTTCTTTTGAAAGCATGTTTTTTTCTGTAAGGTATTTTTTACCTTCTTTTGCTGTTTCTTTTGCAGGGTTTACAAGTGTTACTTTTTCTTTTAAAACTTTTTTTAAAGTATTTTCTAAAATGGGATAGTGCGTACATCCCATAACTAAAGTATCTATATCTTTTTCTAAAAGTTCTTTAAGGTAATAGCTTGCAGTTTCAAAAGCTATTTTGCTATCAGAAAGCCCCTCTTCTGCAATCGGAACAAAAAGTGGACAAGCTTTTGAAAAAACTACTACATCTTTATTTTCTTTTTTTATACATTTTTCATATGCACCATTTGAAATAGTAGCGTTAGTTCCTATTACCGCTATTTTTTTATTTTTTGTTAGCTTATTTGCACTTTTACTTCCTGCAACTATTACACCTATGGTGTATATTGGTAATTTTTCTTTTATTAAATCAAGTGCTACTGCAGAAACTGTATTACAAGCTATAATCAATATTTTTATATTTTTACTTTTTAAAAAATTTGAACATTGTAAAGCGAATTTTTTTATCGTTTCTTCACTTCTATTTCCATAAGGAACTCTTGCTGTATCTCCAAAATATATTATATCTTCATTTGGAAGTATACTTTTAAGCTCTTTTACAACAGTAAGACCACCTATTCCAGAATCAAAAACTCCTATTGCTCTATTATCCATAAATTAAACTCCTATTGTCTTTGTTTTAAAAGTATTTTTATAAATATTTTTAAAATATTTATACGCTCTATCTATATCTTTATCATTTTTAAAAATTCCAAACACCGTTGGCCCAGAGCCACTCATAAGTGCTTTTATTGCTCCAAAACTTTCCATTTTTTCTTTTATAGTTTGAATTTCAGGCATTATCTTTATAGAGATATTTTCCATAACATTAAATAAATTTAAAAAAAACTTTTCAAATTCTCCATTTTCATAATAACTTATAAGCTCATCAACTCTTTTATTTTTTCCACTTGGTTTAATATTTTTATAAACATATTTAGTTGAAATCTCAAGTCCATTATTTACAATCAAAACTTTTATACCTTCCATAGGAGAAATTTCATCTAAAATATCTCCTATTCCTCTAGTTCTTGCAGTTTTGCCCATAAGAAGATAAGATACATCTGCTCCAACTAAACGAGCTATATCCATTTTTTCATTTAAAGAAAGTTTTAATTTAAGTAAATTATCTATTAAATCTATTGTGGCTGCTGCATTAGAGCTTCCTCCTGCAATTCCTGCACAGACGGGAATATTTTTTTCTATATGTATTTTAAATTTTTCTTTAAAATTATATTTTTCTTTCATAACATTATAAGCTTTATAAACTAAATTATTTTCATCTAAAGGAATATCTTTACTATTTGATGTTATTTTAAATTCATCTGAAATTGAAACATCAACAATATCATATAAATCTATAAGTTGCATTATTCCGTCTATGTTATGATATCCATCATTTCTTTTTTCTATTACATCTAAAATTAAATTTATTTTGGCAAAAGACTTTTTTTTCATTTATTACTCCTTAAGCTTACATTTTACTTAGACTTTTATTTTATCACTTAAAAAAATCTTTAGCAAGTTTTTTAAATTAATAATTAAACCTTACAAAAAAATCTCAAATACTTAAAATTTAAGTATTTGAGATTTAAAACATTTATTTAACAACTAGATTTTAAACTTATAGTTGAATTTAAAACGTCAAAATATGAATATGAACATATTCTTTTTTTGTTTTCCTCTGTTACTATCTCAACTGTGAAAAAGCTAGTAAATACATCTTCTATAACCGCTTTAGTTTGTACGCATTCTTGCTTTCCCTTTCTAATAGTTAAAAGTACTTTTCTACCAACATTGTTTTCTAAAATTTTTTTAATTTTTAGAAGCTTCTCTTTTGTATTCATATTAAGCACCGTCCTTTTTTATTATTATAACATAATTAATAATATAAATCAAGTTTTAATTCTCTACCATAACAAAAACACCTACCGTCTATAAAAGGTAGGTGTTTTAAAATTATCTTTTTTTCTTTTTAGAAACTATAGTACCAAGTAAACTTAAAGCTGTTAAAGATACTCCTA
>KQ959646.1:16006-25739 GCA_001552895.1 Tissierellia bacterium KA00581
AGATGTTTTTGGTAATTTTTCTTTTTTACCTTTTTTTACATTTATATTTTCTATTTTTTCTTTTGCATTTTCTAAAACTTTTTCTATTTCTTCTTTTGAGTTTCCTTTTTCTATTTCTTCTTCTAATTCTTTTTGCTTTTGTAAAATCTTTGATATTAGCTTTTCTTTTTCTTCTTTACTTAAAGTAGAATTTTTAATTTCTTTTATCTTTTCTTTTACTTTTTTATCTATCTCTTTTTTTGCTTTTTCTTTTTTTGCATCTAGATCTTCTTTTTCTTTTTTATTTTCTTTATCTTTTTCTTTTGCATCTTCTATGACTTTATCAATTTCATCTTTCTTTGTAGCTTTATCGATTTTAGTTTTAAAGCCATCTTTTTCTTCTTCACTTAAGTTATCTAATTTTTCTACTTTCTCTTTTGCTTTTTCTTTTTTGTAATCTAGATCTTCTTTTTCTTTTGCTTTTTTATTTTCTTCATTTTTTGCTTTTGCATCTTCTACTACTTTATCTATTTCATTTTTATTTGTAGCATTATCGATTTTACTACCAAAGTCTTTCTTTTCTTCGTTACTTAAGTTGTCTAACTTATCTATTTCTTCTTTTGCTTTTGTTTTTTCGAAATTTAGATTTTCTTTATCTTTTTCTTTTGCTTTTTCTAAAACTTCATCTACTTTTTCTTTAGTATCTAATGGTGTTAAGCTATTTGTAAACTTATCTTTTTCTTCTTTAGATAAGTTTTTAAGTTCTTCTATTTGTTTCTTTACACTTTCTTTATATTTTTCTAAGTTTCCTTCGTTTAAAGCTTGTGCTTTTTCTAAGATTGTATCTAAATCTTTTATAGTAGTTGCATTTTTTACTTCTTCTTTTAAAGATGTTTTTTCTTCTTCTTTTAAAGATGTAAATTCTTTATCTATTTTATCATTTACAGATTGTTTTTTCGCATCTAACTTTTCAGAATCTTTCTTTTTTGCATCTTCTATTACAGTATCTATATTTGAATTTTTTGTAGATGAGTCTATTTGTGAGTTATAGTTATCTTTTTCATCTTTACTTAAATTTTTAAGATTTTCTATTTTCTCTTTCGCTTTTGTTTTTTTCTTATCTTTTTCTTCTATTTTTATTTCATCTAGAGCTTTTAGTCCATTTTCTTTTTCTGAAGTTACTTCGTCTTTTGTTTTTTTATTAGATATAGAATTTTTAATTTCTTCTTTTTTTGTTTCTACTTTTTTCTTTAGCTCATCTTTTTCTTCATCTGTTAAGCTTTCATCAGTGTTAATAGTATTTGTTTTTTCTTTTGCTTTTTTATCTATTTCAGATTTTGCTTTTGTTTTTTCTTTATTTTTTTCAATAATTTCAGGCTTATAGACTGATGCGTTAAAGCCATCTGCTATTTTTATTATTTCATCTTCTCTCCTTTCGTCTTTTATCTTTTGTAATATTTTATCACGCATATCTTTTGAATATTTTTCTAACTCTTTTTTTAACTTGTCTTTTTCTTCTTGAACTAAAGAATTATCATTTTCTATATTTTTTACTATATCATCATATACTTTATTTACTTGATCAATTTTTTCTTTTCTTATAAGTTCTCTTGCATCTATCCTTACAGTCCAATATTTACCAACGTTAAACTGAGTAGTTTTTAATGTTTTTAAAGAATATGTTCCATCTTCATTTTTCTTTAAATTATCATTCGTAATTTGTTGAACTGTTCCATGTTCATCTTTTAATGTTAAATCAAACTTATCATTAATGTTTTTTAATTCGTGATATATAAATTGAGCTTTAAGCTCGTCTACCGTTTGATTTTCTTGATAATTTTTATATTTTTTAAATTTTTCTAATTCATCTTTTATAACAGAAAAATCTTTAATTTTATTATTATCTATATTTAATGCTTCAAATGTCTTTCCCTTTAATGCTGTTACATCTGATATATTTGCATGTGATGCATCAAAATCATTTAATTTTGTTAAATTTGTCAATGGAGTTAAATCAATATTTTCTGGTCCATACTGCTCTAATCTAATAAATTTAAGTGTTTTAAGATCTTTTAAATTTTCTAATGGTTTTAAGTTATTAACTTTAGTAAGAGAAAAATTTAAATCTTCTAATTTTGTTAAATCCTTTATCGGATCTAAACTTTCTAAATTATTATTACCAGATAAATATAAATGTTCTAATTTTGTTAAGTTTTTTATAGAAGATAAATCAGTTATTTGATTATCCGATAAATCAAGCCAAGTTAATCCTGTAAGAGTAGATAAATCTTTAATATTTTCATCTGTTAATTGTTCTTCTTTCTCGTTACAAGACCCATACACACCTTGACCTTTAATTATTAAGATTTCTAAATTAGTTAAATTTTTTAAAGAACTTACATTTTTAAAATTAGTATTTCTCATTGTAATTTCTTTTAGTTTAGTTAAATTTGATAAAGAATTAGGATATTTATTTAATTTTAAATTTTCAAAGCTAATTTTTTCAAGATTAGTTAAGTTGGAAATTGCTGATATATCAGCATCTTTATTTAAATTTTCAAAAGAAATTTCTTTAACGTTCCTTAAATCTTTAATTTTAGAAAAGTCTGTTACGTTTAAATTTTTAAAACTAAGGTTTTTTAAATTTTTACAATTTTCTACCCCTTCTAAACTTTTAATATTTTCATCATTTAATTCCAAAAGAAAATCTAACAATTCTAAATCTTCTTTATAAATTTTAGTTATACTACTTACATTTTGATGTTTTTTATTTGCTATCGCTTTTTTTAAAGCATTTTCTAATGCCTTATCTTTAATAGTTACTTCTGTTTGAGTTTGTGCTTTTATAACAGTTTGTAAATTTGTAACACTAGTTAAAGGAGAAACCATAACTGCTAAAAGTAAAGTACTTACAACTCTTTTTTTACTTAATTTTTTCATTTTAAACCCTCTCTTTTTATATAATATTTTTAATCTTTCATTTTTCTTATGAAAAAAAACTTTTTTTAATTTGTTTTACCATTATATTATATATATGTATATATTGTCAATAGTTTTTTTACATTTTTTTATATTTTTATCTATGACTTATTAACATATAAAAATAAAAAAATCTAGTGAGATTTTAAACTCACTAGATTATATTTTTTACTTAATATCAATAGGTTGGTAGAAAAAATAAATTATCATAAAAACAACAAAAATAGCAATTTTTAAAACAGATGCATTTATTGTTTTTAAATATTTTTTAGTATTTTCATCTAAATTTTCATCTTTAAATAGCTTTATAAAGGTTTGTATACACTCAATTATTACTATTAATAATATAAGAACTCCACCATGTTTTATGAAAAAACGCATTGAACTCATTTATTTTAAAATCATACCTCCCGTTATTATACTAAGACCTGATGTTTTAAAGGCTAATTTACATATTTTAAAGTAATATGTTTATTGTTAAATTTACATTTTATGCTATATCAATAGTATACTAGTAATAATGTCATTTGTAAATAGATATTTAAGATGTTTTTATAAAAATTTTATAAAATTTAAAAGCGTAAACAAAACTTAAAAACATCTATCTACAAAAATTAAGAAATCATAAATTCATATAATTATCTAATTAAAACTAAAACATTGTAATTAGAAGCTTATTTTAAATTTATGCTATTTTTTAAATTAGAAAGTTTTTTTTTTTAAATGAATAGTCCATATCTTTTGCTATTTCAAATAAATCTTCTCCAAAATTAACAATATGTTTAACCCACTGTTTTTTTATATGCCATAAATTAGCTTGAAGTTCATACTCTCCGGCTTCATCTACATCAAAAATCCTATCCCAGCTGGATATTATCTTTTTTTCAATATCTGGATAAATTCCTTTATATTTTCCTTCAATAAAATTAAATTCATCTGTAACATTAAGTTTTTTTAGTTGTAGTTCGTATTCTTTTCTATCTTCAATATCTTTATGTATGTATAGATTATTAAGTACATAATCCCATTTTGCATCGCTAAAAAGAATTATTTCGTCAATAGGTACACTAAGACAATAAACAATAGAGTTATACTCTGGTTTTAAACAATTATTTTTACTTACAGAACACCAAATCGGATAGTTAACGTCTATGGGTCTTTTAACTCTCTTTTCTGCCATTTCTACAAAAATTTTATATTTATTTAAAAACCATTGTGAAATATCTTTCATGTGTAACTTTATATAAAACTCTTTATTTGTAATTATACCTCGTTTTTCCAATTCATATAAAGAATTTTTATGTTGCCTTGTATATAAATTTACATATTTCATAATTTTCCTCCTTTTATGATTTTACTTTAAATACAACTACAATACAATAAAAAAACTTATTTAAAAATATTATATCACAAAATTATTAAAATATAATTAATTTTTTAAATAAAATTTTCAAATAAAAACTTTAATGAGAAAATATAAATAACTATTTAAATCTTTAATTTCTCTAGATGTTGTATAATTTTTGTTAAAATTTTATTTTTTGCAGGAAACGATTGACATTTTATTTGTTATATGTTAAAATATAATTGTTAATAAATGTAACATATACTGCTTATATATTATGTTTGTTTATTACATTTTTTTGCTGAGAAACTAACAAAGAGGAGATTATTCTCCTCTTTTTTCGTTTTAAAATATTTAAAATAATAAATAAAAATATCAAAGTTAATTTGTATTAACTTTGATATGAACTTAAAGCTTTTAAAGTAAAATTAACTTACTTTTCTATTATTTCTATATCATCATTTGCTTGTATCTTTCCACCTTTTATAACTCTTGTAAAGATACCTTCTCTTGGCATTACACAATCTCCTACTATATGTCTTATCTCACAGCCGAAGTGGCATTCCTTACCTATTTGCGTAACTTCCAACATACATTGTCCAATTTTTAAAATTGTTCCAATTGGTAATTTATATAAAATTATACCTTCAGTTAAGATATTTTCTGCAAAATCTCCAGCTTTTAATGTTGGAAGCTTTTTTTTCATATTTTCCATGCTTTCTTGTGCTAAAAGACTAACTTGTCTATGCCATTTACCTGCATGAGCATCTCCTTCTATGCCAAAATCTTCAATTAAATTTACAAAAGGAACTGTATGTTTTTTTGTTCCCTTTTTTTCACTTATACTTACTGCTACTACTTTCATTATTCCTCCCTTTTAAAACTACCGCTTTTTCCGCCAGTTTTTTCTAAAAGTTTTATATTCTCTATTTCAATATCTCGTTGAACTGCTTTACACATATCATAAATGCTAAGTGCAGCTACGCTTACAGCGGTTAAAGCTTCCATTTCTACGCCTGTTTTTTGTGTGCATTTTGTTTTAGAAATTATCTCTATTTCAAATGTTTCTTTATGTAAAATAAAATCTACATCAACACCTGTAAGCATTATAGGATGACACATAGGTATTATGCTTGATGTATTTTTAGCCGCCATTATTGCTGCAACTTGTGAAACGGCAAGTACATCTCCTTTTTTTATTCCACTATTTACAACAAGATTAAAAGTTTCTTCATTTAGCTTTACAACAGCTTTTGCCTTTGCAAAACGATCTGTTATATCTTTATCTGACACATCGACCATTCTTGCACGTCCCTTTTCATTTAAATGAGTTAATTTTTTTTCCACACTATCCTCCTATTTTATTCATATCTCTTAAGCTTTCGCTTTTACCTTTTTCAAGATGATGACTTTGTGGTTTTTGAAAAATACTTTCTGTAAAAACTCTCTCTAATACTTTTCCTTTTAACCCTCTTAAATTTATTTCAGCTTTTGAATGTAGACAAGGTTTAAGTTTACCATCACTTGTTAGTCTTATCCTGTTACAAGTTTTACAAAAACAATTAGAAATAGGACTTATAAGTCCAAATGTTCCCTTATACCCCGGTACTCTATATGTATCTGCTACGCCATCAACTTTTAGCTTTTCAAATTTTTCAACCTTTTTTAAAACAACTTCGTTTGAAATAAATTTTTCCTTACTCCAAGATGCACTTTCACCAATTTGCATAAGCTCAATAAAACGCACTTGTATGTCGTTATCTTTGGTAAGATTTACAAAATCTATTATTTCATCGTCGTTAAATCCTCCGATCAATACAATATTTATCTTTACTTTAAATCCTATTTCAATAGCCTTTTTTATAGACTTTAAAACTTTTTGTATATCTCCACCTCTTGTTATTTCTTTATACTTTTGTGCATTTAAAGTATCAAGACTAAAGTTTACACGACTTACTTTAACTTTAAAAAGTTCTTCAGCTAACGGATAAAAATACGTTCCATTTGTTGTTATACAAATTTCATTTATATTTTCTATTTGTGAAATTTCTTTACAAAGAGTAAAAAAACCACGTCTAACAAGTGGTTCTCCTCCTGTCAGACGGATTTTTTTTATTCCATTTTTAGCTGCAATTTTAACAATTTCAACAATCTCCTCAATCGAGATAATATCTTCATGGTGAAGTTTACAAACGCCCTTTTCTGGCATGCAATATTTACATCTTAAATTGCAAAGATCGGTAACGGAAATTCTTAAATATTCAATATTTCTGTTAAATCTATCTTTCATTTTTTCTCCGTAAGTTTTTATTTTTTTAACAAAATCAAATGTTCTTTATTTAACCTTACATAAAGTTTTTCTTCTTTATTTATATTTGCCCATCTTTCTTTATCTATATCAATTCTAAGTGAAGAATTTTCTTTTTCTTTAAAACTTACCATTACGATAAACGAAAAAACATCTTCTATAACTTTTTGTATCTTTACCTCAAAAGCATCTGTCTTATCATTTGTAAGATTAACAAAATGAGATCTTATAGCAATCATATTGTAACTGTCATTAAGATTTGAAACTTTAAGTTCTATACCAAAATCTAATGCTTTTACTGTATCTTTAGAAATTTTTTCTATTTTTGAAAAATTTTTACAACCAGAAATAAGACAGGCAGAAAAAGTTTTAGGATTTCTAAAAAGTTCTTTTTTTTCTAAAATTTCCTCACTTTTTCCTTTATTCATTACACAAATTTCATTACAAAGTCTATAAACTTCCTCTCTACTGTGAGAAACTAAAATAGATGGAATATTACATTTTTGTAAAATATTTGAAACTTCAAGTTCTATTTTCCATTTTAAAAAATCATCAAGTGCAGAAAAAGGTTCATCAAGTAAAATTATTTTTGGCTTATTTACAAGAATTCTTGCAAGAGCAACTCTTTGTGCTTCTCCTCCGGAAATTTTAGAAATTTTTTTATCTTTTAAATGTAAAATATTTAAACTTTCTAACTTTTCTAAAATAATTTTATCTTTATCTACATTTTTTTCACGCACTCCAACTTCTATATTTTCATAAACATTCATATTTGGAAAAAGTGCATAATTTTGGAACATATAACCTACCATTCTTTCTTTTGGAGGAATATTTATATTTTTTTCGCTATCAAAAAGAATACGATCATCTAAAATAATTTTTCCTTTATCTGGTTTTTCTATTCCAGCTATACATTTTAAAGTTAAACTTTTCCCACTTCCAGAAGCTCCAAGAAGACCCATTGTATTAGAATTACATTTAAATTTACTTTTCAAAGTAAATTTTCCTAAATTTTTTTCTATATCAACATAAATCATAAATACCTCTTTTAAACAATATGTTCTCTATCTCTTTTTTCAAGTAAGTTTATAATAACAAGCACTATAAACGATATTAAAATATTTATAAAAACCCATTTATATGCTAACTGTTCATTTCCTATTCTCCAAAGCTGATAAACCGTAGTAGAAATGGTTGCAGTATCTTTTGGAGTGTAACCAGAAACCATGCTTGTAGCTCCATATTCTCCAAGAGCTCTTGCAAAACTTAAAACAACCCCTGCTAAAATACCTTGTTTACAATTTGGAAAAATTATTTTCCAAAAAATCCATGTATCACTTTTACCAAGTGTTTGAGCTGCATATTTTAAATTAATATCAAAATTTTGAAACGCACTTCTTGCAGTTCTATACATTAAAGGAAAAGTAACTACAATAGTTGCAAATATTGCCGAATACCAAGTCATAATAAGTTTCATAGAAAAAACACTTAAAAAAAATCCCCCTAGCTTTCCATTAGGGGATAATAATTTTAAAATAAAGAAACCTATTACAGTTGGTGGCAATACTAAAGGAAGTGTTAATATAACATCTATAACACCTTTTGTAACTCTTGAAAGCTTCGAAACATAATAAGCTATAAAAATTCCTAAGAAAAAAGTTACTATAGATGAAATCAACGCTATCCTTAAAGAATTTAAAAGTGGATAAAAATCCATATAAGCCACCCCTTTTAACTATTTTGCAAGTGCAAAGCCTACTTTTTCAAAAATAGCTTTACATTTATCGTTCTTTAAGAATTTTAAAAATTCTTTTGATTCATTAGCGTTTTTAGAATCTTTTAAAACTGCTGCAGGGTATATAACTGGAGTTTTTATCATTCCTTCTTTAGCTGTATCAACAACTTTAAGTCCTGCTGAATATGCATCTGTTGCATAAACTATACCACAATTTGCAACCCCTTCTTTAACCCATGTTGTAACTTCTTTTACATTTGTTCCAAATGTTACACGAGGTTGAATTTTATCCCAAATTTTTAAATTTTTTAAAAGTTCTTCTGAATATTGACCAACAGGAACATCACTATTTCCAAGAGCTATTTTTTCTACATTTTCATTAGTTAAATCTTCAAACTTTTGTACATTTGCTTTATTATCACTTGGCACTGCAAGTACAACTTTATTTTCTAATAAATTAAATCTTGTAGATTCATCAATAACTACCTTAGCATCTTTAGTTTTTGTTTTATCTAAAGCGTTCATTTGCTTTAAAGCTGCAGATATAAAAATATCAGCCTTAGCACCTTGTTCTATTTGCTTTTTCAAAGTTCCTGAAGAATCAAAAGTATAAACTATTTCAATATCTTTATGTTCTTCTTCATATATTTTCTTTATTTGTTCCATTGTTTCTGTCATGGAAGCCGCCGCAAAAACTGTTAATTTTTTCTTTTCTGTTTTATTTGTTTGTTCTTGTTTTTGGTCTTTTTTTACTTCTTCTTTCTTAGGAGAGCATGCCCCTAAAACCGTTACCATTAAGCACAATGCTATGGCTCTTTTTAAAAATTTTTTCATATAAATTCTCCTTTCTTAAATAAAGGACGTATATTTTTTATAATTTTAAAATAAAAAAAGCTACTAAGGATAGTAGCAAAAAACATAAGCCTTTATCCTTCTCTAAAACGGAAAGCTATAAGATTTCTCCTCTAACTCTGAGAGTTTGACATACAAACTCTGGTTAATCCAGCATAAAATTAAAAAATTTCTTAGCCAAACTAACTCGGATAGCTGTTTTTATTGTAGCATTTAAAAATAATTTAGTCAATAGTTTTAAAAAATAATAATCATTTTGAAGATAAATTTTTTACTAAAATTAAAATCATAAAAAAGAAACAATCGTATACGATATTTTTATTTACAATATTTTATATATATTTAGCTTTTTATTACTATAAAATATTTAAACCGTACGTTAAATTAAAAAATATGAAAATCTTAAAGGTAGAATTTATTTTTTATTTTACCAAAAGTAAAAACAGACGCTTAAAGCTAGAAGAGTCTTAGGCGTAATTTTAAATAAAGTTATTTAAAAAATTAAGAGAGAATCGTTAATACCTATCTCAATTTG
>KQ959646.1:25839-31781 GCA_001552895.1 Tissierellia bacterium KA00581
TAATTTTTTATATGAAATATTGTAAACAATACTAAAATTGTTATAACAATTAAATTAAACTTAATATAAAAAATCATATCCGTCTATTTTTCAAGTTAAAGGAGGTTATATTTAACGCAATTAAATAAAACAACATAAAAAGGAATAAAAAATTTTAACATTTTATTTAAAAAAAGCTTGACAACGTTTTGGATGTATGATATACTTTTACTAAATAGAATATTAGTGCAACGAAACCAGCCTATATTTTATTGAAACGAATTTTTTTCATTTTAGATATAATACTCAAACTTTTATATGAGTATTACTCTCTCCAATGCGATATACCCCCAAAATATCGCAACAAAAAAGACCTTTAAAGGTCTTTTTTTGTTTTATATTTAATTTAATACTATTTACGTTTTAAAGAATAAGCCATAGAAACAAAACTTAAAACTAATGACAAACTACTGAAAGAGTAAATATTTGTCTTTGGTAATTTTTGCTTTTTCACTTTGTTTTTTGGATTTTTAATTTCTTCTTTTTCTACAAACACATTTGTTTTTGCAAATCCTTGTTTAAATTCAAATTTAAATTCATGTTTTCCTATAGTTAATTCATTTACAAAATCTTTTTTAAATTCTACAATGGTACTTCCAGTTTTTAAATCATACATAGATTTATCAACAACTTTTCCATCAACATAAGCATCTACAAAATCTTTAACATCAGCATTAAGTCTAAAAGATAACTTTTCATTAGAATTTAAATTAATAGTTTGATTTTCTCCAGATATAAATTCTATATCTTTTTTAACTTCATTTTTTTCAACTGTAACAGTAGCTTTTTTTGTCGTAGTTAATCCTTTTTTATTTGTTAATTTAAAAGTAATTTCATATTTTCCAACTTTTGTGTTATCGAATAATCCTTTATCAATTACAACTTTATCGTTTAACATAGGACCATCTTCTTTATCATCAGCCCTTGTTATAAGTGATTTTAAATCTAAATTTTCTCCTTGCTTTATCTTTGCATCCTTAACTTCAAGATTTGGCTTTTCATTTTTAACTTCAGGAGTTTTCTTAACTTTTGTACCTCTTAAGATAACTTTATCTACCTTTTTTTGTATTTCAGTTGTAGTAGATTCATCTTCTTTAGTTTCTAAAACAACTTCTTTTTCATTTTCTAAAATATAATAATAAGGAGTTTTCTTAACAGTCTTACCCTTTACTCCTTCGGTTTTAACTTTAGTTTTTCCAAGTTCTAAAGTTTCATCATCTTCATAAATTGTATCAAAATCAACTTCAGTTTCTTGTACTTTTTCTTTCTTTTTTACTTTAGATGAAAGTGAAAGTGTAAATCCTTCAAGGTCGTTTCCTTCCATTTTTAAAGAATAACGCTTATTTAGTTCATCCTTTTTTGGACCATAAAATTCTGCCTTTAAAACATAGTCATTAACTCTGACTCCCGTTCTATCAAATAGCACAAGTTGACTTTCTTCAATAGCTTTTTTAAAAGAAGAATCTGTTTTTTCATCATCATCCCATATATCTAAATTTCCAGCTTTAAAATTAATAATACGAGAAATTTCTACATTGTTATTTTTTATATTTTCTGTTTCATTTCTTTTAGTTACTGTAAAACGTACTGGCATATTATCTTTATCGCTTGGTAAAATAATTGCATTATCAACTAATTTAGAAGTAGTTTTAGTTTGCATATTTTGTTTAAGATAGGAAGTAAAATTTTTACCATATTTTTCTGTTTCAATAGAATAAATACTATTTTCATTACTTAAAGGTAGCTTTACATCATATATTTCGCAGTCTTTATAAGGTTTTCCATCTTCATCAAGCATTATATCTGTTCTAACCTCATTTCTTGCAGGTGTAGTACTACCAATTGTTAAAGCACGAGTATCTAATTGTTTGTGATTATCTGTTAGTTGTCCATCTTTATATCCTTTAAAGATTAAAAGAAATTTTAAATGTATTTGTTTATTATTTCTATCATTAGGATTATAATATCCTTGTGTACCTCCACCTGTATTCCATTTATATGTTATTTCTTGTGTTTTATCTTGACTTGTTTGCGCAAAAATACTAATACTATTAATTGCCACAAAGAAAACCAGTATAAAAGATAAAATCACACTTATTACTTTTTTCATTTGCATCCTCCTGTTTAAATAAATTATTTTATATTGCATGTCTTGTTAATAATAAAAAATAATATCTACACAAATTTCATACATATATAGATATTATAACAAACAGTAAAAAAACGGCATAGTGACATTTTACGTTTATTTATTAAAAAATATATTTTTGAATAATTATTTTTGAATAATTACATATTATAAATCCTTTTTTAATAAATCTTTTTACATATTTATCTATCACAATAAAAAAGATAAGCTTTTTAAAAAGCTTATCTTTTAGTTTTTATTTTCTGCACAAATATATTCATTATTTGTTTCTGTATCTATAATTGTATAATCATTTTTAACATAAAATTTATCTTCTGGAAAATCATCAGCAGTTAAATATTTTTTAGAATCAACTGTTAAAAAGCGAGGTTGTAAAAAAATCCCATATCTTTGAAATTTTCCATGAAGTTTTCTTACCTTTTCACTTGAACAATGATCTGGATCAATCTTTGGAGCTTCATATTGCATATAACTATAATTTGTGTCAACTACTATTGTTATAAAGCCTCCCATTTTTCCTCTATATTTTTTACCGATATAATTTTTAAAAAGTTTAAAAGTTTCATCTGATTTTTTATCTTCAGATGATTTATTTTGTACATTTTTTGTTTCATTAACCTTTGCATCTTTAGAACAAGAGCTTAACAAAACAATAGTAAAAAGTAAAAAAATCGATTTTTTTAATGTTTTCATAAAATTACCTCCTTATCATTCTTATGGTTATTAATGCAAAAAACTTCTACTATGTACAACATCATTATAGCACCATAATTTTCATCTGTCAACTATATAAAAAAAGAAACTTAAAATTCTAAGCTTCTTTTTTTATTAACTTTCTAGTATTTTTTTTAGATACGAAATATCTTTTATTAAAATCTTTTTTGTTCCTATAAGTTCGATTATATCTTTTTCTTTAAGTTCTGTAAGTTTTCTTGTAACACATTCTCTTGTAAGACCTGCAAACGAACCCATATTACCTCTACTTATATTTAGTTCTAATAAAATACCATTTATTTTTTTTATTCCAAAATTTTTTGCAAGACTTAACAATAGTGATGCAACTTTTACATCAGCACTTTTTTCTATAAGCCTTGTTACTAAATCTTCAGCATGTCGTATTCTTAAAAAAGATTCTTCTAATATTTTTAGACAAACTTTAGGATAATTTTTTATAATATTATCAAAATGAAATTTTGAAAGCGAAATTACAACACTATCTTCGATTGCTTGACCGTAATATATATATTCTATTCTTTGTAAAAGATTAAGTCCTCCTATAAAGTCGTTTTTTTGGTATATATATAACATCTGTTCAATACCTGTTGGACTTATAGTATAAACTTTTATTTTTCCAACAGCTATTATATACATATTGTCTGCTTTATCATTTGGTTTAAATAAAAATTCATTTCTTTTATATTTTGAAATAATAATAGCTGATTTTATTTTTTTAATCTCTTCACAAGATAAATCTGAAAAAATATTTAATTTTTGTAAATCAATATCACTTTTTTTCATTTAAACCTCCTTAAATTTCTTATTAAACAAATTTTAACACTTAATCAAAATTAAATCAATAAAAATACTTAACTTTTAATTATTTATTTTTTCTAAATAATCGTATATATAAAAAAACAAGGACTATAACAGTCCTTGTGGTGCCCAGAGGCGGAATCGAACCACCGACACGAGGATTTTCAGTCCTCTGCTCTACCGACTGAGCTATCTGGGCATATAACATTTAGTTTTAAATTTTATCTTACTTATTATTTTTTTTAAACTTTTTTCTTGTTTTAAGCGTCTTTTTAAGATGTTTTTGGCAGGGGTAGAAGGAATCGAACCCTCACCAGCGGTTTTGGAGACCGACATTCTACCTTTAAACTATACCCCTAAAAGCATCACTTTTTATCTATATAAAATAATAGATATTTCTATAAAGAAATATCTTGTGATAATTTGGTGGGCCTTCAGGGACTTGAACCCGGGACCTACCGGTTATGAGCCGGGCGCTCTAACCAACTGAGCTAAAGGCCCAAATTATTGGCGGAGAAAGAGGGATTTGAACCCTCGCATCCCGTAAAGGATCTACTCCCTTAGCAGGGGAGCCTCTTCAGCCACTTGAGTATTTCTCCTTGTGGCGGAGAGGGTGGGATTCGAACCCACGTGGGCGAAAACCCAAACGGTTTTCAAGACCGCCTCGTTATGACCACTTCGATACCTCTCCATGAATGGTGATCCATCGGGGATTTGAACCCCGGACACCCTGATTAAAAGTCAGGTGCTCTACCGACTGAGCTAATGAATCATAAAATTGGCTGGGGTAGCAGGACTCGAACCTGCGAAATGCTAGAGTCAAAGTCTAGTGCCTTACCGACTTGGCTATACCCCAAAGGTGGCGCACCTAAGAGGATTCGAACCTCTGGCACACGGATTAGAAGTCCGTTGCTCTATCCAGCTGAGCTATAGGTGCAAAATGGAGCGGGTGAAGGGAATCGAACCCTCGCAACCAGCTTGGAAGGCTGGGGCTCTACCACTGAGCTACACCCGCATAAACTCAAACTTTATGGTCGTAACTATTTATATTAAATTGGTGGAGGAGAGTGGATTCGAACCACTGAAAGCGTAGCTAACGGATTTACAGTCCGTCCCCTTTGGCCACTCGGGAACTCCTCCAAATCAAAATGGAGCTGGTGGGAGGACTTGAACCCCTAACCTACTGATTACAAGTCAGTTGCTCTACCAATTGAGCTACACCAGCATGTTGGCGACCTGGATGGGACTCGAACCCACGACCTCTAGCGTGACAGGCTAGCATTCTAACCAACTGAACTACCAGGCCATATTTGGTGGGCACAATAGGGCTCGAACCTATGACCCCCTGCTTGTAAGGCAGATGCTCTCCCAACTGAGCTATGCGCCCAAATATTACCAAACGTACTGTATTATTTATGTTAATAAAAATGGTGACCCTACCGGGATTCGAACCCGGGTTACCGCCGTGAAAGGGCGATGTCTTAACCGCTTGACCATAGGGCCAAATAAAAAGTATTAACACATTTTATATGATTATTAAGTCCTATTCGTTTTAGCGGTTAACCACTTTTCGTATCTGACTTATGAAAAGTATTTAAAGTAAAATTAATAAAAATCAAACTTTAACAAATATGGCGACTAATATATCAAGTTGCCTTGGAAATCAACCGCTTATACATTATACAATATTAATTTTTGTTTGTCAACACTTTTTAAAAATTTTTTTAAAATTTTTATTTATATTTGCTAATCAAACAGTTACTTGCATATTATACAATGTATTTGTTAACTTGTCAAGTACTTTTATGAATTTTTTTATTTTATTTTTAATAAAATAAAAGCTTATACATTGATTATAACATAAAAATCTTAATTTAACAACAAATTTAATTTATAATTATTATATTTTTAAATAAAATAAATAATTTTTACGATAAAATTCTTATATTTACTTACTATTAGTTTTTTATTGTTGATAAAATTATATGATTATTCTCTTTTTGATAGCTTAAATTATGGTAAATAATCATGAAATTAAATTCTCTTTTTGATAACTTTTTAATTGAAGATTTAATTATAATTTTATTTACAACATTTTTTATTTAATATTTTATATCTATTTAATTTTATGTTATTATAAAATATTTAAACCATACATGAAATTAAAAAATATAAAAATCTTAAAGATAGAATTTATTTTTTATTTTACCAAAAGTAAAAA
>KQ959646.1:31881-49318 GCA_001552895.1 Tissierellia bacterium KA00581
AAATAATTTTTTATATGAAATATTGTAAATAAAATTATACGATTATTTCCTTTTTGATAATTTTAAATTAAAGTAAATAATCGTGAAATTAAATCTTCTTTTTGATAACTCTTTAATTGAAGATTTAATTATAACTTTTAAAGTTTATGTTTTCCATTTTTTCTGCACGTTTTATACTTTGTGCAATTTTAATTGCTAAAAGGTGTGGTTTTATTTCATGAACTCTTATAGCTTCTACTGAGTTTAAACTTGCAAAAAAGGATAGGTTACTTGATGCGTTATCCATATTTGCAAGTCCTTGTGTTGTTTCTTTATCGATATTAAAGCCATTTTCTTGTAATATATTTGTTATAAATCTTTTTCTTGATACTCCTAAAAATATTGGGTAGCCCATGTTGTGAATTTTTTCTAAGTTTTTTATTAGTATAAAATTTTCTCTTTTAGTAAGTCCAAATCCGATTCCAGGGTCTAACATTATCCTGTCTTTTGAAATGTTATTTTTTCTTGCAATTTCTAAACTTTTTAAAAAATATTTTTCCATTAATTGTGTTATTGGTAAATTTTCATATTCTTTAAATAAATCGTCTAAATTTTCAAAACTAAATTTTGGAAAAATTTTAGATCCTTCGTGGTTTGCTCTTGCAATAACGGGATTAAACATTAAGATAGCTCCAGCTTTTGTTTTAGATACAACTTTCGCCATGTTTTTATCACCTAAAAATCCTGTTATATCATTTACTATATCTGCTCCTGCATTTAGTGCTTCTTTTGCAACTTCTGATTTCCAAGTATCAACTGATATTGCAATATCTGTAAATTTTCTAATTTCTTTTATAACGGGACATACTCTATTTATTTCATCTTTAATTTCTACAAAACTGCTACCTGGTCTTGTTGACTCTCCTCCGATATCTAGCATCTTAGCTCCGTCTTTTATAAGCTCTTTTGCTCTATTTACAGCCTTTTCTACTCCAAAATACTTTCCGCCATCAGAAAAAGAATCTGGCGTTACATTTATTATTGCACAAAGTGTTGTTTCATCTTTGCTTTCTATCTTTTTTTTATTAAAATTAAAGATTAAATTTTCCATAAATCCTCCTATCTAAATCATTTTTCCAAATCCACAAACTAAAAATAACAAAGATAGACTGTAAGTAATTGTTAAACAAAAGTCCAAAAATTCATTTTTCTTTGTAATTAGATAGTGTGAAAAAAGTAATTGATTTACAAATAATAAATTCGAGCCTAAAATCAAATATAAAAATTTTCCTTTTGTTTCACTTGCAAAAATTATCACAAAAATACAAAACAAAGCTAGAACTGTTCTAAAAATTGTAAAAATATTATTTCCTTTTAAAACTTTTCTTGTTCTTTCCATTGTTAAAAATACATAAACAAATGCAATTATTAGATAGAAAAGAAAAACAAAGCTAACTAAAATATAGTTTAAATTTTTAAAATTAATTTTTAACAGAATATTTAACAAAAATAATATTACAGAAATTGAATAAAATAAAAATGATAAAAATATATTTTTAACATTTAACCTACTTAAAAACATATCACCAAACCACGAAAACAAAAGTGCAAAATATACTGTTAATATGTGGTTTTTAAAAGATGAAAAATAAAAAATCATCAAAACGGGCATAAAAAGTGAACGAAAAAATATAGCTTTAACATCCTCTTTCAAATGAAATAAAGATACACTAAAAAAACAAAATACAAAATATATAATAAAACTTAAATAAGATAAAATCTTAAAAAAAGTAAAAGTCATAATAACCTCCAAATAAATAACTATTGTTATTATACCATAAAAAAACCCATGTAGTAAATTTTTAACTAAAGAGAAAATTTTTTAATTTTTAATTACTTTATATTTTTTATTTTAAGTTAGATTCATGATTGATTTTTTTTATTTTTTATGCTATTATACTTTTGATAAAAAAACGTTTTATAAAATTTTTAAGGTTAGTATTTTAATATATAATCTTTTTAAATTAATTTTATAAAAAAATTTTTTTTAATTTAAAGCTAAGGAGATAAAAAATGAACTATAAAACGATTATGTATGCACTTTTAATTGTAAGTGCAATAATAAAATTAATAATCATCTATAAAAACAAAGATAATTATAGGCGTGAAATGCCGTATAGAAAATATACTAATATTTTTTTATCTGTTTTAATATTAGTAATACTCCTTTTAATAGTTTTTTTTATATAATATTGTAATTAAAAAAAGGAATTTATTTTCATAAATTCCTTTTTGTTTAATTTTGTAATTCTTCTTTAAATTTTTTTAGTGCTTTTTTTTCAAGTCTACTTACTGTCATCTGTGAGATGTTTAGTTCTTTTGCAAGTGCAACTTGTGTTTTTTCTTCAAAATATCTTCCTATTATTATCTTTTTTTCAACATCTGTTAGTTTTTGTAATGTTTTTGTTATAAAATCTTTATTATCTACAAAGTCAAATTCTTTATCATTTTCTCCAACTATATCAATTAAGTTTGTATCTTTATCTTCGCTATCTGAGTTTTCAAAAGATTGATCAAGTGATTGTGGTGTATAAACTTTACTTGCTTCCATTATTTCAAGAACGTCTTCTTGTGAAAGTCCTACATATTCTGAAATGTCTTTTATAGTTGGAACTTTACCAAGAGTTTGAGTTAAATGATATTTTGCATTATTAACTCTTTTAGAATTTTCTTGAATTCTTCTTGGAACTCTTATAACCCAACCTTTATCTCTAAAATATCTTTTTATCTCTCCTACTATTGTAGGCATAGCAAAACTTGAAAATTCAAATCCTTTTGATATGTCGTATCTATCTATTGCAAGGATTAACCCAACGGAGGCTACTTGAAAAAGGTCGTCGTATTCTATTCCTTTATTTATATATTTTTTAGCTAAAATATCTGCAATATATAAATTACTTTCTATTAGTTTTTCTCTAAGTTTTTTTGTTGGATTGTTAGAATACTCTTTAAAAAGTTCTTTTATTTCTTTTGAATCTGGTTTTGTATATCCCTTTTTCATAATTTTTATCCTTTATTTTTTTCTAAAAATATGATATTATCTTCAAATTTAACTTTATCAACTAAACTTTCTAAGATTAATATTGAAAATTTATTTTCTTCATTTTCTATAACTTCTTTTACAAAGCATTGTGTTAGTACTTCTATTTTTATTTTTTCTTCTTGTACGTAAATGGATATTTCAAAAAAATCATTTTTTTCAAAAAGCATATTCATAACTTCTGAAATGGATACTTTTAAATCTTCTATTGTTTCAATATCCATTTCTATAGTGTTTGCAATTGAAGAAATAAGAAGTCTTACTGTAGAAAAATATTTTTTATTTGACGGAATTTTTAAAACTATTTTTTCCATAATTACTCCTCAATTTTAAATACTTTATCTAAATCTGTTATAAGAAATATTTTTTTAATATGAGGTTTTAAGCCTTTTATTAAAATATTTTCTTTTCCTTGTTGTTTTAAGTTTTTATAAATTGATATAAAAGCTCCAAGTCCTGTAGAATCTACATATGAAAGCTCTTTACAATCTACAACTATATTTTTTATTCCCTTAACTTTATTTACACTATCTTTAAACTTTTTATTAGAATTAATGTCTAAATCGCCGGATAGATTTACAAATAAAGTTTCATTTTCTTTTTTTAAATCTACATTTAGTTCCATTTTTTTCTCCTTAAGCTTCGTTTACATATTTTGCAACAGCTACGATTTTATCTTCTTCTTTATTTACATCTTTTATTATAACACCTTGTGTATCTCTTCCCTTTATTGGAATATCTTTAACTAAAAGTCTTATTATACCACCACTTTGGGAAAGTACTATTATTTCATCTGTTGTATTTACAACTTTTGAACATACAACAGCTCCTGTTTTTTCAGTTATTTTATATGTTTTAACACCCTTTCCACCTCTATTTTGTGCTTTATAGTTAGAAAGAGATGTTCTTTTTCCATATCCAAATTCGGAAATTATAAGAAGATATTTTCCTTCTGATTCTAAATTCATTGAAACGACAAAATCGTCTTTTTCAAGTTTTATAGCTTTTACACCTTGAGCTGATCTTCCAATTTCTCTAATATCTGAAATGTGAAATTTTATAGCTTGTCCTTTTTTAGTTACTATAACTGCGTTGTTATTTCCATCTGAAATTCTAACTTGAATAAGTTCGTCATCACCTACAAGGTTTATAGCTTTTATTCCAACTTTTCTTATAGATTTAAAATATTCAACTGATGTTCTCTTTATTATACCGTTTTTTGTTGTCATAATAAAGTAATCTTCTTTAGATATTTCATCTTTAGGTATTGGAATAACTGCATTTACAGTTTCACCATGCATTAATTCTAAAAGATTTATTATATTTTGACCTTTTGCTTGTCTTTTTCCTTCTGGAATTTCATAAGCTTTTAGTTTGTAAACTCTACCTTTGTTAGTGAAAAATAAAATATCATTATGTGTTGATGTTACAAAAAGACTATCTACATAATCTCCTTCTTTGGTTGTAAGAGCTACAACTCCTTTTCCACCTCTGTTTTGTACTTTGTAAGTATCTTCTGGAATTCTTTTAATGTATCCTTGTTTTGTAAGAGTTATTACAACATCTTCTTCTTTTATAAGTTCTTCTATATTAATTTCGTCTTCATTTGGTCTTATTTCAGTTCTTCTTTTGTCTTTGTATTTTTCTTTTATTTCATTTAACTCTTCTTTTATTATGTTTAAAATCAATCTTTCGTTTGATAATATTTCTTTAAGTCTTGCTATTTCTTTTATTAGACTGTTGTATTCATCTTGAAGTTTTTCTCTTTCAAGACCTTGAAGTCTTTTAAGTCTCATTTCAAGGATGCTTTCAGCTTGGATTAAACTAAAGCCAAATCTATCTATAAGTTTTTGTGCTGCATCTGAGTAAGATGCTCTAATTATTTTTATTATTTCATCGATATGGTCTATTGCTTTAAGTAGTCCTTCAACTATATGAGCTCTATCTTCTGCTTTTTTTAGTTCAAATTTACATCTTCTTGTAATTACATCTCTTTGATGTTCTACATAATAGAAAATTAAATCTTTTAAGTTTAAAACTTTAGGTTCACCATTTACAAGTGCAAGATTTATTATACCAAAAGTTGTTTGCATTTGAGTATGTTTATAAAGATTATTAAGTATGATATTAGCATTTGCATCTCTTTTAAGTTCTATTACAATTCTAATACCTTTCATATTACTTTCATCTCTAAGATCTGAAATTCCTTCTATTTTCTTTTCTTTAACAAGCTCTACAATTTTCATAATCAAATTAGATTTATTAACTTGATATGGAATTTGTGTAACAATTATTCTTTGTCTGTTGTTATGTTCTTCAATATTGCAAACAGCTCTTACTGTAATTTTTCCACGTCCTGTAAAATAAGCATCTTTAATTCCCTTATTTCCTATAATTAAAGCACCAGTTGGAAAATCAGGTCCTTTAATATATTTCATAAGCTCTTCTATAGAGATATCAAAATTATCAATGTATTTATCAATTGCATCTATTACTTCTTCTAGATTGTGTGGTGGCATATTTGTTGCCATACCAACAGCTATTCCAGCTGAACCATTTACAATTAAATTAGGAAATTTACTTGGAAGAACAACTGGCTCTTTTTCGTTTTCATCATAGTTAGCTACAAAATCAACTGTATCTTTGTTAATATCTCTTAACATTTCCATAGTAAGTTTTTGCATTCTAACTTCTGTGTAACGAGGAGCTGCTGCTCCATCTCCGTCTATTGTACCAAAGTTACCTTGACCATCTACTAAAGGGTATCTTAAACTAAAATCTTGTGCAAGTCTTACAACCGCATCATAAATTGCACCATCACCATGTGGGTGATATTTACCCATTACTTCCCCAACAAGTCTTGCGGATTTTTTATATGGTTTATCTGGAGTTAATCCTTGTCCAAGCATTGCATAAATAATTCTTCTGTGAACGGGCTTTAAACCGTCTTTAACATCTGGAAGAGCTCTTGCGACTATAACACTCATTGCATAGTCAAGGTAAGCATCTTTCATTTGTGCTTCAATATCTGTAATTTTTATATTTGAATGATTAATAAAATCTGTCATCTACTTTTCTCTCCTATGCGTCCAAATTCTTAACATATTTTGCATTTTGTTCTATAAATTCACGTCTTGGTTCAACTTTATCTCCCATAAGAGTTGTAAAAGTTTCATCAACAGAAACGATAGAATCTTCATCTATTGAAACTTTTAAAAATAATCTATGTTCAGGATTCATAGTAGTTTCCCAAAGTTGTTCTGCGTTCATTTCACCAAGACCTTTATATCTTTGTATTCTGTGGCTATCACGTCCAAGTTCGTCTAAATTTTTTTGAAGTTCTTCGTCTGTAAAACAATATCTTACAACCTTTGTTCCCTTTACAATTCCATAAAGTGGTGGCTGTGCGATATAAACATGACCTTGTTCGATAAGCTCTTTCATATATCTATAGAAAAATGTTAAAATAAGTGTTCTAATATGGGCTCCATCGACATCGGCATCGGTCATTATTACAATTTTTCCATATCTTAAATTGTCTATATTAAAATCTTTTCCGATACCCGTACCAAAAGCTGTAATCATAGCTTTTATTTCTTCATAGCCTAAAATTTTATCAATTCTTGCTTTTTCAACATTCATAATTTTACCTTTAAGAGGTAAAATAGCTTGAAATTTACTATCTCTTCCAAGTTTTGCAGAACCACCTGCAGAGTCCCCTTCGACAAGATATATTTCATTTACTGAAATATCACTTTCTTGACAATCAGCAAGTTTTCCAGGAAGTGTTGTATTATCTAAAATTGATTTTTTTCTTGTTAAATCTCTTGCTTTTCTTGCAGCTTCTCTAGCTCTTTGACTATTCTTAGCTTTTTCTATTATAATTTTTCCAACCTTTGGATTTTCTTCTAAAAAGGTCATCAAATTATCATAAAGAAAAGTTTCAACAACTCCCCTACTTTCACTGTTACCAAGTTTTGCTTTAGTTTGTCCTTCAAATTGTGGGTTTGGTAATTTTATAGAAACAATAGCAGTTAAGCCCTCTCTTGTATCATCACCTTGAAGATTTTGTTCTTTTTCTTTTATTAAATTATATTTTCTAGCATAATCATTTATCGCTCTTGTTATCGCAGTTTTAAAACCAACTAAATGGCTTCCACCTTCAGGAGTATGGATATTATTAGCAAAAGTTAATATATTTTCCGAATATCCATCTGTATATTGCATAGCAATTTCAACTAATGAATCTTGTTTTTCTCCTTGAAAATAAATAACATTGTCATGTAGTACCGTTTTGTTTTTGTTCATATACTCAACAAAAGATTTTATTCCACCTTCATAGTGAAATTCTTCTTTAAAATCATCTCTTTGATCAAAAAATAATATCTTAACGCCTTTATTTAAAAACGCCATTTCTCTAAATCTATTTCTTAAAATTTCTTTATCAAAAATAGTTGTATCAAAAATTTCACTATCTGGCTTAAAAGTTATAATCGTTCCAGTTTCTTTTGAAGTTCCAATAACTTTAAGCTCTGTTGTTGCAACGCCTCTTTCAAATCTTTGTTCATAAAGTTTACCATCTCTTTTAACATTTGCAATAAGCCAACAAGACAAAGCATTTACAACAGAAACACCAACTCCGTGAAGTCCTCCTGAAACTTTATAAGCATTATTATTAAACTTACCACCTGCATGTAAAATTGTTAAAACTGTTTCAAGAGTCGATTTTTTAGTTTGAGGATGAATTTCAACAGGTATCCCACTACCATTATCTTCAACACTTACAGAATTATCTTTATAAATCTTAACTATTATAGTATCACAAGCTCCAGCTAACGCTTCATCAATACTGTTATCAACAACTTCATAAACTAAATGATGAAGACCCTTTGAACTAGTAGAACCGATATACATTCCCGGTCTTAATCTTACTGGTTCAAGTCCCGTTAAAACTTTAATATCTTTAGCTCCATAATCTCTAATATTTTCTTTACTCATAATCTTCCTTTCTTTTGTCGTTAAATATTGATAATATTTACATTTTTTCTATCTATATTAAACATATCTGTCATTGTTATAAATATTTGATTGTCATTTAGATAATCTAAAATGCTATCTATTCTTTTTTCATCTAATTCATTAAATAAATCATCTAGCAAAATAATAGGCTTTACAAACTTTTCTTTTTCAAAAATATTTTTTTGAGCCATCTTAACAGAAATAATTATATTTCTTTTTTGACCCTGTGATGAAAAAAGTTTAGCATCTTTATCATTTAAAATAAATTTAAAATTTTCTTTATGTATACCAAAATTAGTAATCTTATTTTCTGTATCAAGTTTATACGTTTTAAAAAAATTCTCTAAAATTTCTTTTAAAATCTCTTCTTTAGATTTTGAAAAAGAAGAAACAATGCTTTCATATTCGATATATAAACTTTCTTTTGTAAGTTCTTTATGAATATCTTTTAATTGTTCATTTATCAAATCTATCATTATTTTTCTTTGCCTTGAAATTTCAAAACACAAAACAGCTGCCTTTTTTGTTAAAGCATTCATCTCTTCTTTATAATAGCTTGAAATATTCATTCCTTTTAGAAGTAAATTTCTTCTAAATATAACATTTCTATAAAGAATTAAATTTTGTTTATAACCTTTAACCATTTTCACTATAAAACTATCAATAAAATTTCTTCTAAAAAGTGAACTTTCTGTTATTATCTTAATTTCATCAGAAAAAAATACTAAAACATTTGAAAAATCATAAAGCTCATTTAAACTTTTTAATTTAATATCATCTATTTTAAAAACTTTTTTCTTATCAAATTCATAAGAATATGAAATTTTATTTTCAAAATTTTTTTCTTGAACAAAAACATCACATCTTAAAAACGGTTCATTAAACTTTATCCATTCATTAGCCTTAGCATTTCTAAAACTTACAGATGTAAGAGCTATAAAAATAGCCTCTAAAATATTAGTCTTTCCTTTAGCATTTTTTCCTTGTAAAATATTTATATTATCTTTAAAATCTAAACTAATAGATTTAAAATTTCTAAAATTATTTAAACAAATTCTATTAACTTTCAAATTTACCTCTTTTTAACTAAAATGTTAAACTCTTTACCATCTACAATAGCTTTAACGTTCATAGAATCGTAAATTTTTCTTCCCCTTCTTGTTTCAACTTCTCCATCTACAAAAACTAACCCTTCTGAAATAAAAAACTTAGCATCAGAACCATTTTGCACAATAGATGCATATTTTAAAAGTTGAGAAAGTTTTATAAACTCTGTTTCAATATAAACTGTTTTCATATATTTCTCCTAATATTGTGAATCTTGTAATAAAACCGGTAAAACAAGATAAGTGTAATCAACATTTGTATCTTGCGGTTTAATTATACAAGCACCTGCTCTTCCATTAAATGTTATATCAACAAATTCTTGTTCGATATTTTTTAATCCTTCTAAAATATATTTTGAATTAAAAGCTATTTTTAAATCTTCTCCTTCTTTTTTTATATTAATTAAATCTTTTAAATCGCCAATTTCAGAACAACCTTCAACTAAAATACTATCATCATTTATCGTAAAAGTTACTAAATCTCCTTTTTCTGCCTTATAGACAATATTAGCTCTTTCTATAGAATTTATAAAATCTCTTTTTGAAATTGAAATCTTTGTCTTATAATCGTATGAAAATAAAGATCTATAATTTAAATATTCTCCTTCTATAGTACGAGTTGAAAAAATAGTATTTTCAAAATAAAAAATACAGCTTCCCTTAACAACACAAACTCCAACAGTTTTTCCTTCAGGAACAATCTTAGAAATTTCATTTAAAGCTCTTGGCAATATTATAAGTTTTTTATCTATATCTTGTTCTATATCAAAACATCTTCTTGCAATTCTATGACCATCAAGAGCTACAAATTCAATTTTTTTATCTTTAATTTCTATATCAACGCCCTTTAAAGTTTCTTTAAAATCATCTAAAGAAGTTGCAAATATAGTTTGTTTTGTTGCAGTTTTTAACAAATTATCTTGTATTGTAAAATCTATATTTTTTTCAAAACTTGGAAATTCTGGATATGAATAAAGATCCATAGCTATTATATTAAATTTAGAATTTTCACTTTGAATATAAACTTTTTCTTTTTCTACTTTAATAAAAACTTCATTATTAGGAAGCTTTCTTATAATATTAAAAATCATATTAGCATTTAAAAGAACAACTCCCTCTTTTAAAACATTACAAGATGTATGTGTTTCAATCGCAAGTTCTAAATCTGTAGATTTTAAAGTTAATTTATTATCTTTAGCTAAAAAGATAATTCCCTCTAAAACACTTGAATTTTTATTACTTACAGCTTTTAATGAAATATTTATTAAATTTAACAATTCATTTTGCATTATTTTTATTTCCATAAAATTTCTCCTTTTTTTACAATTTTTTCTAAATTAAATATAATATACAGTAGTAATAGTAGTAGAGGCTGTTAATAAGTTGAAAAAGCTTTAAAAGCATTAGAAATTCAAAACTTTTACAAAGGATAACTTATATAATAACTAACAAAAAAAATATAAGTTATAAACACAATTAACAAATCAAAAAACAAAAATAAAATAAAAAAACTTATACACACACTTATCAACAGGATAACTATAATAACTAAAAAATTTAGAACACAAATGTTACAAAAACGTAAAAATTATCCTTCAATTAATTTCTTTAAAGTATCTACATCTTTTTTTATAGAATCAGAAGTTTTTATCTTTTTATCAATCTGTTTAACTCCATGCATTATTGTAGTATGATCTTTTTCAAAAGCATCTCCAATATTTCCTAAAGCACAATCTAACATATTTCTGCAAAGATACATCGCAACTTGCCTTGGATAAGAAATAGAACTAGATCTATTTTTAGAGCTTAAATCTGAGATATTTATCTTAAAATATTTTGCAACAGTTTCTTTTATAAGATCTATAGTTATTTCTTTTTTATTTATTTCATTTAATTTCTTACAAAGAATAGTTTTTACATAATCAACTGTCATAGGAGCATTTTTCTTTAACTTATAATGAGCTAGTACATTTATAAGAGCCCCTTCTAAGTCCCTTATATTCGTTTTTATATTCATTGCAATAAATTCTAAAATTTCATTTGTTAACTCAATAGATTCTAGCTTCATCTTATTTTGCAAAATAGCAAGTCTTGTCTCAAAATCTGGAAACTGAATATCAACAGTAAGCCCCATATTAAACCTACTTTTTAAACGTTCTTCAAGATTTTTAAGATCATTTGCAGGTCTATCAGATGAAATAACAATTTGTTTATTTTTACTATAAAGCTCATTAAATATATGAAAAAACTCTTCTTGAGTTCTATCTTTTCCAACCATAAATTGAATATCATCTATAAGTAAAACATCTACACTTCTGTATTTTGCAATAAACTTAGAATTTATATTAGGGTCAATACCTTTTTTTTGAATCAAATTTACAAGATCAGTTAAAAGATTTTCACTTGTAGTATAGAGTATTTTGCAATCAAAATTTTTATTTATTTCATGTCCTATGGCTTTCATAAGATGAGTTTTACCAAGACCGGGATTTCCATAAATAAAAAGAGGATTATAAGAAAGACCAGGATTTTCTGCAACAGCACGAGATGCTGCAACAGCAAATTCACTATTTCCACCAGTTACAAAGTTATCAAATGTATATCTATCTGGAAAACTCATACTATCATCATCAACTATTTTATTTTTTAATTTTTTCTTTTTAGTAGTAGTTTTATTTTCCTTAGAATCATTACAAATAAAAGAAACTTGACCTACACCAGAGTTATTCATATAGTCTAAATATTCTTTATCAGTACTTGTTACAACAAGTAAAATTGTTTTTTTATCTGTAATATCAGATAAAATTGTATTTATAACATCTTCAATATAAGCTTTAAACGTTGTATTTACAGAAGTTTTTATAAATTCAGAAGGACATAAAACCATAAGGGTATTTTCAAAATAACAAACAGGCTTTAAAACTTCAATCCAAGCAGCATATCTAAAATCATTAAGCTTTGATTTTAAAATATTACAAATCTGTAGCCATAAACTTTTTACATCTATCTCATTTTCTAACATAAACCCTCCTTAAAAAGTTATTAACATAGTTATTCACAAAATTTCATAAAAAATAAATGTTTAAATTTCAATATGTATAAAGATTTTTTTTTAAAATAAAAAATTTTTTTAAAAAGTTATCCACAAAAAATTAAAAACTATTTTGTTAAAAATTTTTAAAGAAAAATCAATAAAAATTTTAAAAATAAAAAAATAACAAACAAGTTATCCACAAAGTAATTCAACTTATCCACATATTACAAAAATGTAAACTATCAAAAATAAAAAAATAATTTATTTTAAGCTAAAAAATATTTAAAAAAAAATATTCTAACAAATAAAATTACATCAAAAATAAAAAATAATTTATTTTAAGCTAAAAAATATTTAAAATAAAAAAATATATTCTAACAGTTAAATTATATCAAAAAATAAAAAAAAACTCAAATTTTCTATAAAATTTTAGCATCTAGATACAAAAATAAAAAGAGGTTATGTAAAAAATTTTTTAAAATTAATTTTTTTATTTTTTATTTTTTATGTTTTAATTAATTTTTATTTACTTATTAAAAAATAAATTAAAAAAATAATGAACTATAAAACAATTCTTTATGCACTTTTAATTGTAAGTTAGATAGTAAAATTAATAATTATCAATAAAAACAAAGATAATAAAGAATATAAAAAGCCTTATAAAAAATATGTTAATATTTTTTCTTCTATTATAATATTAGTTATAGTTTTCTTTATGGTTTTTTTTAAAATAAAGTATCTAAATACAAAAATATAATATGGGTTTATTATAAATCCATTTTTTATTTTTAAAACTTTTAAAAAAATTTTTTATTTTTTCTTTATTTTTTTTAATTTTACTTGACAATTATACCTAATATAATTTATAATCTAGAGTAGTGTTTTATCTAATAACCTAAAGATGATTAAAACTTAGAGGAGGTGTCATCTATAATGAAGAGAACTTATCAACCAAATGTAAGAAAAAGAAGTAAAGATCACGGCTTTAGAAAAAGAATGAGTACAAAAGCAGGTAGAGCTGTATTAAAAAGAAGAAGACTTAAAAATAGAAAAGTTTTATCAGCATAGGCCAAGCATTAATGTATGGCCTTTTTTCTAAAATTCTTTTTGTTTATTATTTTAATTAAAATTGGAAAGATTATATGGAAAAAAAGTTTAGATTAAGAAAAAATAGAGAATTTAAGGTTGTCTATAAGAGAGGAAAAAATTTTTGGAACAAAGATTTTACTATTTTTATACGACCTACAAAAAGAAAAACAGTTAAATTTGGCGTTGCCATTACTAAAAAGTTTGGTAAAGCTAATAAAAGAAATTTAATTAAAAGAAGAATTAAAGAAATAATTAGATTAAATATCGAAAATTTAAAATTAGGTTATGAGATGGTTATTTTACCTAAGCAAAACACTTTAGAAATAAGTTATACTGAGCTTGAAAAATCATTATTAAAATTAGTAAATTTTGCTTTTAAGAAGGTTTTAGATTGAGAAGTTTAGCGATTTTTTTAATTAAAGGTTACAGAAAATTTATATCTCCACTTTTTGGATTTAACAAGTGTAAGTTTACTCCTACTTGTTCTGAATATGCACTTTTAGCTTATAAAAAATATAATTTTTTTAAAGCTACAGTTTTAGTTCTTTGGAGAATTTTAAGATGTAATCCTTTTAATAAGGGTGGTTATGACCCACTAAAATAGGAGGACTTGATGGCTTTTTTAAGAAATATAATGGGACTTGTATTGAAATATATTTATGAATTTGTTAAGTCTATTTTTACAGTTGAACCTGCAAGTTTTTCATATCTTGCAATTAGCATAATTATTATTTCAATAGTTTTTAAGATTGTTTTATTCCCGATTTTTTTAAGTTCAATAAAAAATCAAAAAATAACTGCACAGTTCGCAGATGAACAAAAAAAGATAAGAGAAAGATATAAACACGATCCACAAGCTATGAATATGAAGCTTATGGAATTTAATAAAGAACATGGTATTAAACAACTTGGTGGTTGTTTACCGATGATTTTACAAATAATTTTAGTTTTTGCTATGTTCGCGGTTATGAGAGAACCTCTTTTATATATTTTTGGAGATGCAAATGCCGCTGTTAGTAAAAATTTCTTTTGGATAAGTGATTTATCAAAACCAGATCCTGTTTTGTATGGACTTCCTTTGATAAATGCTATTACTCAATATTTATATCTTGAAATAAGTAATAGAGATCAAAAGGATAATCCGGCTGCAAAATCTATGGAAACTATGAAATATATTTTTCCTGTTATAATATTTTTCTCGGCAAAATCATTTTCTGCAGGTCTTGCTCTTTATTGGGCTTGTACAAATGTTGTTGAAATTTTATTAAGATTAGGCTTAACAGCTTATGAAAATAGAAAAATGGATAAATAGTAGAAAGGAGAGTATATGAGTATCGAAAAATCTGCAAAAACTGTTGATGAAGCAGTAAAGCTTGCATTAGAAGAGCTTAATGCTACAATAGATTTAGTTGATATAAAAGTTATTGAAAAACCAAAAAGTGGTTTTTTAGGATTTGGTGCAAGAAATGCTTTAGTTTCTGTTTCTTTAAAAGAAAAAAATAGTGATAATACTGTAAAAGAAAATAAAGAAAATAAAGAAGAAAATAAAAATAATGAAGATGTTCTTTGTTCTACATCTACAGAAGATGTAGAAAAGATTAAGAATTTTTTGTCTACTTTAGTTGAAAAAATGGGAACTGATTGTGAAATTTTGTTTAAAGAAGATGAAGAAGCGTTAAATTTTTATATAGAAAATTCTAAAGATTTTAATATGTTGATAGGAAAATCTGGAGAAACTTTAGATAGTATTTCATATCTTTTAAATATTTTTACTAAGAGAAATTGTAATGTAGAAAAAAGAGTTTATCTAGATATAAATGGATATAAAGTAAGAAAAGAAGAAAATATTAGAAAAATGGCGATGGCTTTTGCTAAAAAGGCTATAAAATATAAAAAGGTTATGCGTCTTAGACCGATGAACGCATATGAAAGAAGAATAGTTCATTCAACTATTCATAATATGAAAGGCGTATTTACTGTAAGCGAAGGTGAAGAACCATATAGAAAGGTTGTTATTAAGCCTAAGTTTTAATGTTTTTTGATTTGTATTGGTTTAAAAGAACGCTTCTAGCGTTCTTTTTTGTTTGGAGGATTTTTATGGAAGATACAATAGTTGCAATAGCAACTTCAACTGCTGAAGCTGGTATAGGTATTGTAAGAGCTAGTGGAGAAAAATCTATTGAAATAGTAAAAAAAATATTCGTTCCATTTGATAAAAAAAATATAGATAAATCTTCAAATAAAATTATGAAGTATGGACATATCTATGATGGAGATCAAATAGTCGATGAGGTTATGGTTTGTTTTATGTTTGCCCCACATACCTACACTAGAGAAAATGTTGTTGAAATTTACACTCACGGAGGTATTGTTTGTTTAAAAAGGGTTTTAGAGCTTTGCCTTAAAAACGGCTGTGTTATGGCTGAAAAAGGAGAGTTTACAAAGAGAGCTTTTTTAAATGGAAGGCTAGATCTTTCTCAAGCAGAAAGTGTTATAGATTTAATAAAGGCAAAAACAAACCTTGCTCATAAAAGTGCTATAAATCAATTAGAAGGTCATTTAAGTAAAAAAATTAAAGAGTTTAGATCTTGTATTATGGACATTTTAACTTTTGTTGAATATTCAATAAATTTTACAGAAGATATGCAAGATGATCTTCCACTTGATGATACTATATTGAAAAGCGAAAACTTACTTAATGATATGAAAACTTTACTTGAAAGCTCTAATAAGGGTAAGATTTTAAAAAATGGAATAAATGTTTCTATAATTGGAAAACCAAATGTTGGAAAGTCATCTATTTTAAATAGAATACTAAAACAAGAAAGAGCAATTGTAACTAACATTGCAGGAACTACAAGAGATTTAATAAATGAAAATATAGAACTTTGTGGAATAAATTTAAGTATAAATGATACTGCAGGAATTCGAGAAACTAACGATGTTGTTGAAAAAATTGGTGTTCAAAAGTCCATTGAAGCAAGTGAAAATTCAGATCTTAATTTAGTAATTTTTGATATTTCAAGAAGTTTAGATAAAGAAGATGAAAAAATAATAAAAATTGCAAATTCTAAAAAGTCTATCGGGATTTTAAACAAAATAGATATTGAAAAAAAGCTTGATGTTAATAAATTAAAAGAAAAAATAAATTTTGAACTTTTAGAAATTTCTGCATTAGAAAATAAAGGAATAGAAAATTTAGAAAATAAAATTTCAAATATGTTTTTTGATGGAAAACTAGAAGCTAAAGATGATGTTTTAATTACAAATATAAGACATGAAAATAGCTTAAAAGAAGCATATAAAAACTTAAGCTTATTTTTAGAAGATATAAAGAAAAATGTACCTTTAGATTGTTGCGAAGTTAATTTAAAATTAGCTTATGAATCTTTAGGAGAAATTACAGGAGAAAGCATCTCAGAAGATATTTTAGATAATATATTTTCAAATTTTTGCATTGGAAAATAAAAATTAAATGTTAACAAAAAAAATTACATTTTAAAAGCATAGTAACTACTATGCTTTTTATAATAAATTTTACTTTTTGTGTAAATTTACAAAACGATAAATTTCTTTGTCATCTAAATCTTCTATTGTATTTTCATCGATTAAAACAAGCTTATATTTAAAATCTTTTGCAGTTATAAATTTTTTATTATCTTTTTTTTCTATTTTAACATCTTTATATTCTCTTTTTTGTGCTTTTTCATATTTTTCTTTCTTTTCATCTCTGTCTTTTAAGGAGGAATTTGGACTTATCATCGAAGGAGCTTTAAAAATTAATTTAGCAGATTTAAATTTTTCCTTTTCAATCAAAACAAGCCCACCATCTCTTCCATTAAAAGGTTTGTTTTCTAATTGTTTTATTTCTTTAGAAGAACAAGAACAAAGTAGCAAAGAACAAATAGCAAATGTAAATAACGATTTCTTTTTCATAAAAAATCCTCCTTAATATATGTTCAATCCATTATGATTGTATACATATTATAACATCTGATTACAACAAAGTAAAGATGTTTTAATTAAAAGATGTAAAAAAATTAAATTTTTTGTATATTTTAAGTTATCAAAAAGAAATTTAATTATACTATTATTTACAATATTTCATAT
>KQ959647.1 GCA_001552895.1 Tissierellia bacterium KA00581
ATTTTTGAACTGTCGTTCTTGTACTCCTTAGAAAGGAGGTGATCCAGCCGCACCTTCCGATACGGCTACCTTGTTACGACTTCACCCCAGTCACTTGTCCTGCCTTCGACGTCTTCCTCCTTGCGGTTGGATCGACGGCTTCGGGTATTACAAGCTCCCATGGTGTGACGGGCGGTGTGTACAAGACCCGGGAACGCATTCACCGCGACGTTCTGATTCGCGATTACTAGCAACTCCGACTTCATGTAGGCGAGTTGCAGCCTACAATCCGAACTGAGATCGGCTTTTAGAGTTTCGCTTAACATCACTATCTCGCTTCTCGTTGTACCGACCATTGTAGCACGTGTGTAGCCCAAGACATAAAGGGCATGATGATTTGACGTCATCCCCACCTTCCTCCGATTTGTCATCGGCAGTCTCTTCAGAGTCCCCACCTTAAATGCTGGTAACTGAAAATAAGGGTTGCGCTCGTTGCGGGACTTAACCCAACATCTCACGACACGAGCTGACGACAACCATGCACCACCTGTATAGTTGTCCCGAGGGACTTATCAATTTCTCAATAACTCAACTATATGTCAAGCCTTGGTAAGGTTCTTCGCGTTGCTTCGAATTAAACCACATGCTCCGCTGCTTGTGCGGGTCCCCGTTCAATTCCTTTGAGTTTCAGTGTTGCCACCGTACTCCCCAGGCGGAATGCTTAATGTGTTAACTTCGGCACCGAGATTTGACTCCCAACACCTAGCATTCATCGTTTACGGCGTGGACTACCAGGGTATCTAATCCTGTTTGCTCCCCACGCTTTCGTACCTGAGCGTCAGTAAAAGTCCAGAAAGTCGCCTTCGCCACCGGTATTCCTCCTAATATCTACGCATTTCACCGCTACACTAGGAATTCCACTTTCCTCTCCTTCACTCAAGTCTTTCAGTTTCAAGTGCTTAATGGAGTTAAGCTCCACGCTTTGACACCTGACTTAAAAAACCGCCTACGTACCCTTTACGCCCAATAATTCCGGACAACGCTCGCCCCATACGTATTACCGCGGCTGCTGGCACGTATTTAGCCAGGGCTTCCTCCTATGATACCGTCATTATCTTCTCATAGGACAGAGCTTTACGACTCGAAAGCCTTCTTCGCTCACGCGGCGTCGCTGCATCAGGGTTTCCCCCATTGTGCAATATTCCCCACTGCTGCCTCCCGTAGGAGTTTGGACCGTGTCTCAGTTCCAATGTGGCCGTTCATCCTCTCAGACCGGCTACTGATCGTCGCCTTGGTAGGCCTTTACCCCACCAACTAGCTAATCAGACGCGAGCCCATCTTACACCGGTATCCCTTTTACCCTTTTACCATGCGGTATTGTGGTCTTATGGGGTATTAATCACCGTTTCCAATGGCTATCCCCCTGTGTAAGGCAGGTTGCTCACGTGTTACTCACCCGTTCGCCACTTTCGTTAAATCTCACTTGTCCGAAAACTCATTCGATCTAACTCTCGTTCGACTTGCATGTGTTAAGCACGCCGCCAGCGTTCGTCCTGAGCCAGGATCAAACTCTCTATTAAAAGTTCGTCTGCTCTCGCTGACTTTTGTTACACCTAAAATTATTGTCTTTTCTTTGTACTCTCAAAGTTATTATCACT
>KQ959648.1:0-13072 GCA_001552895.1 Tissierellia bacterium KA00581
GAAGTAGAAGGAAAAACTTTTGAATATAAAGGTAATCTCTTATGGAATGATACTGAAAAAGAAAATATAGAAAATAACGAACAAAAACCAAACGAAAATAAAAAACCAGATGAACATCAAAAACCAGATGAACATCAAAAACCAGACGAACATCAAAAACCAGATACAAATCTACCAAGTAATGAAGAAGTAGAAAAGGCAAAAGAAGAACTTAAAACTTACCTTAAAACAATAAAAGAAGATTCTATAGAATTAAAAGCAATAAAGACAGAAAAAAATAAAGAAGTTTTAGAAACAATAAAAAGTGAAATACAAAAAGCAAAAGCTCTTTTAGAAGATAAAAATATAGACAAAGAAAAGCTAGAAAAAATTAAAAAAATACCATTTAAAAAGGTAGCTAATAAAAAGAGCGGACTTTTTAGAGATTTAGCTAAAAAGGTAAAGGTTGATTTTGATGTACAATCAGGAGATGAAGTTGTAAATCCACATACAAACAAAAAATATAAAAGCTTAAAGGATAATAAAATATTTATAAAAACATCTTTAGAAAATCTTAAGAAAAACAAAGAAAGTGAAGATGTATATTTTAAATTAAATTTTGTAACAGAAGAAGAATTTAATAAATATAATAAAGCTTTAGATGCAACAACATCATCAACACCAAAATACGAAAGAGATGAAATTAAAGCAACAGATTACACATTAACAAAAGTAGACGGTGGATATGAAGTTGAAATAAAGAAAATGAAAGAAAATGTAAAACTTGTAAAACCTGTTGTATATGTAAAATTCTCAAACGGAGTATATTTTGAAAACGGAACAATTGTATTTGTAAATAAACAAGCACCTAAAAAAGAAGATGTTTTTGAAAAAATTACATCTGATGAAGTAACTGTTAAGGCTTATAGTAATCTTAATGATGAAACTTTAAAAAACGCTTTAAAAAATCTTCCAGAAAATTCTACACTAGAAGTAAAAACAAAACCAGATCTTACAAGTGTTGGAGAAAAGGAAGCTATTTTAACTGTTAAAGCAAACGAAAAACAAAAAGATATAAAAGTAAAAGTAAATGTAACATCATCTCTTGCTTTAAATCATACACCAAGAGTTAGAATGGTAAATCAGCCAAATGAAAAAACTTTACCTGAAGTTACAGAAGGATATAAAATTGATTGGAAAGAAAAATTAAAAGGTGCTTTAAAAAATAGTATATATAAAAATGTTGAAGTACTAACTGTTCCAACAGAAGATGATTTAACAAAAATTGGCATAAAAAATATTAAATTTAAAATTACATTTACAGATGATAGCATAAGAGAGTATGAGTTAGGTGCTTTAAATGTTACTCCAAGTAATGCGTCTGAAAATGAACCAAAAACAAAAGAAATAGACCACTACATTGGTGATGAGCTAACAGAAGAAAATTTAAAACAAGCTATAACAAATCTAACAGATCAAATGAAAGAAAATGAAGGTGGATACTATTTTAAAGTTTTAGAATATCCAAAAGATGAATCACTTAAAAAAGTTTCTAAAACAACTGCTAAAGTAAGAATAGTTTATGGAGATGCTACATTTAGAGAGGTAGAAATAACTATAAATGTTAAAGAAAAACCAGCACCTAAAAAAGATATGGACGTTTGTGCAACTAAAAAAGTTTATGCTAAAGATGAAGTTATTTATGTTACATTAAAAGATGAAAATTTACATCCTATGATGGGACTTAAACTTTTTGTTGTTGATCAAAGTGGTAAAGAAACTGAAAAAACTGATCTTAAAGTTACAAAACCACATGAAATGAATTCTGATGTAAAAAATACATTACAAATAGAAAAAGACTTTTTTAAAACTAACGGAAATTACAAACTTAAACTTGTTCAAAAAGGTTATAATGATAAACTTATAGATATAAATATAGCTGATAGAACAAAAACAGCTAACCTTTCAAAAGAAAATGACTATGTTTATACAAATATGGATTCATTTAAAATATCTGGTGAAAGCGGATCAAAGCTTAATGTTAAATTTATAAAGAAAAATTTCTTTTCAGAAGAATATTTTGAAGTACCTCAAAGTGAAATAACAGAAAAAAATGGAGTTTTTACTGTAAATTTAAAAAACATTAAAGATAAGATTAAAGATGCAAAAGAAATTACATTTTATGCAACAAAAGAAAATTTTGCAGATAGTGATATAGTAAGAGTTAATTATAAAACTCCAAATATATTTGATAAAAATAATGTTAAAGAAATAACTATAAAACAAAATCCAACAAAAACAGTTTATACTGAAGAAGAAAGCTTTGATCCAAAAGGTATGGTTGTTACTCTTAAAGATATGAACGGTTTAACTAAAGATGTTAAAGCAAGTGAATTTACAAAAGAGGGCGTAATTGTAGCTGTTAAAGCTCCTTTAACTAAAGATACAACAAGCGTTGAAATTTCTTATACAAACGCTAAATGTACTTTAAATATAATAGTTAAAGAAAAAAAGGCTGTAGAAGAAAAGAAAATTGTTTCATTTGAAAAGATAGAAGATTTTGAAACAGAAAATGGAAAAGCTATAAAGACTGCTGGAGAAGATTGTGTTTTTCCAAAGACTCTTAAGGCTAAATTAAGTGATAATAGCACTATAGATATTAAAGTAAACAGATGGAAAGGATATGCAAATTTTTGGCATAAAGAAAGTGTAAAAAAGACTTTTGTTTTTGAAGCTGATTATGATTTACCACAAGGCATTACAGGTGATAAAATAAAAGTTAGCTTAAATGTTATAGTTTTACCAAAAGTTGTAGCTCCTAAACCAGAGTTAGTGCTTGACAAGGAATCTTATTTTTACACTGAAAATCCAGTTATATATCTTAAAAACTTTCCATTTGGTAGGCCAGAGGTTATAGTTCATAAAGATACAAATAACACAACTAAAGATGTAACATTAAAAAGTCCACAAGATTTTGACTATGTTGGTGGAACAAATAAAAGTATAACTCTTAAAACAGATGCTATATTTAAAAAAGAAAATAAAGAATTTACTAAAGATGAAACTTTAAATATAACTGTAAAAAGAAATAATATTAGTATAGATTTACAAATAAATTACAAAAAAACACCAAGAGTTTATGCAAATCCTAAAAATTATGAATTTGATAATAGTGATGTAAAAGTAAGCATGGTTTTCGATGATGAATCTATTAAAAATAAAGATAAAGTTAAATTCTTTAACGGTCAAGATGAAATTAAAATATTAAAAAGAACAAATGAATATAACGATGATAATGGCACAAATGATGATTATTTTTACATTTCAAAAGATGTAATTAGTGGATTTTTTAAAGATAGTGTAAACGGAATAAAAGTTGTAGGAAAATGTGAAAACTGTAAAGACTTTTTCTTTACTATAACTAAAAAGGGTATTCAAAATAAAAAAATAACTGCAAAAGCTATCGAAAATGAAGAAGATGGAACAACTCCTATACAAAAGATTCCATTTTGCCAATACGGACAAAATCATTCTATGAGAATTGAAGTTTCTAAAGAAAATGGATTAACAAAAGAATTTTTAGAAAAAAATTTAAGTGTTAAGATACAAAGTGTAAATGAAAATGAATTTTATGGAACATTTACTGTTAAAGAACAAAATGGTAAGCTTATAGTTTATGTTCCAACAGATCAAAATTTAGGAAAAATTATTTATAAAAATTTAAGTCCTGAAGAAACTAAAGATGGCTATGACGGAAGATTTCCTATTACAAAATTAACTTTAGAAATTCCAGGCTTTGAGCCTAATACAGTTAAATTTTCAGTTCAATCATAAAAATAAAATATAAAGGAATTAATATATGAGAAAATTAAATAAATTTTTAAAATTTAATTTTTCTTTTCTACTTGTGTTATCACTTGTTTTACCGTTTTTTGTAAGTAAATCTGTTTTTGCAGATGAAAAAATAAAAGATGTTGAAACTTTGATTTCACAAAACAAAGATGAATATGATATATTAATAAAATTTAAAAATATTGAAAGTTCAACAGATAACAAAAAAGAATTGACAAGGGCTTCTCAAAAAGAAGCTCTTGATATTCTTTACAAAGCAAAAAGTGAAAACAAAGTAGAAAAGATTGAATCCTTTTACATAGTAAACGCTATACATGCTGTTGTAAAAGATAAAAATATAATAAGAAAAATTATAAATTTAGAAAATGTCGAAAAAATTACAGAAAATTATCGTATAAAAAAGATAGAGCCAGTTAAGAAAAAAAGAAAATCGCGTAGTGCAATTTTTGTTCCAGATGAAAAAAATATTGAATGGGGCGTTTCAAATATTGGTGCTGACAAAGTGTGGCGTGATTTTAACATAACTGGTAAAGGCGTAACTGTAGGTATCATTGATACAGGAGTTAATTATAATCTTTTAGCACTTAGAAAAAACTTTAAAGGTTATGATGAAAAAACAGATTCAATAACTAATAAACAATACTATAAAGATTTTATTGACGGCCTTGAAATTCCAGAAAAAAAGCACGTAAATGATCATGGAACACATGTAATGGGCTCTATTCTTGGAAAAGAAAAAGAAAATGTAAATCAAATTGGAGTTGCTCCTGGGGCAAAGTTTATCTCGGCAAGAGCTTTAGATGATAATGGGGGAGATACTTCTAATCTTTTAGCTGCTGCACAATGGCTTTTAGAACAAAAGGTAGATGTAATAAATAACTCTTGGGGTGGCACAAATGATGATAACACTTGGTTTAAAGAAATAGCAAAATCTTGGAGAAAAGCAGGGATAGTATCTGTTTTTGCATCTGGAAATAAAATTTCATCTAGTGATAGTGCAGGTTTTGGTAGCATTGCTAACCCTGGAAATTTAATGGAAGTTTTTGCAGTTGGAGCAGTTGATATAAATAAAAATATAGCTTCATTTTCAAAAAAAGGTCCTTCAATTTTTGATAAAACAAAAAAAGTAATAAAGCCAGATGTTGTAGCTCCAGGTGTTCAAGTTCGTTCTGTAGATGCTACAGGAACATATGTAAGCTGGAACGGAACAAGTATGGCAACTCCTCATGTTACAGGTGTTGTTGCACTTTTAAAAGAGGCTAATAAAAATTTATCTGTAGATGAAATAGAAAATATTATAAAAGAAACAGCAGAACCTTTAAAAGATACAGAATTTGATAAAAGTCCAAATATGGCTTATGGTTATGGTATGGTTAATGCTTATGATGCGGTTTCAAAGGCACTAGGCAAAAAAATTGGTTCAATTTGTGGAAAAGTTTATAAAGACGGAGAAGATAAAGAAAAAGCGAAAGCACAGTTTTTAAATTTAAAAGATCTTTATGTTGGTCGTGATGCAAATATTTCTTTAAAAATTTCAGATGATGTTTCAATAAAAAGTGCAAAGTTATTTTATAAATTTGAAAATGATACAGATTTTAAACAAAAAGATTTAAAACTAACTGTAGATAAACAAAATGACGGTATTTATCAAACAAAAATAGATAGTAATGAATTAAAAGAAGGAAAACTTATTTTAAAAGCAGAAATTGTTGACTTTGGAGAAAATGTAACTGAAGTACAAAAAGAGTTAAATATTCTCTCCGGCATAAAGCTTCCGTGGAAAGAAGATTTTGAAAGCACTTTAAATGGTTTTGAAATAGAAGGAAATTTTAAAGTTTCAACAAAAATTTCAAAAAATGAACCGGAATTATTAAATGGTAGTAAAAAATACATTGGAGTAGATGCAGGAAGCTCTGATTTTAAAAAGAGAGTTGATAACTATCTTTATCTACCTCCTATTGACCTATCGTCTTTAGAAAAAGATACAGATGTATTTTTTTCTATGAATGAATATAAGGGATTTACTGGAATTTCTATAGCTAAAATTCAATATTCTCTTGACGGTAAAGAATTTAAAGATCTTCATAATGTAATTTTACGCCCTGATATTACACAAAGAAATTGGGAGTATAATACTTATTCTTTAAAACAATTCTCAGGTGAAAAAAGGCCACTTCTTTTAAGACTTTATTTTAGAGGGCATGACTCAGATAGTGGTTGTGGTTGGTATATAGACAATATGTCTATAGATACAAAAGATAGTATAAAGCCTACAAAAGTTACAAAACTTTGGGGATTAACTACATCAAAGGGGTTAAAATTATCTTTTAAGAAAAATGAGGATACGGACTTTTTTAAATATATTGTTCAAAGAAAAGAAGAAGGTAAAGATTTTGAAGAGATTAAAGACTTTAATGAAAAATGTATAGAAGAATTTGTTGATAATGGAAAAGAAAAAACACATTATACTATAAATTATTTTGATGATTCTTTAGATAAAAATAAAAAATATTCTTACAGAGTTAAAGTTTTAGATTTAGCAAAAAATGAAAGTGAATACTCTGAAATTTTAGATGTAGATTATTCAAAATTTGAACCAATAATTTCTTATGATTTTGAAGAAAACGACGGTGGATTTAAAGCCGATATAGAAAATAGTGATTGGGAATATGGAAAGCCACAAAGACCAGAGGGTGATTTAACGCTTCTTCCACGAAATGCATGGGATGGACTTAATCCGATAACAAAACTTTGGGCAACAAAGCTTAATAGCCAATATTCACAAAATATGTCTACTTCTCTTTATATGCCTGAGTTTAAAGTGCCAGATAGTGAATGCTTTTTCTATATGGATTCATTTTCTACTGCAAATACTACAAATGGAGTAACATTTATAGTTGAAATTAAGGAAAAGGAAAAAGAATCTTGGAACACTTTATTTTCTGAAAATGAAATAAAAAATCCAAAAACTAAAGATCAATGGATCCATTTATCTAAAAGCTTAGAAGAATATAAATCAAAAGATGTACAAGTACGTTTTAGAATGGAAAGTTCAAGTGGATTTATTTTTGATTATGAGCTTGGTTGGTATATAGATAATATTTCTGTTGGAAGTAAACAAATAAAATTTGAAAGTAAAGAGAATGTTAAAGATAAAAATGAAAATAAAATAAATGAACAAACTACTTCACAAGAAAGTTTTAAAGGAATTCCACTTGGTGCAAAAATTACCATTTTAGAAACAGGAAAATTTACATTTGCAAGTGAAATAGATGGTTCATTTAATATAAAAACAGCAGTAAATGAAAAAAATAAGCCATACACTTTAAAAGTTACAGCTTATGGTTATGAAACTTTAGAAAAAAAGGTTGATTTAAATGAAAAAATAAATGTAACAGAAGATTTTCTTATGAAAAAAGCATCTACATCTTCTGTTATGGGAAAAATCTTAGATGAAAATAAAAAACCTCTAAAAGATGTTACAGTAACTGTTGTAGATGATGATAGCATTGAAACCACAACAGATGATAAAGGAGAATTTAAACTTTCAGATATCTTTACTGGAAAATATAAAATTAGAATTTTTAAAGACGGATTTGTTCCAAAAGTTATAGATATTGATTTACAAAAAGATAATTTAGTTTTAAAAGATATAACTATCACAAAAAGAGAAAGCTTAAAGGAAAAAATATTAGATTATGGATTTAATGTAAAAAAAGAAGACGGCATATATCAAACTATACATTTTGAGGGAAGCTTAAAAGGAACAGCTGTAAAATTTCAATCTCCATACAAAGGAGCCATTTTAAAAGATGCAGATATTTTCCTTGTAAATAATAAATATTACGCTGGAAATCATATAAAAGTTGGTGTTTTATCTTATGATGAATATGGAAGATTAAGAGAAATTGTACCTTTTAAAGAAGTTAAAGATGTAAAGATAAATTCATGGAATAAAATTGACTTTACTAAATATAATATAAAAACAGATAAGCCAATTTATATAGCTACAAGATATGAAAAAGAAATTTCTCAAAGTGCTGGTGTGTTCTATGATGTAAATGCAAGTGATGATGCAAAAAAACATTCATTTATCTATGACGGTGCATTTATAAAAACTTCTATTCTTCCAGCTTTTGGTGGGTATGCTGTAAAAACTACTTTTCTTTACAATAAAGATGCTAAAGAAAATGAAGAAGAAAAAATAGACGAAGGTTCTGAAAATAACTTTGATGGAAGCCTTATACGTCCTAAGATGAAAACAGAATTTATCTTTGATAAAGAAACAAAAACTATTACAGGATATAAAGGAAATGAAATAAACTTAACAGTTCCGTCAAAAATAGATGGAATAGAAGTTAAAAAAATTGCTAAAGGAGCTTTTGATAAAACTAATAAATCTTTAGAAAAAATAAGAAAGCTTACAATTTCTGAAGGTATTGAAGAAATTGGAGAAAATGCTTTTAAAAACAATGATATAACAGAAGTTGTTTTGCCAAAAACTTTAAAGAAAATTGAAAAAGGAGCCTTTTATGGTCAATGGAAAAGCTCTTTGGAAGATAAAAGTTTTAAGATAAATATTCCAGATGAAATCTACGTTATAGAAGAATCTGTTTTTGAAAGTAGTGGAAGTCCTTTAGTTGTAAATGGAGCTAAAAATGTTAAAGAAATTAAAGATAGAGCATTTGCATCTAACAAAGATGTAGAAATAAATGCTCCTAATTTAGAGAAAATTTCTGATAAAGCTTTTAGTGGAACAGATAGTTTTAATTATGCTAAAATTTTTACAGACAATAAAACTCTTAGATCAAAACAAGGACAATATCTTATAAATCCAGCTTTGGTTACAATTAATATGATAGATGCTAAAGACTTAGAAAAAGTTTATAAAATAGGATTAAAATATGGAGAAAAAAATCCAAAATCTATTAAAAGAACTGAAAACTGCGATGAATTTTATAAAATAAAAGATACAGTTACGATAAAAGCTCCAAGTTTTAAAGATGATAAAACAAATAAAATCTATGTAAGTAATGACAAAGAAATTACTTTAACTTTAGAAAAAGAAAATACTTTAAGTTTTAAATATTATCCTTTAGAACCAGAGATTAGATTGCCTATTTTAGATACAGATAAAGATATTGTTGGTTTTTCATTACCTAATGCAAAAATTTCTATCTATATAGAAAATGTATTAAAAACTGTAACTGCAAATGAAGACGGATTTTTCTCTTTTAAAGATTTATCCTTAAAAGAAAATGAAAAAATTAAGTTTTTAGTAAATGATAAAGACGCTTTAAGTTTAAATGTTACAAAGTTAAAAACTTCAGGTGATTATATTGAACAAGATAACAAAATTTTAAGATATGTTGGAGAAAATAAAGATGAAATAAAAATTCCAAACTCTATTGGAAATTCTACAAATATAAAAGAAATTTCTGATTTTGCTTTCTATGGAAAAAATATAAAAACTGTTGTACTTACAAGACATATAGAAACTATTGGTAATGGTGCGTTTTTAAATGTTGGGCTTAAAAATTTAAAATTTGATGTTTCTAATTTAAATGAAGCAAAACTTAGGTTAATAAAAGACTATGCTTTTAAAGATAATGAATTAAAAGATGTACAATTTCCAGAAATAACTCACGTTATAAGACTTAAAGCTTTTGAAAATAATAAAATAGAAAATTTAAGCCTTGGCAAATACACAGGTCATATAGGAAAATGTGCTTTTAAAAATAATAAAATTAAAAATTTAACTATCACATCTAGCATAGAAGAAATAGGAAAAGAAGCTTTTATGAATAACGAAATAGAAACTCTTTTATTTAATGAGCCAATCAAAAAAGATTCTGATGATGGACTTAAAGAAATTACAAATAGAGTATTTAAAAATAATAAAATAAAAGAAGTTAAATTAATAGATTCTATAGTTAAGATTGAAAAAGACGCATTTGACGAAAATCCAAATAAAGTTAAAGTTATTTCTGATAATGAAAAATTAAACGAAAATGGAAATAATTTTATAATAGTAAGGACAAATGGAAAAGCAATAGAAAATCCAGAAAATCCAGAAGTTCCAGAAAATCCAGAAAATCCAGAAGTTCCAGAAAATCCAAACAATCATGAAAGTAATCCTTCTACTCCTTCTGGCTCAGGTTCTAGTTCGGGTTCTGGCTCTGATGAAGGTAACCAAGATAGAGAAAAAATTATTGAGTTTATAAAAGGAGAAAATCAAACATTTATAAAAGAAGAAGATAAAAAGTTAATATTTGAATTAAACGATGATGTTAAAAACTTTAAAGATGTGTATGTAGATAACAAAATAGTTGATAAATCGATGTATAAAGTTACATCTGGTAGCACTATAATAGAATTTACTAAAGAATTTACAGACTCGTTAGAAGAAGGAAAACATGAATTTAAATTTAACTTTAAAAATGGAACTTCAAAAACTAAAGTTTTAGTTCTAAACAAAAATAAGGGTGAAAAAACTAAAGAAGAAATAAAAAACTCAGTTGTATATTCAAATAAACGAGCTTTAGCAAAAACATCAATAAATAGTAATATTTATATCTATATATTGTTAAGCTTAATTTCCTTATCTTTAACTATTATTTTAAAAAGAAAAAAACTATAAAAAAAGATAGTATGTTTTAACATACTATCTTTTTATTTTTAATTATCTATTTTTCTTTTTTTGAAAATATAAATCCAATCAAACTTGAAAACATAAGTAACATACTTGAATTTGCTACATTTGTTTTTGGAAGTTTTTTATCATCAGCTTTCTTTTTATTATCAGCTTTCTTTTTATCGTCAGCTTTCTTTTTATTTTTATCTAAAACATGTATTGTTGTTCTAGCAACTGCGTCTTTAAAGTTAAATTTAAATTCATGTTTTCCTTTTTCTAATGAGTCTGTAAATTCTTTAGTAAATTCTATTATAGTGCTACCAGATGTAACTTTATACATCGATTTATCAACTATTTTGTTATCTACATACACATCTTTAAAGTTTTTAACATCATCGTTTAATTCAAATATTAACTTTTTATCTTCTTCTTTTATAAATGTTTGATTTTCTCCTTTTATAAACTCAATAATTTTTTCTCTATCTTGGTTACCTTCATCAGAGCTAGAACCTGAACCAGAAGGAGTAGATGGATTAGATTGATCAGAACCCGAACCCGAACCGGAAGGAGTAGAAGGGTTAGATTGATCTGAGCCAGAACCCGAACCGGAAGGAGTAGAAGGATTAGATTGATCAGAACCCGAACCAGAACCAGAAGGAGTAGAAGGGTTAGATTGGTCTGAACCAGAACCCGAACCCGAACCAGAAGGAGTGGAAGGATTAGATTGATCTGAACCTGAACCTGAAGGAGTTGATGGATTAGATTGTTTTTGCTTTATGATAGAAGTTTTATTTGTAACAGCTATTTGAGATAAAAGCTTACTATCAGGAGCAGAATATCCGTTCCAACTTGGTGTTTCTTCTAGAAGTTTACTATCTTCTATATTATTATTACTGTTTTTACCATCTATTAAATTTCCTTTTGTTTTAGGATCAACAGTTATTGTATCAGCTATAGCTTTTGAACCACTATTTTTAGTTAAATAACTATTTCCACCACGTATATATGCATTATCTACAGCAATAGTACCATTACCAGAAATGCCAAATCCGCCTTTTCCTTTCCATCTACCATTACCGCCTACAGCAACAAGAGTTCCATCTCCGTCTATAGTTCCATCTAATTTAAGGCTATCTCCACCATTACTTGTATATTGATAACGACCTCCTGCAAAAAGAGCAAGTTTTGAATTTTTGTCAATAGTTAGTTTTTTACCATTTACAATTTCCATAGCTCCTTGTCCTTTGTATTTTTCTCCTGTTGGAGCTTCATCTCCACGGATAAATACATTTCCTTTTATTGTTGCGTTACCTTGAACACTAACAACTGGAGTTTGAATATGTTTTGCATCTTTACCGTCTGTTAAAGCATTTGCATTTGAATAAATAATAGAGTTTTGTAATGTTGCACCATCTTTTAAGATTATTTGACCATTAATAGAAGAACCAGAAGAAAATTTACTATGATAATTATCGTAGTTTATTTCAAGAGTTCCTCCATTTTCAACAGTTACTTTACCATATACAGAAGAATCTGAAAGGTTAAGTTTACCACCGTCTTTTACAACAATATTTACACTACTTAAAATTTTCATGTTTATAAGATAAAGTTCTCCTGTAACAACTAAAGTTTGAGTAGGTTGTTCATTTTCTTTTATTGCATATCCAAGGTTTGAATATTTTCCACTTTCTCTTGAACCGAACCAAAGTTTTAAATTTGTTGGAACATTTATTTCGTTTTTATTTTTTCCGAATTTTTTAATTGTCCAAGGTATCATATCCCATTGTTTTTTTTCTTTAGGATGTTGTAAAGATTTAAATTCTTTATCAACTAATCTTTCTTCTAATGTTACCTCATCTGAATCAAAAACTTCAAAAATTAATTCGTTTGATTTTATTTTTTCATCTGTTGTTTGTACAAAAACTTTATATTTTCCTTTTTTAGTAGGAACACCAGATAATTTAATGCTATTATCTATCTTAGAATATTCTGCAGTCATTCCAGAGTCTTGTGGATAAATCTTAGCTTCTAATTTTAAAGCATGAGTAACTTCTGTTGCATCTTTATAGTCTTTATCTTGTGGATTTTCTACAGTTGCAATTTGTAATTTTACGTTACTATTTTTATTTGCAGTAACTGATCCTAAAGTAGCAGAAGAGACTGCATCATATTTTTGTTGACCAATAATTGCAGCTTCAAACTCTCCTACAATTCTTAAATTATATTTTTTAGAAGAAGGATTATCAACTTTTACGAAAATATCATTATTATTTTTTTCAAAGAAAATACATGTTCCATCTTTAAATACAAATTTAATTACTTGACCTTGTGCAATATCTGTTCCAAGGTATAAATTTTCTTTATCTATAAAATATCCAGCTCCAAAAGTTGCAAGTTTATTATCTTTTCTTTGATATTCTTTATCGTCTACAAAAACTTTATCTATACTTTCAAGTTTACTCTTAGGAGTTATTTCATATTTTTTATCATTTAAAATAGAATCTTTAATAAATTTTAAAGAAATATCTTCGTAGCTCGGAGTAACAGAAGGTACAGAAGGGTTAACAGAAGGCACAGAAGGTGTAGATGTATTATCTTCTATCTTAG
>KQ959648.1:13172-13531 GCA_001552895.1 Tissierellia bacterium KA00581
TACTTTTTATTATCTACAAAAACTTCTTTTACATCTAGAATTTTATCTTTGGGATTAGTTTCATAATAAGCTTGTCCCATAAATGTAGTTTCTTTAAAAGTTATATCATCTGTACTCGGAGTAACAGAAGGCACAGAAGGTACAGAAGGTGTAGATGTATTATCTTCTATCTTAGTAAATTTTTCATTTTCTTTTTTAAAACAGATGCTAGAAGAGTCGTTAAATACAAGCTTAATTACCTTGCCATTTTCTACATCTTTACCTAAATGTAATTGTTTTTTATTTGTATCTACAAAAAACTTTTCTAGTCCAAATACATTTTTGTTAGAATATTTTTCATACTTTTTATTATCTACAAA
>KQ959648.1:13631-19467 GCA_001552895.1 Tissierellia bacterium KA00581
AGATGCTAGAAGAGTCGTTAAATACAAGCTTAATCACCTTGCCATTTTCTACATTTCTACCTAAATATAATTGTTTTTCATCTGTATTTACAAAAAATTTTTCTTGTCCAGTTATCCATTTACTAGAATATTTTTCATACTTTTTATTATCTACAAAAACTTCTTTTACATTTAGAATTTTATCTTCAGGATTAGTTTTATAATAAGTTTCTCCCATAGATGTAGTTTCTTTAAAAGTTATATTATCATAGCTCGGAGTAACAGAAGGTACAGAAGGTGTAGGTAGTGGATTTTCTTCATGTGAATTTTTATCAATTACTTTTTCTTTATCTAATATATTATCTCCAGAATTTTCTTTTAAAGTAAATATTACCTCTTTTTTATCTGTAACAAATTTAATTTTATCTCCTTTATTAAAAACAGATCTCTTTATATATAAAATAGTATCTCCAGTTTTAGTTTTTTTCCAAAATTCATTATTTTCTAAATCATACATAGTACGTACTACAGTTTTTTCTGTTAGTTTTGTATCATTTACATAAATTTCTTTTATTTTGTAAAGGTCTTCATCACTTTTAAAATTAATAGATAATGGAGAAGAAGAAAAACTTAAGTTACTATTTTCAATTTTAAATTCTTCTTGTAGCATAGTATTTGCATTTAAAATATTTGCCTTACTTGTAACAGGTAAACACATTGCAAGAGCTAAAGCAGATGCGATTATTTTTTTGTTCATAAAATCCTCCTATATATTTATATTAATAATTAACATCATTATTATACTATACATGTTTTTATATTGTCAATGTTTTAAAAAAATTTATATAGATACAGAAATAAACTTATTTAAAATAGTTTGTATTAAAATTTAATTTTTTAAAATATTTTATAATTAAATTTACTTTAAAGAAATTATCAAAAGGAGAATTTAATTTCACGGTTATTTACCAAAACTTAAGTTATCATAGAGTAAATAATCGTATAAAAATTTTTGTATTTTTTTTATTTTTGTAGTATAATCAAATTGCGAGGAATTTTCATTAAGTGATGTCCTTGTAAATTATTCTTTAAGGAGGAAGCATGAAAGATATAAAAATTGATGAATTAAAAAACTTTAAATTTCTTGGTAATTTACATTTAAGTAGAGATGAAAAAAATTTATTCTATACCGTTTCTAATGCGAATTTAGAAAAAAATTCTTATGAACACAGAATTTATAAAATGGATATAGCTACAAAATCTACAAATATTTTTACAAATGGAGCTAAAGAATCTTCATTTATTGAACTTTTAGATGGATCTATTCTTTTTAGCTCAGATAGAGAAGGTAAAGATAATAAAAAAGAAGAAACTAAATTTTATAAAATTTCCCCTTTAGGTGGAGAAGCAGTTTTATATTTTACAATTGATGCAACTGTTAATTCTATAAAACAAATTAATGAAGATGAATTTTTAGTTTTAGCAAAATTTAACAGACAAAAAGAACTTGAAAAGATAGAAAAAGAAAATAAAAAAGATAAAGAAAATTCAAAAAATTTATACGATGATTCAAAAGACTATCTAGTTGCAACAGAAATTCCTTTTTGGAATAACGCTGTAGGATTTACTAATGAAGATAGATCTAGACTTTATTATTTTAATAAAAAAACAAATGAATTTAAACCGGTTACAGACGACATTACAGATGTCTATGATGTAAACTTAAATTCTTCTAAAACTTTAGCTGTATTTATTTCTAATTCATATACAGGAAAAATGCCTTTAGTTTCAGAAATTAATCTTTATGATGTTAAGAAAAAAACTGTTTTTAATCTAACAAAAGGTTTAGCTTTTGCATATTGTAACTTTTTAGATGAAAATACTTTAATTACAGTAGCAACTGATATGAAAGAATATGGAATTAATGAAAATTCTAATATCTATACAATTGATTTAAAAGATAAAAATTTAAAGAAAATTGTAAATGATAATTTTGATATGTGTCTATGTAATTCAGTTGGAACAGATGTACGTCTTACTTCAGGTAAAAGTATGTTTGTAAAAAATGGATATCTATACTTTGTAAATACAGAAGTAAATAGCTCATATATTTACAGAATAGATAAAAATGGATTGTTAGAAAAATTAAATGAAAAATCAGGCTCGATAGATTGCTTTGATGTTTCAAACAGTGGAAAAATTTATGCCGTTGCTCTTAAAGATTATTCTTTACAAGAAATTTATGATATATCTTCTAAAGAAACAAGAATTACTTTCCATAATAATGAAGAATACTCTTTATCAAATATTGAAGAAGTTAACTTTGAAAATGATGCAATCGGATTTATAGGATATGTAATGAAACCTGTAAACTATGATCCAAATAAAAAATATCCAGCAGTTTTGCACGTTCATGGAGGCCCAAAAACAGTTTTTGGTAAAGTATTTCATCATGAAATGCAATTTTTAGCAAACAACGGTTATTTTGTTTTCTTTACAAACCCACGTGGCTCTGACGGACGTGGAAAGATGTTTGCTGATATTCGTGGAAAATATGGAGAAATTGACTTTAACGACCTTATGAAATTTACAGACGAAGTTATAAAAAAATATCCAGCAGTTGATAGCGAAAGACTTGCCATTATGGGAGGAAGCTATGGTGGATTTATGACTAACTGGGCAATAGGACATACAGATAGATTTAAAGCTGCTTGTTCACAACGTTCAATTTCAAATATGACATCAGAATTTTTAACAACAGATATAGGTTACTATTTTATTGATGATCAAATTTCTGCAACACCTTGGAGTAATTATGATAAAATGTGGTACCATTCACCACTAAGATATGCAAATAAAGTAAAAACTCCAACACTTTTTATTCATTCCGACGAAGACTATAGATGTTCACTTCCAGAAGGAATTCAAATGTTTTCCGCTTTAAAATACCACAATGTTCCAGCAAGACTTGTTATATTTAAGGGCGAAAATCATGAACTTTCAAGAAGTGGTAGACCAATGCATAGAATTAGAAGATTAAAAGAAATATTTGATTGGTTTGAAAATTATTTAAAATAAAAGTATATTAAAAACCTGACCTTAGCTATTAAAAGCAAAGGTCAGTTTTTTTATTTTTAAGATTATTAAGTATAATTAAAATTACCTTAAAAGTTATAAAAAAGAGAATTTAATTTCACGGTTATTTACTCTAATTAAAGTTATCAAAATGTAAATAATCGTATAATTAAAATTACCTTAAAAATTATCAAAAAGAGAATTTAATTTCACGGTTATTTACTTTAATTAAAGTTATCATAGAGTAAATAATCGTATAAATAAATTTATAAAAAATAAAAAAATTTTTTTCATTTCATAAACATTTCATATTTTAATTTTAAAATAATATTACAAATAAAAATGAAAACAAAATTTAAAAAATAAAATTTAAAATTAAGGAGATTAATTTATGAAAACTAGAAAAATTATAACACTATCTTTAGTGGCTTCTGTTTTAGCTACTTCTGCTGTTACAAATGCACAAAACACAAATAATGAACAATTAAATAATTTAAAAAAAGATTTAGAACAAAAAAATAAAAACTTAGAAGCAAAAACTAAAAAACTTAATGAAAATAAACTTTCTAATTTACAAAATGAACTTAAATCTTTGAAACAAGAAAAAACAAATACAGAAACTAAATATTATAACGAACTACAAAACTCTGGTACTTTATCTTCAGATAAAGAAAAGAAAGAGTTAGAAAAAGAAGATTTAAAAAATAAAAAAGATACATTAAACAAAAAATTAGAAGAAACAAATAGAAACTTACAAGAAAAAGAAAAACAAAAAAATGAATCTGGAAGTAAAATAGATGATTTTAACGAAAAAATTAAAGAACAAGCTAATATACAACAACAAAAAGACTCAGAAATAAAAGAAAAAGAAAGAAAAATCGAAGAAAAAAATACACAATTAGAAGAAAAAACAAAAGCTATAGCATCTAAAGATGCTGAAATAAAAGCTAAAACTTTAGATATAGAAAATACAAACAAAGAAATAGAAACTAAAGGACAAGCTATAACTAAAGCTACACAAGATATTGAATCAAAAAAACAAGAAATAAATAAAGAAGTTAAAAAAGAACAAGAAAAACTAACACAAGAAATAGATCAACAAATAGCTACTTTACAAAAAGAAATAGAAGAATTAGAAAATAAGAAAAAAACTATTCCACAAATAACTGAAGAAAATAGACAAATTAAAGATAAAAATAATGCAGTAGAAGAAGGAATAAAATTAATAAATAAAGACATTTTAGAAAAACAAAATAAAAAGAAACAAAAAGAAACTGAAAAAAGCACACTAGAACAACAAAAAGAAAAAGCTAAAGGAGAATGGGCAAATTTAAATAAGGCAAGAAATGTTGAAGAAGCTCAAAAAAAAGAACAACAAATACAAGAATTAGAAGGAAAAATAGAAAATGTTGTAGCAGAAATTTCTAATATAGAAAAAGAATTATTACAATTACAAAATCAGTTACAAGAAAAAACTAAAGAAAAACAAACTGAAAAAGAAGTTCCAAATAGCGATGATATTGACAAACAAATAAACGCAAAGAAACAACAAAAACAAGAGTTTGAAAATGGAAAAGCTGGTAAACTTGAAGCAAAAAAACAAGAAGTAGAAAACAAATATCAAACACAACTAACAGAATTAAATGAAAAAAAATCTACTTTAGAAAATGACTTAAAAGGCTTACAAGGTAAGTTGCAAGAAAAAAATTCTCAAAAAGACGCTTTAAGTGAAGCATTAAGAACTTTACAAAACGATAGAGCAACTTTAGATGAAGAAAAAAGCAATTTAGAACAAGAAAAACAAAATGCTGAAAAAGAAAAGACTACTGCTTTTAATGAATCAAAAAGACTTGAAAGTGAAAGAGATACAGAAAATACAAACTATCAAGCTCTTAAAGAAGAAAAGAAAGCTTTAGATAAAACTAAAGAAGAAACTACAAATGCTATAAGTGAAAATGATACAAAGATTAGTAATTTAGAAAAAGAAATTTTATATATTACTGAAAGATTTAACTCTTCTTTAGCTGAACAAAAAAGGTTACAAGCTAAAAAAGAAGAGTTAGAAAAAGATATAAATACTAAAGATGAAGAAGTTAAGTTAGCAAAAAGAGAAATGGAAAGTTTAACAAAAGAAATTTCATCTTTAAAAGAAGAAATACAAAAAGTTAAATCTCAAATCATGGCTCTTAATGCACAAATAGAACAAGAAAAAAAGGAAAACACAGAAAACAATGATATTAAAGTGTTAAATGGAAAAAGTCAAGTTTTTGATAAATCAAAACAAAAGAGAATTTCTTTTAGAATTTCAACAGATGTAGCTGATTTTAAAGGAGTTTATCTAGATGGAAAGCTTATTTCTTCTTCAAATTACACTTTAAAAAGAGGAAGTACAATTATAAGTTTTAATGAAGATTTTTCTAAGAATTTAAAAGAAGGTTCTCATGAATTTAAGTTTAAGTTTAAAGAAGGTTTTACAAAAACTACAATAGTTGTTCAAAATAACGAAAACAACAATAATAACAATAACAACAATAATAATAAAGATGGCAATAAAAACAACAATAATAAAGATGACAATAAAAATAAAATGCCAAAAACAAATATACAAGCTACTTCTTCTTTATTTGCACTTGCATCTTTAGTGGTATCAGCAGTATCTTTTAAGAAAAGAAGAAAATAGTTTAATAAAATTACCTTTAATAATAACTAATAAAGTGCTGAAAAGCAAAAAAAATAAGCTGTGAGAAATTTGATGTGTACCCAAAAAACTGGACACATTAAT
>KQ959649.1 GCA_001552895.1 Tissierellia bacterium KA00581
TTTTAGCACTTGGATCAGATGGACTTAAAGTTGCAAGTGATTATGCAGTATTAAATTCTAATTATCTTGCAAATAGATTAAAGGACGATTACAATCTTCCTTTAAATGTTAAATTTAAACATGAATTTACTCTTGCAGGTCTTAAAAATCCAAATGGTTTAGTAACTTTAGATGTAGCAAAAAGACTTATAGACATGGGATATCACCCACCAACAGTTTACTTCCCATTGATAGTAAACGAATCTATGATGATAGAACCTACAGAAACTGAATCTAAAGATACACTTGATGGCTTTGCAGATGCGTTAATAGAAATTGCAAAAGAAGCAAGAGAAAATCCACAAATAGTTCATGATGCACCACATAATACAGAAATCAAAAGGCCAGATGAAACATTGGCTGCAAAAAATTTAATATTAAAATATACAGAATAAAAAAATGCTGTGAGTTTTTCACAGCATTTTTTAAATTCTATAAAAATTTTTACTCTTTAAATTTTCCAAATTCTTATAATTATCATTAAAAATTTTTCTATCAAAATAAATTTCATAACTTAACTTTTTTCCTATATGAAAAAAAGTAATTATAGCCTTATTGTTTTTATAATAAAGCTCTAAATT
>KQ959650.1 GCA_001552895.1 Tissierellia bacterium KA00581
ACTTTTGGTAAAATAAAAAATAAATTCTACCTTTTAGATTTTCATGGCTTTTATTTATAATTAAATTTACCTTAGAAAATTATCAAAAAGAAAATTTAATTTCATGATTATTTACCTTAATTAAATTATCAAAATGAGAATAATCTTATAATTAAATTTACTTTAAAGAAATTATCAAAGAGAAAATTTAATTTTATAATTATTTACCAAAATTTAAATTATAAAAAAATAAACAACAATATAATATTGTAATTATATAAAATTTATTTTTTCTTTTTCTTTACAAATGATATTAAAGCTCCACTTGCTAAAACTAATAATATTGAAGATTGTGAAATATTAGTTTTTACAAGTTTTTGTTTTTTATTAGCTGAAGGTTTATCTTCTGGATTTTCGTTAGGGTTTTCATCTGGATTTTCATTCGGATTTTCGTTAGGATTTTCATCTGGATTTGGAATAGGAGATGGAACTTGGTTTTCTTTTTTTACAATTACTGTATATTGAATTGTTTTATTATCTTTTTGATCTTTAATTAAAAAGTCTTTTCCATCTTCAATTTGTTCTGCAGTCCATTTAAAATTATAAACTTCTTTTTTAGAAGATTCATTAGTTGCGACTCCTGTAAATTTTCCTATAACTTTTCCTATAACTGTTAGCTTATCATTTGATTTAACATCGTCTTTAACTTTGATATTTTTAACTTTCAAATCTAAGGTATCTGGAACGCTTATTACATCTGTATATAAATCAGAAAATTTAGTATAATTTGCATTTTTTAAAGTCATTTTAACAATGATTTTATTTTTATCACGCTTAACATCACCATTTTTTATTTCAAATAAATTATTTTCTGTTAAAGTAGCTTTTAAGTCTTTTGGTATTTCTAAACCTTCAGGAATTGTAAGCTCTGCTATAAATTCACTTTTTATATTCTCTGTTTTTATCGCGTCAGAATTTCCTTTATAATTTTCTTTTAAAAGTTTTATTTGGTTTTTAATACTGCTTACATCAAGTCTGCCAGTATATTCAAGGTTTTCTCCTCGTTTTACTTCATGAAGATCATTATGTTCAGTATCATCACCTATTAAAATATCTCCACCTAAGGTAAGTTCTTGTGGAAGATTAACTGTAAGATTAATTGAGTCATTATCATCTTCACTTTGAGTGAAGTCTTTTCCGTCTTTAATTTGAGTAGCAGTCCATTTATAATTAAATACTTTTGTATTTAAATCTTTTGTTGTTGCGGATCCTATAAATGTACCTGTTACTTTTCCATTTACTGTTAAATTACCTTTAGCTGTATCTTTTACTTTAATATTTGGAATTTCTAAATCTAATATATCTGAAACACTTGTTACATCTGTATATAAATCAGTAAATTTAGTATAATTTTCATTTTTTAAAGTCATTTTAACAGTGATTTTATTTCCATCAACTACTGTGCTTTCAACTTTAAAAAGATTATTTTCAGTTAAAGTAGCTTTTAAGTCTTTTGGTATTTCTAATCCTTCTGGAACTGTAAGCTCTGCTATAAATTCACTTTTAACATCTTTAGTTGTTATTTCATTTGAAGTATTATTGTTGTTTTTATCAAAGTCATCTTTTAAAGATTGTATTTGTTTTTTAATTGATGAAACATCAAGTTTTCCGTCAAATGTTAAAAAGTCCTCTTTATCTACTGGATAAATACTATCATGTTCTGTATCGTAGTTTTCGTTAGCCAACTTAACAAGTAAATCGCCACCAAGAGTTAATTGAACAGGTTTTGAAACCATTATTGTATATTGGATAGTAGAATCATCTTTTGCTTCTACATCTTTTCCTTCTTTTGATTGGTTACCAGTCCACTTAAAGTCGAATTTTTTAATTGTATCTCCTTCTTTTGCTACTGAAGAAAATTCTCCTTTAACTTCTCCTTTAATCGTAAATTTTTCGCCGTTTGTTATTTTATCAAAATCTTTTAATTTTAGCCCACTAACCGTTACTGAAAGTGTATTATCTTTACCACCTGTAGATAAAACTGCATCTTTTAATTTTTTATAATCTGTCATTCCTTCTTTAAGTTTAAATGTTACAGTTATTTTTTGTCCATTTACTTTTGTATCACTAACTTCAAAACAATCTCCAAGTCCTTTAGCTTCTACTTGTAAATTTTTAGGAGCTTCTACTTCTTTAGGTAAAATTAAAGTAGCAGTAAATGTTGATTTTGTTCCAGTTAGGGAAATTTTATCAAAATCTTTTTCTCCTTTTTTAAACATTCCCTCAATTGTATTCATTTTATTTTTTATAGAAGATACATTTACTTCGCCTGTCAAAGCAAATTCTTTATTTTCAGAAATGATTTTTATATCTTTACTTGTTTCTTTACTGTCTGACCAAATGTCAGAGTCAATTGTTTCTTGTAAAGAAATTTTATTTTAATTAGGAATATTCGGATCATCTTTCCAAGTTAAATAGTAAGTTGTGTCTTTAGTTATTTGTGGATTTTTACCTGGAGTATTAAAGAAGTAAAACTTATGATCATCAAATCTTATTCCAGCTCCGCCAGGTTCTGCTGTAGTTGACCAGTTATCCTTATTTCCAATAACAAAGCCAGTTTTTGTTGCATCTTTATCTGGTTTTAATTTGTTATGGTCAAGTCCATTTAGTAAATCAAATAACTTATCATTGTATTTTGCGGTTTTCTTAAGTACTGCAACATCTCCGCCGTTTTTATCTTTTTCAATGGTAAAGACATCTGTTTTAGTTTTAAAAATTGAATTTTCACTAAAAGCTCCGCCATTTGCTGAAAAAGAAACTTTATATTCATCATCAATATATTTTGCGTAAAGGTCTATTTGGCTTTGTCCTTTAGTAAAATCTATTTTTTCTTTTTTGTTATAAACTTTTCCACTTCCGTCAGGTGCTATTGTCCAGCCTATAAATTTTTTACCTTCTACTTTAAAGTCAGCTTTTTCTTTTAAGATATCATCAAAAGATAAAACTTCTATATCTTTTGCATCTTTACTTACAGAAGATATATAGTCTTTACCAGCTCCGTTATGATAAATAACTGTTTTTCTTTCCCATTTTGCGTAAACCTCTATGTCAGAGTTTAGTTTGTCATTCCAATCAAATGCTTTTTCTTCGCCTTTATCTGTCTTGTAAAACCAACCTAAAAATTTAACCCCATTTTTATCTGTTGGATTACCAGGATTAACATTTCCTACAACATCGTCAAGTTTATAGCCTCTTATTGTCTTAAACTCTTTATCTTCATTAGTCTTATCAGCAAAACTTGCATCATTATTATTTAATTTAAAAGTTACTTTAGCTTTTGGAGTCCAAACATATTTATTGCCATCATCAGATGGATTTTTTACAGAATAATCATAAGTTTTTCCATTTTTATTAATTGGAGCAAGCTTATCTATACTGTTATCTTTTAATTGAAACCAAGTAAGTTTTTCATTACCATTTTCTTCTCCATTAACTGGAATTGCAAGTCCTCCTTGATAGTTAGGAGAGTATTTAACTTTGTGTGAACCACCTATTACAATATAGTTTGTTCCAGTTTGACCAAGTCCATTATCAGAGTCTGATTTCATCGGTGTATTTACAACCGAATCTGCCCCAAAAACTATCTTAGTATTTGCTTTATCTTGTGCACCAAATAATGAACCGCTATGTCCATCTCCTTCAAGATAGCCTCCATTGAATGTTGCTATACCTTCATTTGCATTAAATCCGCCATTTTTATTATTTTTTACAATTATCTTAGAACCTTTATCTACCAAAACTTTATAGCCATTACCTAAAGTGATGCCTTTTCCTCTCCAATGCACGTTGAAGTTTTTTACCTCAAAAATAGAATTGTTTGTAAAATGAAAATCCCCTGCTTCCCAAGCATTTTCAAAGAAAGCTCCTGTTTCATACCTTACACCTGTTCCGTCAATTACAAATTTTGTGTTGTCAAGGTATAAAGGACTTTTAAAATCTACTGGTAGTCTATACAAATTTATCTCTGAATTAAAAGCTTTAAATCCACTCCACTCATAAAGTTCCCAGTTATTGTTATCATATCTTTGATTAATAGTAGCATTTCTTAATTCATTATCTTTACTATGAAACATAAAATATCCATTTGTTATGTCCATTTTAAGCTTGTCTTTACTTGTTCCTACAATATTTCCACTTGTTTCAAAAGCAAAAGCACTTTTAGGAAATTTAAATACATAATTTCCGTCGTTTATCTCTGCTCCTTTTTCTACTAAAATTCCTTTATTATAATCACTAATATTAAGTGTTTTTCCTTCAGCTACACAAAGATGAGAACCTTCTTTTAATTCAATTGCAGTTCCACTGCCTTGCATAGTTACATCTTCAAGAAATTTTAATGTTATTTTTTTATTAACTGTTATATTTGTTTCAGTAAGGCTTACAACATTAAGCGTATCTCCGTCTTTTGCCTTTTCAATTGCCTTAGCAAAAGTTTTAACCGGCTTGTCTTTGCTACCGTCATTATTATCATCACCATTTTTACTATCAAGATAAATTTCACTTGCCTTTACATCAGCATTAGAAATGTGTTTAAACGGTAAAAAACCGGCGATCATGATAATTGCTAATAAAAATGATAAAATTCTTTTTTTAAAAAATTGATTTTGCACCTTTTTTCTCCTTTCAATGAATACTAAAAATAAATACCCTTTTACCAATTATATATACATATATATAAATTGTCAAGTTTTTTATAGCACTTTTTTAAAATACTATAAAAACAATTTTTAATTTAAAAATATCCATAATTCAATATAAAATCTATTTTATTTTATTTTTTAATAAAATTTTTAATTTAAAGTTATTTTATTAATTAAATTTTTATAATCTATATTTTTTAATTTTTTTAAAATATAACTAAAATTAATTAAAGTGATAATTTAAAGTTGACAAGCCCCCCCCGCATGTTATAATTAAGTAATTTAAAATATATTAATATTTTTAATATCTTATTTATTTAAACATATTAATATTTTATTAATATATTTTTATATTTTCATAATCATATGAAAAAATTATTATTAAAGGAGATGTAGAAATGATAAGAAAATTATCTAACAAAAATTTAAAATTTTTGACTTTCTTTTTATCTTTAGCGGTGTTTGTTTGTCTTTCTTTTAATTTAATATTTGCAAAAGAATCAAATATTAAATTTGATAAAAATGCTCCTAATGCAACTGGAGATATGCAAAGTCAAAAAACAGATGCTGATGGTAAATTCACTTTACCGAAGCCAACTTTTACTTATGGAAATAAAACTTATAAGTATGCTTTTGCAGGCTGGCAAGTTGGCGATGATGCACAAAATATTAAACAGCCAAATGAACAAATAACTGTAGATAAAGACACTACTTTAAAAGCAATATGGAAATTTGAAAGTGGTAGTTTAAAATTAGACGGTTATAAACTTACCAATGATGCTTTTAGAACTGTTTCACAATACCCTAAATTTATGAGAGGCATTCACACTAATATAGCTGGAGTCGGAAGAACAGCACAACTTAAAGCTGAATTATTTAAAGAAGATGGAACTACTTTAATTAAAACACTTGATAATGCTAATATAGATAATAAAGAATATCTTTTTAGTGATTTAAAGCCTGGAAAATATAAGATTAAAGTAACTCTTGAAGGAGATCATTATGTTTTATTAGGAGCATACGCATTAGCTGAAACAAATAATACTATTACTACAAATGATCCTCTTTATGAATTTGAAATTACAGAACAAAATCAAAAAGTTTCTCTTAAAGCTTTTTTTGAACCTAAAGCATATGGTCTTAGAACTATAACAGATGTAGGAACATTTACTAAACCAACTATTAGTGATCAATGTGATTTATCAGCTGATAAAAAAACAGCTATATATTACACAGGAGGTAATGGTTTCTATACATACAGAGGAGTAAAATATGCAATTCATATTGGTATATATTATGGAGATAATGCAAATCAAACTGGATTAAACGCTTTAGAAGTTCCAACTTTAAGTGATGCTGAAAAAGAAAAAGGATATATATTTAAAGGCTGGAGCTTAGTAGGCGATACTTCAGGTAAAGTTTATACACAAGAAGAAGCTTTAAATATAAAAGCTACTGATCATTTAAGATTTAAAGCTGTATGGGATCGTAAAAAAGTAAATGTAACTTTTGCAACTAACATAGAAAAAGGACTAATAGAAGGTAACGCTAGTTCAACACAAGAAATTTTTTATGGAGAAATGGTTAATAAAATTCCTACCGTTACTGAAAAAGGTGAATTTAAATTTGTAGGTTGGTTTGTAGATTTAACTAAAAATATAGTTCCAGAAGATACTATAAAAAGCACAAAAGTTACTAAAGATATAACTTACTATGCAAAATATAAAAAGGCAGAAAAGCAAGTTTCTAATTCTTCAACTCAAACAGATCCAGAAACACCACAAGTAAACCCAAATCCACCAGTTAACCCTAACCCACCGGTTAATCCTAACCCACCGGTTAATCCTAACCCACCAGTTAATCCTAACCCACCGGTTAATCCTAACCCACCGGTTAATCCTAACCCACCAGTTAATCCTAACCCACCAGTTAATCCAACACCTCCTGAACAACCAGTTGAACCTGAAAAACCAGTTAAGCATGTAGATAAGAAGAAAAAAACAGTTGAGTCTGTAGATAAGAAACAACAAAATCTTCCACAAACTGGAATATCAAATAATGTATTATTAATAAATACTTCTTTACTTTCAGGACTTGTAGTAGCTGTTGTACATTTAAAAAAAAGATTTAAATAATAAAAAATAAAAAATAAAAAATAAAAATGATGTGTTCATTACGAGATTCGTTTTGATACACATCATTTTTTATTTTGCGATTATTTACATTAATTAAATTAACAAAAACTTATAATTAAATTCACCTTAGAAAATCATCAAAGAGAAAATTTAATTTCACATATTATTTACCTTAATTAAAATTATCAAAAAGGAAATAATCGTATATATTTTATTACTATTAGTCTGCTGATTTTACATCTGTCCAAATATTGTCATATTCTTTTACAAAATCGGATGGATCTTTAAAAACTTCCATTTTTTTAAAATATTTTTCATCTACATTAGATATTGACTTTACAAGGTCATTTTTTTCAATTATTTCTTCGTTTGGTACTGCGTAGTGAGTATATTCCATATTTTTTTCTAATATATCTTTTCTTATCAAAAAGTCTATAAGTTTATAGGCATTTTCTCTGTTTTGTGCATTTTTTGTAATGACCATAGAATCAAACCAAAGATTTGTCCCCTCTTTTGGTTTTACATAGACAAACTTTTCATCCATTTCTACAAGATCTGTCGCATCTCCTGAATACATAACGGCAATTTTTGCATTTTCAAGTATCATATTGTCTTTTGTTTCGTCAACAAGATATGCTAAAACATATTTTTTTTGTTCTATTAAATCTTTTTTTGCAATTTCAAGTTCTTTTTTATCTCTTGTATTCATTGAATATCCGTTTTTTATAAGTGCTACAGCTAAGCTATCTCTTGAGCTATCAAGCATTACTATATCGTCTTTATATTTCGGATTAAAAAGATCACTCCAAGATGTAATTTTATCTTTTATTAAATTTTTATTATATAAAATTCCAACAGTTCCCCAGTACATCGGAACGGAATACTCTGAAGTTTTGTCATAATCTTTATTTAAAAATTTCTTATCTATGTTTTTGTAATTTTTTAATTTAGTTTTATCAAGTTTTGAAAGCATATTTTCTTTTATCATCTTTTCTATCATGTAATCTGATGGAACGACTATATCGTAACTATTTGGGTTTTGTTTTATTTTTAGATACATATCTTCATTTGTAACAAAAGTTTCATAGTTTACTTTAATACCTGTTTCTTTGGTAAATTCATCAAGAACTGATTTGTCGATGTATTGCCCCCAATTATACATATTTACTACATTTTCTTCTTTTTTTCTACAAGATGCTAATAAAAAAACTAGAAGAAAAGAAAAAAGTAGATTATAAATAAATTTTTTTCTAGTCATAAAGTACTCCTTCTTTGCTTTTTTTATTTATAACAACAAGTAAAATAAGCATAGCTAAAAACATAAGCGTTGATAGTGCGTTTATGGAAGGATTTATTCCTTTTCTTGCCATGGAATAAATTTGTGTACTTAAATTAACAACGCCATTTCCACTGTTAAAATAAGCTATTACAAAGTCATCAAGTGAAAGAGTAAATACAAGTAATGCGCCTGCATAGATGCCTTGTTTTATTTCTGGTAAAATAACTTTTCTTAAAGCGTAAAAAGGTGTTGCTCCAAGGTCCATTGCAGCTTCTGGCAAAAATTTATTCATAGCTTTAAGTTTAGGATAGACAGATAAGATAACATAAGGGCAAGTAAAAACTATATGCGATGTAAGTAATGTTAAAAATCCATAGTCTATGCCAAAAACTTTATATAAAACCATAAGAGAAAGTGCTATTACAATATCTGGATTTAAAACAGGTATGTAGTTTAAATTTAAAATTATAAATTTTGACGACCTATTCATATATCTTATTCCTATAGATGTAACTGTTCCTATAAAAGTTGAAATTATAGTAGTTAAAACTGCAACGACAATTGTATAGTAAAGTGATGTTAATACTTCTTTATCGTTAAAAAGTTCTATATACCATTTAAAAGTAAATTTTGTAAAACTTCCCTTAAGCCTTGAATCGTTAAATGAATACAATATAAGGACGAAAATGGGTGCATAAATAAATATAAAAACAAGTGCAATATAAAATTTTCTAAGCTTTTTTTCCATATGCTTTCTCCTTTTCATATTCAGGATCAAATTTATTCATAACAAAAAGAGAAACTAAAATCAAAACTAAAAGTACCATACTCATTGACGAACCAAAATTCCAATTTCCTGTAACTCTAAATTGTTGTTCAATTATATTTCCGATTAAATTTTCTTTATTTCCTCCTAATAGTGCTGCTATTTCAAAGGTCGATATTGCAGGGATAAACACCATTGTAATTCCTGTTATAACTCCAGGTAAACTCATAGGGAAAATAAGTTTTGTAAAAGTTTTTACTCTATTTGCCCCAAGGTCATAAGATGCTTCTATGTAGTCTTTTTCTATTTTTATCAATGTAGTGTAAATTGGCAAAATCATAAAAGGTAAAAAATTATATACCATTCCAAGTAATATAGCAGTTTTTGAATACATTATATTTATTGTTGGAAGAGAAAAAAACTTTAAAATTGAATTTAAAATTCCATTTTTGCTTAAAATATTTATCCAAGAATATGTTCTAAGTAGAAAATTCATCCACATTGGAATTACAACAAGTAAAATCAAAGTGCTTCTAGTTTTAAGTTTAAACTTTGTTAAAAAGTAGGAAAATGGATATCCAATTAAAAGACATAATAGTGTTGAGTAAACTGCCATTGTAATTGATTTAAAAAGCACTTTAAGATATAGCGGATTAAAAAAACGTCTATAATGTTCTAGTGAAAATATAAAATCTTCTTCTTGAGCGTTTATAGAATATTTAGCTATAAAAATTAAAGGTACTACTATAAAAATTATAAGCCATACTATGTATGGATATGCAAATTTTTTAAATTTCATCTACACTTCTTTTGCTCCTTTTTTCATGATATGAATATTATCAGGTAAAATATTAAGACCTACCTTTGAGCCGATAGGTTTTGTAATTGTTGAATGCACCATATAATCAAAGTCATCAACTCTAACAAGAAGTTCATAATGTACTCCTTTAAAGACTTCTGATTTTACAATACCTGTAAGTTGTGCATCTTTTTCATCAACAAGTTCTAAATCTTCTGGTCGTATAACAACATCTATACTTTCATTTGGTAAAAAGCCCTTGTCAACGCATTTGAATTTTCTATTTGAAAAACTTACAACAAAATCTTCATTCATAACGCCATCTAAAATATTACTTTCACCGATAAACGATGCAATAAAAGCATTTTTAGGTTCGTTATATATATCTAAAGGAGTTCCTATTTGCTGAATTTTACCCTCATTCATAACGACTATTGTATCACTCATAGTAAGAGCTTCTTCTTGATCATGTGTTACATAAACAAATGTAATACCTACTCTTTTTTGAATGTTTTTAAGTTCTACTTGCATATCTTTTCTAAGTTTTAAATCTAAAGCTCCAAGTGGTTCATCAAGCAATAAAACCTTAGGTTCATTTACTAAAGCTCTTGCGATTGCTATTCTTTGTTGTTGTCCTCCACTTAAAGATTGTATAGATCTTTTTTCAAAGCCTTTTAAATTTACAAGACGCAACATTTCTTTTACTTTTTCGTTTATAATTGATTTTTCAATTTTCTTTATTTTAAGACCGAATGCAATATTTTCATAAACGTTCATATTTGGAAAAAGTGCATATTTTTGAAAAACTGTATTTATATTTCTTTCATATGCAGGAATATTAGAAATATCTTTACCTTCAAATAAAATTTTCCCACTTGTAGCAGTTTCAAAGCCTCCTATAAGCCTTAAAGTTGTAGTCTTACCACAACCAGATGGACCTAAAAGTGTTAAAAATTCCTTATCTCTTATATATAAATTCATATTATCAAGTACTAGATTATTTCCAAATGACTTGTTTACATTAACTAATTCTACTGCGTGATTCAATTACATTTCCTCCTTAAATTAAAAACTTGGTGGATTTGTTATCCACAAAACTTTAGATTCTTTTTTAGACAAATTATGTATACTTCTTTTAAAATTTCCAGTTGTATAAAAGCATTGTCCCTCTTTTAAAATGTATATTTCAGAGCCGAGTTTTAACTCTATTTTACCTTTTAAAACATAACCAAACTCTTCTCCTTCAAAAGGTTCATACGTTCTAGAAAAACTTTTTTCACTATCTAGTGTTATTATTATAGGTTCCATTTTGTTTTTTTGTGCATTTGGAACTATCCATTCTAATTTACTTTTTCCATTTTCAAAAATAGTTTCAAAAGCGTCCTTTTTTGAAAAAACTACCCTTTCATTTTTTTCTTCTTTAAAAAAGTCTGAAATGTTTGTTCCAAGAGCTTCTAAAACATCTTCAAGCGAGCTTACGCTAGGAGATGTAAGACCCCTTTCAAGCTGAGAAATAAAGCCTTTTGTAAGCTCTGCCCTTTCTGCAAGTTCTTCTTGAGTAAGTCCTAAAATAGTTCTTAAATTTTTTATCTTTTCTCCTATTTCCATATTTATCTCCATTTAAAAAACACATTATATTAAACAAATAATACTCTTTTATTAAACAAGAATATTATACCAAATAAAAAATTTTTTTCAATACTTTTTAACAAAAAATTTAAAATTTTTTACTAAAATCTTAAAATATTAAACAAAAACATATAATTTTTTACAACATTTTTTATTTAATATT
>KQ959651.1:0-43975 GCA_001552895.1 Tissierellia bacterium KA00581
ATTTTTTTAATTTATTTTTTTAATTTATTTTTTTCTTTAAATTTTAAAATTTTATTATTTTTTAAAAAATTTCTATAACTATCAAAATTAAAATTTCTTTTAATAATTTTTTTAAATTTTTTCTTAAATTTTTTTAAATTTCTTTTGATATTATATTTTTCATCTTCAATCTTTTCTATATATGCACTATAATCAAAACCATCTTTAATCTTTTCTATAAAAGATGCATCTTCGTTGTTATCATTTGAATGTATATTAGCAAAAAAATACTTCTTGCCTTTAGATGTAAAAACATTAGTAATTATACTTGATCCTAAATCTTCAAAAAATGGTTTTAATAGAGCTATTATCTCCATAAAAGTTAAAGTTTCATCTTTTTTGTTAAACTCTTTTATAAGAGAAAACAATCTTTTAAAAAATCCTTTAGGAGTCTTTAAATTTAACTGTTTATATGCTTTTAAATCATTCTTAATCATGTATGTTGCTAAAGTATAATATAAAAATTTATTATCTCTATCTTCCATATTTGTAGATAAAAAATTTAATAATTTATTCATATTTTTCATAATTTCACTTTGATTAACTTCTTTATTGATTTTAAGTATATCACAAGAATCATCAAACATAGAATACGGAGAGTGCATTGCCCTATATTTATGAGTAATTTCTTTTTTTGTAGAATCATTTTTTCCAAAATTTGCATTAGACTTAATATATATATTGTTTTCAGATACGGAAAATAATATAATATTTACAAAATCATATTCATTAGAAATATTTACAATTTTTTCTTTGTTTCTTTCTATTTCATCTTTATATTTTTTTAAAAATGATTTATTAAAACCTTGACCTTCAAAAGAATATACCTTTTTTAACTTTTCTAAATTTCCTCGTTTAACAGCAATATACTTTGCTTTATTTCCACCTTTTGAATGTCCTGAAACTATTATAGATTTATAATTAGAAAATTTCAAAATACAATCATCAAAATATTTTAGTGCTTGAAGCTGTTGTTTTGTATCCGTTGTGCTATTACAAGCTCCAATAGCATTATCTAACCATTCTAAACTTCCAGAAGTTCCTTTAAAAACAAAAATCAAACTATCAAAATAAGAAAACAAAACATTTACAACCCTATCTGTTCCATCTTCATTACCACAAACACTATTTTCTATATCTAAAATTGTTATATTTTCAAAAATTTCTTTACAATTTTTTATAGTATAGATAATATTTAAAAATTCTTCTTTTGAAATTTCTCCAGGTAAATGCCCGTCATCATAAATACTATATTTAAATTCACACGCCCAGCTATAGACATTTTTTCCTATTACATTTTTGCTAAGTATATTTTTACAAAAATCATTTGTGTAAACTATACAATTTAAAATTAAAATTTCTCTTATATCTAAATCTTTCATAAATCTACCTATTTCCAGTTAAAATTTTCCACACCTGCTCCAATTTCAAAATGATACTTTACAATTCCTAAATCAACCTTTGACATTACACCACCAGTTTCATTTAAACTTACAAAATTTCCATCTAAAGTAAACAAAAATTTTTGTTGATTTAAAGCTGTCGGTGCAAGTAGGGCATAATAAACTCCATTTTTAAACCACTTATCAATTGAACAGTTGCTTTTAACTACTTTAGTTACTTTTTCAAAACTTTTACCTTTACTCTTAACACCATTTGTCTTACCATATCCAAATGCAATTAGACAAACAATTTTTTGATCTTTTTTAACAATACATTTTGCATTCTTTGTAATAAATTTAAGTCCGACCCAACAAGTATTAAGTCCAAGCATTTGACATTGAAGTACAATTTTCTGACCAAAATATCCAATTGTTTCATCTAAATATTCACTTTTTTTGCCAACCATTGCAATATAATTTTTAACATTTTTAAACTTACTGCACTTTGCAAAAAAACCACTAAATGCACTTTTTTCATTTCTAATAAGTTGAATACTTAATCCACTAAGTTCATTACAGTTTTTTATTTTCTCATTTAATATCTTAATTTTTTCATCTTCTATTTCTTTTTCTAAATAATCTCTAACAGAATGCCTTTGTTCGATTGCTTGAAAAATATCCATAAACTCACCTCAATATATTCTTTACTTGAACTATAAAATCTTAAATAAATACTTACAATATTATTATATCAAAAAAAAATAAAATTAAACAACAAAAAAGAGATATGTTTACTAACATACCCCTTTTTTGTGTTTAATGTTTAAGCTATTTTACCATATAGTCGTAAGTTACGTTTCCTTCTTCTAATTTTGTTTTGTAGTCTTTCATAATATCTCTTGCTTCGAATGATAACCAAATAATAGCTATAAGGTTAGGTAATACCATCAAACTATTAAAGATATCAGCAAGTGACCAAACTATAGCAACTTCTCCTAAAGAACCAGCTATAATACAAATTATAACAATTATTCTGTAAGGTAAAAGTCCTTTTTTACCAAATAAGTATTTAATATTTGCTTCACCAAAGTAATACCAACCAATTATTGTAGTAAATGCAAAGAATGATAAACAAACTGCTAAGAATATTGCTCCGCCTTCACCAAAAGCTAATTTAAATCCACCTTGAGTTAATTGAGCACCTTCTAAGAATTTTCCTTTTGAAACTTCTGTGTTGTATGCACCAGTTAATAAGATTGCAAGAGCTGTTGCAGTACAAACTAAAATTGTATCTATAAATACTCCGATAATTGCTGTTAAACCTTGTTCAGCAGGATGCTTTACATGAGCAACAGCATGTGCATGTGGTGTAGAACCCATACCAGCTTCGTTAGAGAAAAGACCTCTAGCAACACCTTTTTGAACGGCTACTTTTACAACAGCACCTGAAATACCGCCAGTTACTGCAGTTCCGTTAAATGCACTCTTAAAGATCCAAGAAAAAGTAGGTACAATCTTATCTGCGTACATAAATAGGATAACGATACTTCCAAGTATGTAAACAACTGCCATTACAGGAACTACTAATTCAGCAAATTTTGCAATTCTACTAATTCCACCCATGAAAATCAATGCAGCAAGTATAGCTACGATAACTCCTACTATAGCAGGATTAATTCCACCTAATCCTTTGATACCTTTGATACCTGATGCTATTGAATTTGATTGAACAGCATTACCCATAAATCCTAAGGCTAATATGATAGCTATTGAGAAAAATCCAGCTAAAAACTTTCCAAAAGCTCCTGTTTTTGCTAAACCTTTTGAAATGTAATAAGCAGGTCCACCTACTAAATCACCATCAATTTTAGATCTATATTTTTGAGCTAAAACAGCTTCAGTAAATATAGTTGACATTCCAAAGAATGCTGAAACCCACATCCAAAAGATTGCTCCAGGTCCACCAGCAGTAAGTGCTGTTGCAACCCCTGCAACGTTACCAGTACCTACTTGTGCAGCTACTGCAGTTGCTAAAGCTTGGAATGAAGACATTGAACCTTTTTCTTTAGGTCCTTGTTTTTTGAAAAGTCCACCAAATACAAGCTTAAAAGCTTTTCCAATTTTTGTTATTTGAGGGAATCCTAATAAAATCGAAAGGAAAAGTCCTGCAAATAACAAACCATACATTAATATATTACTTGAAATAAAATCGTTTATTTTGTTGATAGTATCAGCTAAACCGGATTCAAGTAATACGAAGCCAAATAATAATTTCATATAATACCTCCTTCAAATTTGTTATCTACATTATAAACCTTTATATTATGTTTGTCAATAGCTTTTTAGGAAAACTTTTTTAATTTTATTTTATTTATGTAATTTATTTTAGTCTTTACATAATGTTTTTAAATCATAATATTTTTGTAAATTTTTTAATTAATTATAATTTCTTGAAAACGATTAAAATTTAGCCATACCTTTTCATGTCTATTTATTTTTATTAAAAGAAAAACTTTGTTAAAAATAATTTTTTTTATAAAAAATATTTCATTTTCTTATTTTATATTTTTAAATTTTTTTTAAATTTTTTATTAATTTTACATAATAATTTTTATTTTACATATTTATACGCTTTACTTATAAAAAAAGCTACCTTCTTTATGGTAGTTTTTTTAATTTTAAATATTTTTTTATTTTTAATATTCATATACTATTATTATATATTAAGATTAATATGACAATAACCGTTTGGATTTTTTTTAAGATAGTCTTGATGATATTGTTCTGCTATTACGAAATTTTTTAATTTTTCTACTTCAACTACTATAGGTTTATCAAATTCATCTTTCTTATTTTCAATAAATTTACAAATGATTTGTTTATCTTCATCATTTGTATAATAAATCGCTGTTCTATATTGATTTCCTATATCTTCTCCTTGTTTATTTATACTTGTTGGATCTATAATTTTAAAATAGTATTGTAAAATTTCATCAAGAGAAATTTTTTCTATATCATATTTTATATGAACCGTTTCTGCATGATGTGTTATTTTAATCATTTCATAATTTGTATTTTCTGTATTTCCATTAGCATATCCTACGGTTGTATCTACTATGCCATGTATTTTTGAAAAATATGCTTCAACACCCCAAAAGCATCCTCCAGCTAAATAAATTTCACTGTTATTTTTTATTTTTATAAAATTATTTTTCATTTTTTCTCCATTTATAAATTTATATTTTAAATAAAAATGCTTTGTATAACTTAAAAATTTCTATATTTTATTTTTCAGTTACTATTTTAACACCTGCACTTACTCCAAGTCTATCTGCTCCTAATTCTATCATTTTTAAAGCAGTTACTTTATCTCTAATTCCTCCACTTGCTTTTACTTTGGCATTGTCTAAAACTGTTTTTTTCATAAGAGAAACTACATGTTCATTTGCTCCAGATGTGCTAAATCCTGTTGATGTTTTTACAAATTCTGCACCCGATTTAACGACAAGTTTTGAAACTTCGACAATTTCTTCGTCTGTTAAAAGGCAAGTTTCAATTATAACTTTTAAAAGTGCTTTTTTTCTAGTTATATCTACAAGAGCTTTAATGTCATTATAAACAAAATCAAAATCTTTTGATTTTACTGCTCCTATATTTATTACCATATCTATTTCTGTCGCTCCATTTTCCATAGCATCTTTTGCTTCAAAAACTTTACTTTTTGTAGTCATTGCTCCAAGCGGAAATCCTACAACTGTGCAAACTTTAACGGATGTGTTTTTTAAATTTTCAAAACATCTTTTTACATGGCATCCATTTACGCAAACAGAATAAAAATTATATTTTTTTGCTTCATCGCATAATTTATCTATCATTTCATAGCTTGCATCTGGTTTTAATAGTGTATGATCAATATATTTATTTAACTGCATAATTTTCTCCTTAAGCTATTTCTAAAGCTAACTTCATCATTTTAGTAAAGCTTTTTTGTCTTTGTTCGGCTGTTGTCTTTTCGTTAAAATGAAATGAATCTGAAACTGTCAAAATTGTAATTGCATTTGCCCCTGCATAATTCGCATTACAATATAGAGCATAACTTTCCATATCAACTGCAAGTACTCCCATTTTAGCCCATTTTTTCCAATCATCAGATGATGCATTATAAAAAATATCTGAACAAAATACGTTACCTACATTAATATCTATATTTTGTTTTTTTGATTCTTCATAAGTTTTTCTTAAAAGTTCCCAAGAACAATTTGCAGAGTATGTTCCATCAAGTTTATATTGATGAGCAAAGTTAGAATCAGTTGATGCACTCATTGCTACAACAACATCATATAATTTAAGTTTTTCACTGTATGCTCCACAAGATCCGATTCTAATTAAATTTTTGACATTATAAAAATGTATTAATTCGTAAGAATATATTCCTATAGATGGAACTCCCATTCCACTTCCCATTACAGAAACTTTTTTTCCCTTGTAAGTTCCTGTATATCCTAACATTCCTCTAACATCATTAAATAATGTATAGTTTTCTAAAAAATTTTCTGCAATAAATTTTGCCCTTAAAGGATCTCCTGGCATTAAAACAGTTTGTGCAATTTCTCCTTCTATCGCTCTATTATGTGGTGTCATAAAAACCTCCTAGTCAATATTATATTTATATAATGTTACCATAAAATAAATTTTTTTTCAATTTTAAATTTTACTTAAAATTTTTCTTTCAGTTATGATATAATTATATTTAGTAAAAATTTTTAGGAGGTATTTATGAAAATAACAGCAATTATAACAGAGTATAACCCTTTTCATTTAGGACATAAATATCAAATAGATAGTTTAAAAAAGAAAATTGATACATTTGTAGTTGTTATTATGAGTGGAAATTTTGTTCAGCGTGGTGAAATTTCAATATTAGATAAATACCAAAGAGCAAAAATTGCAGTAAAAAATGGTATAGATTTGGTTATAGAATTACCATTTTATTTTAGTTTGCAAAGTGCAGAAAATTTTTCAAAAGGAGCTATACAGATTTTAAATAGTTTAAATATAGTTGATAATTTATGTTTTGGATATGAATGTGAAAATTATAAAGACTTAATTTATATCTCTAACTTTCAATTAAATAATAAAGAAAAAATAAATTTTTTAATAAATAAAAAAATGAAACAGGGATTTAGTTATGCAGTTGCATTTAAAGATGCTTGTTTAGAAATTAATAAAGAAAGTAATGTTAGAAAAATAAAAGAAGATTTTTTCATTTCAAATAATATTTTAGCAATTGAATATATAAAAAATTTATATTTAACAAAATCTAAAATAAAACCATTAGCAATAAAAAGAGTTGGAGAAAATTATAATAGCGAAGATTATCATTCAAATTTTCAATTAAGTGCAACCTCTATAAGAAAAGCTATTTATGAAAATAATTTAAAAGATATAAAAAACTTTGTATGTAATGAAACATTTGATGCTTTATCAAATAATATAAAAAATAAAAATTTACCTGATGAAAAAAAAATAATGGAAATTTTAAAATATAATATAATACAGAACAATATAGATGTAGAAAATATTGTAAATTATGAAAACGGCATTTTAAATCTAATAAAAAAGAATATTTTTACCTCTTCTACAATGCCAGAACTTTTAGATACACTACAAAGTAAAAGGTATAAAAAAGTAAGAATAAAAAGATTTATACTAAATTATTTATTAAATGTAAATAAAAATACAAAAAAACTTTTTGAAGAAAATTTTGAATATATTAAACCTTTAGCTTTTAATGAAAATGGTAGAAATATTTTAAAAAAAATAAAAGAAAACTCAAACATTAAAATAATTTCAAAAAGTAGAGATATTAAACTTCTATCAGAAAATGGTCAAAAAAAACTAAAACTTGAAGAAAAAAGTGAAAAAATATATAAATTATTTACAAATAAAACAAAAGATGATAAATTCAAAAGCCTCTTGGTAAAATAACACCAAAAGGCTTTTTTGTTTTTTTATTTTTCTAAGCTTGTTCTTTATTAGCAAAAACTTTCATTAAGAAATAAACTATAATTCCTATTATAAGTCCACCAAGTCCTATTATAAGTTGTTGTTTACTTGCATTATATAATAACCAACAGCTTACTATTGAAGCAAAAATAGGAATGCCCCATCCAAATGGAATTTTAAAACTAGATTGTAAATCTGGTCTTTTCTTTCTTAAAATCATAACTGAAAGACAAGTTGGAACATATTGTACAAATCTTGAAACAACACTAATTGCTGCTAAAATTGCAAATGAACCAACTAAAGAGCCATATAAACCTAATGCTAAAGTAATAATTCCTGTAATTATAATTGCAAGATATGGAACATCTTTTGAATTTTTATTTGCAATACATCTTGGAATTAATCCATCATTTGCAAGTGCAGATCCACTTCTTGGAGTACCGATAGATGCAGCGATATTTATTCCACCAATTGAAATTAAAGTTCCTGCTCCTACTAAATATTTTCCAACATTTCCTATAGTTCTTTCAAATGCAGTTTGTATTGGAGCTACTTCTGTTGCTAAATCCTTTCCTAAAATTCCAATAGCTATACCTATGATAGCAACATAAAATATTGAGCAAAATAAAATTACAAGTAAAATTGCTTTAGGAACGTCTTTTTCTGGATTTTGCATATCTTCTGCAGCAGTTGCAATACTTTCAAATCCTGTAAAAGCATAAAAAATTGTAAGTGCTGCTGCTCCTATAGCTGCCCCACTTGACATAACTGTACCATTTTTTAATGTTCCAGGAATAAAAAATGGATTGAAGTTTGAGCCATTGATAAAGAATAATCCAACTGCAATGAAAATAATAAGTGGTAATAACTTTCCTGTTGTTACTATATTATTTATTATCTTTGAAGCCTTAATTCCTGATAAATTCATAGCTGTAAGTAAAACTACGATAATAGTTACAATTACTGCTTTAGCAATGTGTACATCAGAAACAATTCCCTTTGGTAAAAATGCCATTAGAGCTTCTGCAAAACCTACTGTCATAGTTGCCCAAGCAATTATAGATATTGCCCATTTCATAAATCCTACTTCAAAGCCTACAAATTCACCAAAAGCTTCTTTTGCATATACATAAGGTCCACCATTTTTTTTGAATTTACCACCAACTTCAGCAAAACACATAGCTATACTTATAACCAAAATTGCATCAAATATTGTTACAACAAGAGCAAACGGTCCAACTTGTGCCATTACCTTATTTGGTAATAGAAAAATACCAGATCCTATGATCGAGTTAAACCCTAATAGAATTATACTTAATAATCCCATTTTGTTTTTGTTAGTCATATAATATTCCTCCTATCATTTTAATTTTTTAAATTCTATGACTTTTTTTATAAGAACATTAAAGATTTCTTGCATTTCACTACGATTTTTTGATAGCATTTCAGGATGCCATTGAATACCCATAACAAACATATCATCTGTAATTTTTTGAATGGATTCAACAACTCCGTCTGGACTTTTTGCAACGATTTTAAAACCATCTGCTACTTCTTTTATAATTTGATGATGAAAACTATTTACTCTTGTTTTTTCTCCTAAGATAGTTTTTAAAACAGTTCCATCTTCTAATTTTACTGAATGAGTAGATTGTGTTGGATTGTCTCCTTGATTATGTTTTATTGTTACAAAATCTGCATATGACAAATCTTGATACAAATTTCCACCTTCTATAACGTTTATAATTTGAAAGCCTCTACAAATTCCCAATACTGGTTTTTTTGATTCGACTGCACATCTATACAATGTCATATCAAAAACATCTCTTTCTGGAAAAATTTCACCTATTTTAAGTAGTGGTTCTTCATTATAATTTTTTGGATCAACATCGTGTCCTCCTGAAAGAATAATTCCATCTACTTTGTCAACCATTTCCTTTGTTGCTTGCATATCTTCATTAAATGGTATGATAAATGGAATCCCCCCTGCTCTCAATACAGATTCTACATAATCTTGATTAACATAAGATTTTCTATAGCCACAAAAAGCATTTCCTTTATTAATCAAAATGCTTCCTGAAATTCCTATAACTGGTTTCATATTTCATCCCTCCTATTAAAAAAAATACACATACATTATATCACTTATATTTTTTTTTGTAAACAATTTTTTTTAATTTATTTCTATATAAAAATGATTTTCCTCTTGATTTTTATGAAAAAAAAGTTTAGAATTATATTAATGAATTAAATTTTTGGAGGATTATATGATTAAACAAATTGAATTAAATTTAGAAGCTGTTGAATCTATGCTTTATTTGTGGTCAGCATTAGCTGAAAAAGAAAAGGTAGCTGAAAGCTTTTTTGTAGATGTTGCTAATATGTATCCAATGAAAGCTATAATGACAAAAAATTTCAATGAAGAATCTGTAAGAAAAGTACTTTCTGCTATTCAAAATAGAGAATTACTTTCTGATGCTACTAAAGAAGAAAAAAGATTTTGGAACAATAATATGTGGATGATGGAAGATTTAGAACTTCCAAATATGATGGCAAAACCTATAAAAGTTTTAAATGTAAATCATCTTATTGAAAAATTAAACAAAGAATTTCCAGATAACAAAAAAGAAATTTTAAAAGTTTATATTGCACCTCTTCATTTAGATGATCACTATATTGTTGATGGAAATTTAATTATAAACTTCTTTAGAATAATGTTACCAGATGGAGAAAATGCATTTATTGAATCAATGCCAATAGATGATTATATTTACGAAAAATTAAAAGAAGTTTTAAAAAACAATTAAAAAAAAGCTTAGGATATAATAAAAATATTATATTCTAAGCTTTTTTTATATTAAATTTTTATTGTATAGTTATTCCGTTTGAAAGATCAAAAATTGGTATTGCTATAGAAAATACTATGAAAGAGACAAAAATAGATATTAAAATTATTAAAATAGGTTGAAGATATTGTAATATTTTTTCAACTGAATAATTTATTTTTTGTTCATAATATTCTGTAGCACTTTCTAAAATATCCACTAAATTTTCAGAATTTTCTCCAACAAATAACATGCTTATAAAAGCAAAATTAAAAATTGTATCATTTTTTATAGAATCTGAAATTAAATTTCCTTTGCTTATAGATTTTATGGAAAATTCTAAATGTTTTTTTACAAACGCATTTTCCATAGAATCTTTTATAATATTTAAACTTTCTATTATATTTATATTACCTTTTAGTAAAATTGTAAGATTTTTTGCTACAATTGAAGTTATATAGTTTTGATAATGTGTTTTAAAGTATGGAATTTTAAAAAGTATTTTTCCAAAAAATAATTTAACTTTGTAATTTCTTTTAATCAATTTTAAAAATAATATAAAAATTAAAATTAAAAAAATAATTAATAAATAATAATTTTTAAAAAAAGTAACAAAATTAATAAGTAAAATGGTAATAAAAGGAAGATCTATATTTCCTTGAGTAAAAATATCTAAAAACATAAATACAACATTATTTAATAAAAATATTAAAACAACCGTTGTAACAAAAAGTAAAATTATTGGATATATCATAATAGTTATTATTTTTTGTTTTAATTTATACTTTTTTTCATAATAATTTGAAAGATATAAAAAAACATTTGATAAATTTTCAGAAACTTCTCCTGATTTTACAAGAGATAAAAACAATTTATCAAATATTTTTAATTTTTCAAAAGATTCACTCAAATTAAGACCTAATAACAAATTAGCATAAACTTTTTTAAAAATATTTTTTAATTTATTATTTGGAGATGTAATTGATAAAAGCCTAATCATTTCAGATGTGTTAATATTAGATTTTAAAAGTAGTCCTGCTTCTTTCAAAGCGATACTTAAATCTAGCATATTTAACTTAAAATTTATCTCTCTATTAAGTATTTGTAATATTTTATCTTTTAATTTCTTCATATCAAATCTCCAAGAGAAAATAATATACTATTTACTTCATCAAAAGTTGTTATTCCATCTATAACTTTTCTAAAACCATTTTTAAACAAACTTTCATTTCCTTTTCTTTTAAAATAATCATAAAGCTTTATACTATTACAATCTCCATTTATTATTTCTTTTAATTCATCATCAAAGATTAAATATTCTAAAATAATAGTTCTTCCCATATATCCATTATTGCAGTGTTCGCAACCTTTAGCATCATAAACATATTCTGGAGATTTTAAATTATTTTTTTCAAAAAGTATTTTTTCAAAAGTTTTTAGCTTTCTTTTGCTTTTACAATAAGGACATAACTTTCTTACAAGTCTTTGAGATAAAATTGCACTAACTGCAGAAGATATAACATAATTTTCAATTCCCAAATTCATAAGTCTAATTATAGCAGAAACGGTATCTGCTGTATGAAGCGTTGTAAAAATCAAATGCCCAGTTATCGCAGCTCTAAGAGCTATATTTGCAGTATCACTATCTCTCATTTCTCCTATTAAACCTATTTCAAAATCTTGCCTTAACATAGAACGAAGTCCAAGTGAAAAATCAAGTCCTAAAGATGTATTTATATTTATTTGATTAATACCATTAATCCTAACTTCAACTGGATCTTCAAGAGTTACTATATTTATACTTTCTCTTTGCAATTTTTTTATAAAAGAGTATAAAGTAGAAGATTTTCCACTACCAGTAGGTCCTGTAATAATAATCATACCATTTGGTATTTTTATCATTTTTTCAATAACCTTCTTTTCATCTTCATATAAACCTAAATTATCTATATCAATTTGAAAATTACTTGAATTTAAAATTCTCATTACAATTTTTTCTCCTAAAATAACAGCAATAGAAGAAACTCTTATATCAACATTTTTATTTTCAAATTTAAAATCAAACCTTCCATCTTGAGGCATTCTTTTTATAGTAATATCCATATTAGAAATAATCTTAATTCTTGAAATAACAATTGCACAATTAAAAGATGATATCTTATAAAAATCTATAAGCTCTCCATCAATTCTATATCTTATATAAAGTCCATCTTCTCTTGGCTCAAAATGTATATCTGATGCGTTGTTTTTTATAGCTTTAAAAATTACCTCATCAACAAACTCACTAACATTTTCTATATTCTGAACATATTGTACTTTCATAATAAACCCTTAAATAAATTTCATTATAACCTTTTTTACTCCGTCATTTTCATTTGTATCTGTTATGTATTTTGCATTTTTCTTTACATTTTCCATAGCATTACCCATTGCAACAGAAAGAGATGCAACATTTAGCATAGGTATATCATTTTCTCCATCACCTATTGCTATGGTTTCTTTAAGATCTATATTATTTAGTTTGCAAATTTTTTTAAGAGCAAATCCCTTATCTGAATTTTTAGCCATAACTTCTAAAAAAAATGGCAATGAAAATGAAACTGTATATTCATCTTTAAACTTTTCTTTTAATTTATTTTCTAAATCTTTTAAAATATCATATTCATTAGAAATACCTATTTTTAAAATTTTTGAAATAATATTATTTTCTAATATATATTTTTTTATATCTTTAACCCTTTTTATATCTGGTTGTATAAAATCAGAAACTATATTAACAAATTTATCATTATTATCAGAAGAAAAAATTAAATCATCTGTAAATACAATCGCAGTTAAATTATTTTTTTCTATCAAATCAATAATATCTAAAATATATTTTTTCTCTAAAATATTAACAAATTTTGCTTTTTCACTATAAGTTGTCGAAATTATGCTACCATTTAAAGCTGCATAATATGTATCAAGATTTAATTGTTTTAAAATTTTCTTTATAGTAAATTCCTCTCTACCAGAGATAAAAACTACCTTTACTCCTTTTTCTATAGCATAAAAAATGCTTTTTTTTACCTCATCAGATATTTTATGCTCATGATTAAAAGCTGTACCATCCATATCAAGTGCAATTAATTTATACATATTTCCTCCTAAACAAAAAGGGACTAAAAGTCCCTATTAATTATTCAACTGTTACAGATTTTGCTAAATTTCTTGGTTTATCAACATCATTTCCCTTTGCCAACGAAGCATAATAAGCAATAAGTTGACTTGCTATAACAGAAATTATAGGCATTAAAATTTCTATAGTTTTTGGAATTAAAATTTTAACATCACAAACACAATTAGAATCATCAAACTGTGTTATTTCAAAAACTTTAGCACCTCTTGCTTTTACTTCTTTAATATTTGAAATAACTTTTTCATAAAGCTTTCTTTGAGTTGCTATTACAAAAACAATAGTACCATCTTCTATAAGTGCAATAGGTCCATGTTTTAATTCACCGGCTGCAAAACTTTCTGTATAAACATATGAAATTTCCTTAAGTTTTAATGCACTTTCCATTGCAGTATAATAATCTAATCCCCTACCTAAATAAAAACAATTAGATTTATCCTTTAACTTCTTCGCTATAGATTTATAAATTTGTGTATCTTTTAACATTAACTGTATCTTATCTGGTATAAGTTTTAAATTTTCAATAATTTCATCATATTCCGATTTAGAAATATTATTTAAAATTCTACCTATCTTTAAAGCAATCATATAAATAGAAACTAACTGAGTTGTATATGCTTTTGTACTTGCAACAGCAATCTCAGGACCTGCAAATGTGTAAAAAACATTATCTGACTCTCTTGCTATCGATGAACCAACTACATTTGTAATACTCAAAACCTTAGCACCTTTTCTCTTTGCTTCTCTAAGAGCTGCTAGAGTATCTGCAGTTTCACCAGATTGACTTATTATGATAAGCAAAGTATTTTCATCTAAAAAATTATCTGCATATCTAAATTCAGAAGCTATATCAAGAATTACAGGGAAATTAAAAGCCTTTTCCAAAATGTTTTTTCCAACAAGACCTGCATGAAAAGCAGTTCCACAAGCAACAACGTAACATTTATTAAATCTTTTTAAATCACTATCTAATAAATCTTCAAGTCCGTCAAGATTAAGATTATTATCTTCATCTAATCTTCTTAATAAAGTTTCTTTAATCGCTTTAGGTTGTTCAAAAATTTCCTTAAGCATAAAATGATCAAAACCATCCTTTGTTGCAGTTTCAACTGACCAATTAATATGCTTTAGTTCTCTATTTACAATCTTATCATTTTTATCATATATAGTATAGCTATTATCTTTAAAATGAATCAAATCTCCATTTTCAAGATAAATAATATCTCTTGTATATTTTAAAATAGCAATTATATCCGATGCAACATAAAAACCACTATCAGAAATACCTACAACTAATGGACTTTCTTTTCTTGTAGCAATAAGTTCATTAGTATCTTTTTTCAAAATTCCAAAAGCAAAACTTCCCTCAACTGTTTTTTTCATTTTAAAAACTGTATTTAAAAAATCTCCATCATCAAGTTTTTCTAAAAGATTAGAAACTACCTCAGTATCTGTTTCTGACTTAAAAGTAAAACCTAATTTTTCAAGTTCTTCTTTTAATTTCAAATAATTTTCTATAATACCATTATGAACAACTGCAAATTTACCATTCATACTAAGATGTGGATGTGAATTTACATCTGATGGAACTCCATGTGTAGCCCATCTTGTATGACCTATTCCAATATTAGAAAAAAAGTTTTTATACTCTTTAGAAAGTTTTTCTTTTAAATTATTTATCCTACCAACACATTTAACAACATCTATATTACCTTCATCTAAAAAAGCAATACCAGAAGAATCATAGCCTCTATATTCTAAATTTTCTAACCCATTTATAACAATATCAATAGCGTTGTCGTTACCAATATAGCCAACTATTCCGCACATAAAATCCTCCTTTAAGATTTTTGCATTTTTATATAATCAAAATCTATAAAATTCGTATTTTCTTTACTTTGTTTTATAATAATAACACATTTATTTAATATTTTCAAGTTTTAAAAAAAACTACTTTCTAATCTTTTATAGTTATATAATTTTCTTCAAACATTCTTATACTTTTTCTATTGTAAAGTAAAGTTTTTATCATTTTAAATAAATTGTTCCCCATTTTTTTACCCTTTCTATTATTTCATATATTGTAAAATTAAATTAGACACAAATGAAAAAATAGAAAAAAAGCACCTTTTAAAAGGTGCTTTTGGCGTTCCCGGGGGGAATCGAACCCTCAACGGTCCCTTAGGAGGGGACTGTTATATCCATTTAACTACGAGAACAAAAAGTTTTAAGAAGTTTCTCTTAACTTCTTAATAGCTTCTCTTTCCATTTTTGAAAATATACATCCACAATAGTCTTGTCTATACATTCCAAACATACGTGAAAGTTCAACACTTCTTTTATATCCATTTCTTTTTTTGAAATCTGATGGAAGATGTTTTACTCCAATTTCTTCTTCTATTTTTTTTCCAATTTCATTTAAAACAGTAGAATTTTTATATGGACTTATAGTAAGTGTAGTTGTAAAATAATCAAATCCTTCTGATTTAGCTATAGTAGCTGCTTCTCTAAGTCTTAATTCATAGCAAAGATGACATCTTTGTGAGCCTTCTTTTAACTTTTCCATACCTTTTACTGTCTTATAAAATCTATCGACATCATATTTACCCACTATCATGTTTACAGGATATTTACAATCTAATTTATCAATTAGTTTTCTTTGTTCATCAACTCTAAAAAAATATTCTTCACTAGGATAAATATTAGGATTATAGTAAAAAACTGTTATTTTAAAATAATTTGAAAGATATTCAAGGCAATAACTACTACATGGACCGCAACAAGAATGTAACAGTAGTGTTGGAACTATATTTTGTTTTTCATTTTCTTTTATTATGCCATCAAGTAATAATTGATAATTTTCTTTCATACTTACCCTCCTACTTTAGCTATTATACTATATTTTCATATAAAAAACAACAATTTTTAAATTAATGTAAATTGTTGTTTTTTTATCTATATGTTTTACTAAAAATAATTACTTATTGTTAGAAAATAAAATTTTTAACTTTTCTTTATCTAAATTTTTCCCTATTAAAATGATTTTTGATTCTTTCATATCATCTATATGAGTAAGAGTATAAGTTTTATTTACTATATCAAATTTCGCCCATGCGTTATTTATAGGTAAAAAGCCTTTAGCTCGTATAACATCTCCAAAATCTCCTCTCATAATAGCACTCATATAAGATTCAAATGTATATAAATCTTTAAATGTTACATCTGTAAATCCTATGCTTTCTATTTGAAGTTTTTGAAAATTTACAGACGAATCAAAATCATTTTTTTCTATTAGATTTTTAGTAAAATTTACCCAATCATCATCAGTATATTTTGAATAGTCAAAACAATCTATTTTTGCTTTAGGGTTAATATTTTGTACTTTTTTTACAATTTCATCTAAAAATGTTGTCTGTAAATTTGAAACTTTTGATATTACAATTTGATTTGAATTTACTATTTGATCTGTAAATATATCTTTATACTCTTTAATATATCTATCAACACAAAGCGGATCTACAATTGTAATAGGCTCTAATAGTTTAATTCTATCATAACTTACCTTTTGAATATTTTTTATAACGGAACTTAAAAGTCCAACTCCAGTTGGTTCAACTACTAATATATCTGGATCTATGGTATTTGATATTGTAAGAACTGAAGATGCAAAATCCGATTTCATAGAACAGCATATACATCCTTCTGTCATTTCCCAAATATTCATTTTATCTTTTTTTAGTAAATCTCCGTCTACTCCAACTTGTCCATATTCGTTTTCTAGTACTGCTATTTTTTTATTAACTTTTTCAACTAGTTTTTCTATAAATGTTGTTTTACCTGCTCCTAAAAATCCTGATACTACTAAAATTTTCATCTTTTTTCCTCTCAATAAATGTTATAATAAAAATGGCTCTAAAAATGAGCCATTTTATTATACAATAATAATATAAGTTTATCAAATATTTAACTATTTTTCAACTCTTACAACTGGTTTAATTAAATCTTTTGGTTTGTTCTTCATTAACATTAACGCATCTTCAGCATGTTCAAAGCCTTGGAATCTATGTGTTATTAATTTTGAAAGATCCAATTTTCCACAAGTTACTAATTTTGCAAGTTTTTCCATTCTTAATCTTCCACCAGGCATTAAACCACCTTGAATTTGTTTATGTCCCATTCCAACACCCCAATCAATTCTTGGGATTTTAACAAAATCACCAGATCCAAGATAATTTACATTACCGATTTTTCCGCCTGGTTTAAGACATGCCATTACTTCGGCAAATGTATCAACTGTACCACCAGCTATAACTACCTTATCAACACCTTTACCAGAAGTAAGTGCAAGAATTTGATCAGATATAGGGCCATCTTTATAGCTTATAAAATCTGTTGCTCCATAAAATTTTGCAGCTTCTCTACAAACTTCTCTAGTACCTACTGCAAAAATTCTTGAAGCTCCTTTAAGGTTTGAACCTGCAACTGACATCAAACCTACAGGGCCAATACCTACAACTAAAACTTCATCACCAAATTGTACATCGGCAAGTTCAGCACCATGAAATCCAGTAGGAACCATATCAGAAAGCATACAAGCTTCTTCTGGTTCAATTTCTTTTGGTAATAAAGCTAAATTACCATCGGGATCGTTTACATGGAACAATTCTCCAAATACTCCATCTTTAAAATTAGAAAACTTCCAACCTGCTAGCATTCCACCAGAGTGCATAGAATAGCCTCCTTGAGCTTCTAAAGAATTCCAATCCGGAGTAATTGCTGGAACAAGAACTCTATCGCTGGTTTAAAATCCTTTACAAGTTCTCCAACCTTAACGATTTCTCCACAGCATTCATGACCTAATATCATATTAGTTCTTTCTCCAACTGCTCCTTCCCATACAGTATGTACATCAGAAGTACATGGTGCTATAGCAATTGGTTTTACTAAAGCATCTAAAGGACCACATTTAGGAGCCTCCTTTTCAATCCAACCAACCTTGCCAATTTTAAGCATAGCAAACCCTTTCATAAATAATACCTCCTTTAATATTTTTGTAGATGAATAGTTAACAATTTTTTTACTATATAAATGTTTTCGATAAAATAGCGATATTTTTCAAAAAATATTACCATTAGAACAATTGTATATTTTTTTGTTTTTTTATTATTCATATAAGATATCGATTGCAAATGTTAATCATCAAATTCATCTTACACTGATAGTATAACACTAATAATCTATAAAATCAATAGTTATTTTTCACTTTTTTTCACTTTTTTTTACTTTTTTTAATTTTTTTTATTTTACTTATTTTATATTAAAGTTAATCGTTTTTTTTATTAATATATTTATAACCAAATAAAAAACTTAATGGTTAATCTCATTAAGTTTTTTATCATAAGTATATATAATTATTTTTATTTTAAGAAAAACAATATTTTTTAATTTGTTTTATAGGATAACTAATTATCCCTCCTTGTGATAGAAAAACGGATATTACAACCGCTAAAATTAAAAACATTATCTTTCCCATATAAGATATATAAAATATTCTTTTTAAGTTAAATAGATATTCTAATATTAAAAACAATTTAAAATGCCAAAAATATACGTCTATAGAATTTTTTCCCATATAACTTATCCACTTTATTTTTTTGTTTGGAACTAAAACTATAATTGAAAAAATAAGTAAAGATGAAGCTATGTAACAACAAAATCTTGCTATTGGACCATACTTTATAATTGGTTCATAGAACGCATTTCTTCCAGTAAATAAATATCTAAGTCCGTAAAGTGGATAGATTTTATATAAACACAAAAATATCCAAGATATTAAAATCAAAATTGCAAATAGATATAAAATTTTTTTATTCTCATTTTTCTTTTTTATTATGTAATCTGGTTTTATCATTGTTGCAATTAAATAAAATGGAAAAAATACTATTGCTCTTGAAAGATATAAAAAGTCTGAAATTGAATTGTCATATCCAACAAAACAAGCTAATATTATAGACGATACTAAAATATATTTTTTATTTTCATTTCTTATTAGATATAGTAAAATTGTATAAATTGCTAAAACAAACATAAACCAAGATATTCCACCATCTGATAAAAGTGAAAAATTAGCTTTTTCTTTAAATAAAATCACATCAAAAATAACAGTTACTATTTTGTATAAAAATCCAATACTCGTATAAAAAATACATTTTTTAGTTATATTTTTTTCGTTGTGGAATAATCCAGAAATAAATATAAAACATGGCATATGAAATGTATATATAAATAAAAATATGCTTTTATAAAAATTAGATTCTGATGTAAATTCATCAGCTAAATGCCCCATAACAACTAGAGTTATTAAAATAAATTTTATATTATCAAATAAAGATATTCTCTCTTTCATAAATTCTCCTTGTATAAATATTTTGCACGTTATTATAGCATTTTTTCTTATTTTAATCAATAGATATTTTTATTTTAAACTTTTTATCTCAATTATCTATAGATTTATTATATTTTAAAAATATTATCTACAAATTAAAAGAACTGAATTAAAAACATCAGCTCATTTAATTTCTATCTAATCTTTAATTGTTATCTAGTGTTAAAATCAATTTTGCTGTAGACTTAAAACTTTTAAAATAAAAATTATCTACTATTACTTTTGAACCTAATGTTTTATAAAAACTTATTGCTCCTTTATTATTTTCTTTATCCGTACAAAAAATTAGTTTTTTAGCATTAATATTTTTCATTAATGTTTCTATTAAAAATGTTCCTATCTTTTTTCTTCTATAGTTTTTATCTACTGCTATTTCATTAAATTCAAATATATTATCAAAATCTATTTTGTCTTTAACATCATCGAAAATTTCTTTATAAAACCAATTTTCACTTATAAAATCAAATCCATAAATAAATCCTACAATTTTTTCTTTCATAAAACATGCAAGAAAAATCGAATTTACATCTCTATTAAAAGAATCCTTAATTCTTTCAAATAGAAATTCTCCCATAGTACCGTCAGTATATCCAAAAGATTCATTATAGATTTTTAAAATTTCATCTTTATTTTTTTCAATTTCTTCTAAATTTAATCTTTTTATTTCCATATTATATTAAACCTCCTAAGATCATATATTTATCAAATTTTTATAACAATTTTAACAATATACATTTATTTCATATTGTATTATATGTAAAAATTTATTAGCTATATTGTTTATGAATATACCCACAAAAAGACCAATTTTAAAAAACTTATAAAAATTAAGTAGTATATATTCTACTATTTAAATTAATTTTTTTTAATTTTACTTCTTTAACAAAAATATTATAAAAGAATAAAAGCTAAATATATTAAATATATTAAGCTTTTATATATTAAAATTTATTTTCATGATGATTTAGCAAAAGTTAAATTAGCTATTGTAATAATCATCTAATTTTTTAATTTTTAGTATCTTCTAGTTCTATTTCTCTTTCTATTGCATCTTTAACTTCTTTAGAAAAAGCGTTTTTATGTTCTTTTAAAGCGTTTAGTGTATCTTTTGAATTTTTTAATATTTCCTTAACTTCTTTATATTGTGCTGGATATTCATTTTCGTCAATTTGTAAATTATATTTGCCTTTTTTATCTGTATATTCTATGTTAAGTAATGTATCTGTAATTGTATATTTATCTTTAAGCTCAAATCTATCATTAGGAAAAAATTTAGAATCGCAGTTTATATATTTTTTTCCTTTTTTAATTTCTATTTTTGGCTTAAAAGCTTCTAATTTTGCATCATCTTTGTTAAGTTTTTTAAAAACTTTTCCATTTGTATCTACAATTAATCCTGAATCCTTATTCCAACAAAAATTAGGAAATTTAAGTGTTATCATAGGATCAACACCATTATTTAAAGAAAATTTAATCTCTCCATTATCAAATGATGTAAAGGTTTTATTCAAAACTTCATTAATATCCATTTTTTTATCTACTTTCTTACAAGAACATAAGATAAAAAACGACAGAAACATTAAAGATAAAATTTTTAACTTTCTCATAAATTACTCCTTAATTTCTTCATTTACCTTATAAGTGGATAGCATAAGCATAAATTATATTATAAAACACATTTCTTTATTATCATTTATAATTTTTATAAAATATACATATCCTCTGTAAGTAATTTTAGATTTATACTTTGTTTGGCATATTTTATCAACAGAATTGTCTATATAGTCATTATATTTAACATATACTGTAGCCAATGTAGATACATAGCTTACATAAACTTCATAACTATTTTTGATATCACCTGAATTAACCTTTGCAAATGATTTGTTTGAAACAATATTTGCACTTAATAATAAGCTTAAAAAAATAAGTAATTTCATTTTTTTAAACCCTCATAAAAAAAACTCCTTTTCTTTTTTATATCATAAATTACTTTAAATTAAGAATATCTACTATATAAATAATTTTTATATAAAAAATAATTAAAAAAAGCTAGATTTAAAATCTAGCTTTTTATTTATGCTTCTTTTGCTATTATATCCTTAACTTTCATAAGTCTTGTAATAGTAGCTCTTTCATTTTCATCAAGTTTCATTCTTATAAACTTAATTGTTTCTTCAAGATCTGGTATTGTTCTGTATTCAAGTGCATTTACCCTTCTACGTGTTTTTTCTATTTCATCTGCCATTAATTGACAAGATTTTTCAATTTCAGAAAGCTCTAAAAGCATATTCATAACACCATGTAATTCTAAAATTGCATCATCAAGTTCTGAAGATGTTTGTGCAAAACCATATGGAAATATTGCTCCTTTGCTTTGTGTTCTTTCAAATTTCATTTGTGGAATAAGTACACTCATTACATTTTTAGTTTCAATACTTACAGAAACTTTTTCTTTTGGAAAGGCTACAGCTTGTTCCAAAAACTCAGGACTCATAACTGCACTTGCTAAAAGAAATGATTTAAATGAATTAGAAAGTGCTTTTTCAACTTCTATACGAAGAGATTTATTCTTTCTAATCATATCTATAAATCTTCTCATAAGCTCATCTTGTTTATCTTTAAGAAGCTTGTGTCCTCTTTTTGCTGTTACAAGTCTAGATTTAAGATTTGAAAGAGCCATACGTGTAGGATTTATATTTAGCTTAGCCATTTATATCTCCCCTTTACTTTATACCTTACCTAAATATTTATCAATATATTCTTCTCTTATTCTCTTAAGTTCTGATCTTGGTACTATACTTAATAATTCCCAACCTAAATTTAATGTTTCTTCAATAGTTCTATTTGTTTCATAACCTTGATCAACATATTTTTTATCAAATGCATCTGCAAATTTTGCAAAAGCCTTATCAGCTTCAGATAATGCACTTTCTCCAAGTATTACAGCAAGTTCTCTTGCTTCTCTACCTGATGCATAACCGGCATAAATTTGGTTCATTGTATCTGCATGATCTTCTCTTGTTTTTCCTTTTCCAATACCTTTATCTTTAAGTCTTGAAAGTGAAGGAATTACAAAGATTGGTGGTTTAATTCCTTGTTTATAAAGTTCTCTTGAAAGAATAATTTGACCTTCTGTGATATAACCTGTAAGGTCAGGAATTGGGTGAGTAATATCATCTTCAGGCATTGTTAAAATAGGAATTTGTGTAATAGAGCCTGGTCTTCCTTTAAGTTTTCCTGCTCTTTCATAAATAGTTGAAAGGTCAGTATATAAATATCCTGGATAACCACGACGTCCCGGTACTTCTTTTCTTGCTGCAGAAACTTCACGAAGAGCTTCGGCATAATTTGTAAGGTCTGTTAAGATAACCAAAACATGCATTCCTTTTTCAAATGCAAGATATTCTGCACATGTAAGTGCCATACGAGGAGTTGCTATTCTTTCTATCGCAGGGTCATTTGCAAGATTGATAAACAAAACAGCTCTATCTATTGCTCCTGTTTTTGTAAAATCATCTATAAAAAATTGTGCTTCTTCAAAAGTAATTCCCATTGCTCCAAATACTACCGCAAATTTTTCACCATCTCCAAGAACTCTTGCTTGTCTTGCAATTTGTGCAGCTACATTGTTATGAGGAAGTCCTGAGCCTGAAAATATAGGAAGTTTTTGTCCTCTAACAAGTGTATTAAGACCATCTATAGTAGAAATTCCTGTTTGTATAAATTCTGAAGGATAATCTCTAGATACTGGATTTATAGGAGATCCATTTATATCAATTTTCATTTCTGGAATGATTTTTGGGCCGTTATCTATAGGATTTCCAAGTCCATCAAAAATTCTTCCTATCATATCTTCAGAAACACCAAGTTCCAATGGATGAGCCAAAAATCTACAAGTTGTTTCTTTTAAATTTATACCAGCAGAACCTTCAAAAAGTTGAACCATAGCTTTATTGCCATCAATTTCAAGAACTTTTCCTCTTCTTTTTTCTCCAGTTTGAAGTCTTACTTCTACCAACTCTTCATACTTAACACCTTCAACGCCTTCTACAACCATCAAAGGTCCTACTACTTCTTTTACTGTTTTATACTCTTTAAGCATTAGAGTTACCTCCTTCGCTTATTAAATTTTCTATTTCTTTTTTCATTTGATCAAATAATGAATCAAATTTTTCTAACTCATTTTCAGAAATATTCTTACTTCTAGCAATTGATTCTCTTGATGAAATTTTTAAAATTTCATTTAGATAAACTCCATTATTTAAAGCTTTTTTAGCTTCATCATAAAAACCTAATATAAGTTTTAATATCTTAAATTGTTTTGGAAGTGAACAATAAGTATCTATTTCATGAAATGCATTTTGTTGCAAGAAATCTTCTCTTAAAGATTTAGATACTTCTAGTTTTAATTGGTCAACTTCAGATAAAGAATCTCTTCCAACAAGTCTTACAACTTCTTGCAAATTAGCTTCTTCTTGTAAAAGAGCCATTGCAGATATTCTATGTTTTGAAAAACTTTTATCAATATTTTCATCCATATATTTATCCATTTTATCTTGATATAATGAATATGAATTTAACCAGTTAATAGCTGGGAAATGTCTTCTATATGAAAGAGCATAATCAAGTCCCCAGAATACTTTTACTATTCTAAGAGTGGCTTGTGAAACTGGTTCTGAAATATCTCCACCTGGAGGGGATACAGCTCCTATAACAGTCAAAGCTCCTTGTCTGTCATCATTTCCTAAACACTTTACAAATCCTGCTCTTTCATAGAAGTCTGCAACTCTTGATGCAAGATAAGCAGGATAACCTTCATCACCAGGCATTTCTTCAAGACGACCAGACATTTCACGAAGTGCTTCTGCCCAACGAGATGTTGAATCTGCCATAAGTGCAACTGAATAACCCATATCTCTAAAATATTCACCAATTGTTATACCAGTATAAATAGAAGCTTCACGTGCTGCAACTGGCATATTTGATGTATTTGCAATCAAAACAGTTCTTTTCATAAGTGATTGACCTGTTTTAGGATCTACTATTTCAGGAAATTCCATAAGAACATCTGTCATTTCGTTTCCACGTTCTCCACAACCTACATAAACAACAATTTCTGCATCTGCCCATTTAGCAAGTTGATGTTGAACAACTGTCTTTCCAGAACCAAATGGTCCAGGAATAGCTGCTGCTCCACCTTTTGCAACAGGGAAAAATGTATCGATGATTCTTTGACCTGTTATAAGAGGTCTTACAGGATCTAATTTTCTCAAATATGGACGTCCACGACGAACTGGCCATTTTTGAATCATATTAAGTTCTTTTATTCCTTTTTCAGTTTCTATTTTGCAAATTACTTCATCAACTGTATGTTCTCCAGATAAAATTTCTACAACCTTACCTTTAACAGTTGGAGGAACCATAATTTTATGAGTAACAACTGTTGTTTCTTTAACAGTTCCTATTACATCTCCTTGTGAAACTTCATCACCAACTTTTACACAAGGAACAAAGTCCCATTTCTTTTCTCTGTTTAATGAATGTACACTAACACCTCTTAAAAGAAAATCTCCAGCTTTAGCTTGTAAAGCTTCAAGTGGTCTTTGAATACCATCAAACATTTGTTCAAGCATACCTGGTCCAAGTTCAATAGAAAGTGGACTACCTGTTGAACGAACTTCATCTCCAGGTCCAATACCTGTAGTTTCTTCATAAACTTGTATAGAGGCTCTATCTCCTCTCATTTCTATAATTTCACCAATGAGCTTACTTTTAGAAACTTCAACTACATCATATACATTGGCATCTTCCATTCCTTCTGCAACTACAAGAGGTCCGGAAACTTTTATAATTCTACCTACTTTCAAATATAAGCCCTCTCTTTCTATAATATATTCGATCCAACAGCTTTTTCAACATTTTTATTTATATTTTCTAAGCCTATATTTAAACTTCCTCTATTACTTGGAATTAAAATAACTGCTGGAATAACTTCATTGTTATATCTTTGTATAGTTTCTGGAATATCCTTAGCTAATTGTTCTGTTATAAAGATAATTCCATAATCTTCTTTTGCTAACTTGTCAACAATTCGTCTTGCATCATTTGCTTCAATTGCAGTGAACACATGAACTCCAAGTGCTCTAAAGGCAAGAACTGAATCTTTATCACCAATTACAGCAACTTTATACATAAACTTCACGCAACCTTTCTTTTATAAATTCAAAAGGCAAATCATTAACCTTTCCTACTAAAACAAGTCTTAGATTTTTTATTTCTACTTCTTTTGCAATCAAATATGCAAAAATAACTTCAGCTCCATAATTTATAGAGTTAGTTTCTTTAATTAAATCCATTAAATAATCATCAACATATTTTTCAAAATTACTTAAAGAAGATGTATTTTTATACTCTTCAATTATTAAAGACAAAACTTTAGAAATACTAGATGATTTAAATTTAGTATTTAAAGTTTCTATTTCATTAAAGAATAGTGCTAAAATTTCATCTTTTTGAATTTCTCCACCTTCTATTAAAGATTTTTCTAAAACTTCTTTAGATTGTTTTTGTCTTTTACATCTTATAAAAGTCCTTATATTAGTAAAATCAATCATAGCTTTAAAATAATTTTCTATCATATTTAACTTAAATTCTTTAACAAGATCTAAAATATTTTTAAAACATTCTCTATCTAAAAATATATCAATATCTTGTGGGTCTTTAGACTTTTCAAAAACATCTAGAGCCATTTTATAATATTTAGAAATATCTATATTTGAATCTAAAACTTTTTGTTTAAAATCTAATATTTCATTTTTGTCAAATAGAGAATACATTGCATAAAAATCTTCATTTAGTAACTTTTCTTTAACACAAACTTTTAAATTATGATATAAATATTTAAATTGCAAACAATCGACTATAGACTTTTCATTTGATAATTCAAAAACTTCTTTATAAGTTTTATTTAATGTATTAGATAAAATAGTTTCATAATTTTCTATTCTGTCTAATTTTGAAATTTCACTAGAATAAGAAGTTTCGTTTAAAAACCTAATAGCTTCTTGTAAATCTTTACAATCGGCAAGTCTTTCAAACTGTTGTTTAGTAAGTAAGCTTTTTTCCAGATGACGAATCCTAACACTAGATTGGATAAAATTTTCTCTATCCATAAAACACCTCCTAACTAAATAACATCTTTGCTATATCTTGTTCCAAATCTTCTTTTAAATTATCAATAATACTTGAAAATTCGTTGTTAAATAAAATTTTTCCATTTCTTAATGAAAATCCACTTAAAACAGTATCATCTGCAACTTTTATTCCAAATAAAGTTTCTTTTGCAAGGCTTTTTTCTTTTTCTGTAAGAAGAATTTCACTATCTTCTTTTACATCTAAAGATTTAAGTGCATTTTCAACATATTTCAAATATAAATCATGATCTATATCTTTTAGCTTTTCTTTTGCATTTTCCAAGACTTTATCTATAACATCTTGTTTAGCAACTAAAAGCTTATCTCTTGCGACAAGTTTAGAGTTGGAAATCATTCTTTCTTTTGCTTGTTCTCCGTCAACTTTTGCCTTTTCCATAATTTTTTCCACTTGTCTAGCTACATCATTTTCTGTCTTTTCTTTAAGATTTTCAGAATCTTTTTTTGCTTTTTCAATTATCTTTTCAGCTTCTGATTCTGCATCTTTTAAAATTTCTTCTATAATATTATCTAAATTGGACAATCTCATCACTTCCTTCATTAATTTGCTTTTTTAATTGAATTAATTAAAAAGTAACTTTTGAAAGTAGTAAAAATGACATTGCAAATGCTAAAATGGCGTAAGTTTCAACCATTACTGCAAGGATAATACCTTTTATTTGATGTTCTTCATTTTTAGCTAAGATATTTATACCAGCAACAGCAACTTTTCCTTGATATAGTGCAGATCTTAAACCTACAAGTCCAACAGGAAGAGCTACCATAGTTAAATATAAACCTTCTTGTAAACTCATAGAAACGTTAAGTTTACCCATTATCATAAGTCCAATTACAAAGCCATAAAGTCCTTGAGTACCCGGTAATAATTGTAAAACCATTGCTTTACCAAATTTTTCTGGTTCAGTTATAACAAGTCCTGCTGCAGCTTCCCCTGCTAAACCAACTCCTCTTGCAGATCCTATACCTGCTAATAATACAGCTAACGCCGCTCCTAAAATTCCAAATACAACACCACCGTGTTCTGCTAATACGCTCATAAATTCTTTCATAATAAAATCTCCTTTAAAATAATTTTTTATTTAGTTTTTAATAGAATTATTTTACTTCTATATATTTTTTCTTACTTCTAAAAGTATTAAATTTTTTTCCTCCACCTTCATAGAACTTACTAAAAAATTCTACATACATAAGTCTTGAAGTGTGTACATAAGCTGATAAGTAGCTTAAAAATATATTAAATGATTGTGCAAATATAAAGAGTATAACTCCAAATATTATTCCAACAATTCCCGCATTTGCAAGCATCTTTACGATTATATTTATGGCTATAGCTATAAATCCTCCTGCTAAGCCCAAAGCCATAAGTCTAAGATATGAAACGAAATCACCTATATATGAAGTTATTCCGTATAATGAATAAAGTCCACCTGCAATTCTTGCAGGAATACTTTTTGCATCTCTTGCTCCAAATAATACTATTCCAATCATTCCAATTAACATAGTGTAAAATGAAATTGTATTTTTATTTAAAATATAAACTATTACGGAAATCAATGTTAAAAACCACAAAAACACATCATAAAAAGCATCCAATGGTTTTCCATTTTTTATTAATATATATGCTTTAACTAAAAGCCCAACTGCTAAATGAGCCGCTCCAAAAACTATTGAAAGCGTTAAAACAGTCATAAAATCTTTTGATGAATCTAAAACTTGAGTAGGAAGTTTAATCAAATCACCAAAGGCTGAACCATAAAGCAAGCCCCATATCATGGTAGATATACTAAGTGCAAAGAAAAATTTTAAAAACTTCTTTGTAGCATCATCAAATTTAAAAAATTTTAATGCAAATGCTGAACCTATAAACAAAATAAGTCCATATGCAAAATCGGCAACCATCATTCCAAAAAATACCCAATAAAAAATTGATAATAAAAATGTTGGATCTATTTCATTGTATTTTGGAAGTGCATACATCTGAGTTACAGATTCAAACAAAGATGATATTTTATTATTTTTTAAAATAATAGGAACTTCTGGATCATCTTTATCTACATCATTAATTTCTAAATATATTTTTGATTTTGAAACATTATCAACTGCCTTTTTAAAATCTTCTTTTTTATCTTCTGGTATATATCCTTGGATAAGATCAAGTTTTTCAGTAGATTTAAAATTAGAAACTACTGTATTTCTTAATAAAGCATTTTGGTAATATTCATAAAGACATTTCATCTCTAAAAGATTTTTAGTAAAATCAAAAACTTTTTTTCTTAAATCGATATTTTCTTTCTCTAAAGAAGAAATTCTATCTTTGATAGAATTTATTTCATCTTCAACGCTAGAATCAATATTTAAATTAACTTCAGTAAAAGAATTCATTCTTAAATTATCAATAGTTATTTCCTTTTCGTTATCATCAGTAAAAATAACTAGATATGCAATATTAGATTCAACTTCTATTTCTTCTAAATAAGTATGTTTTAAATCTTTAAGTACATTTTTAATTTTTTCTAAATTTCTAACACTAACATAACCCATAATAAAATGAACTTTCTTAAAACTTGAAAGTTTTCCTATCGGTTCCTGTATAGAAATCCAAGGAGTAAGTTCTTTTAGTTTTGCATTAAAATTAGAAATTTCTTGAACATTCTCTTCTATCTGTTTACTTAAATTATTAACCTTTTCATAATCAGATTTATAATCATAAGAATTTGCCTTTTTCTCTAATTCTTCAAAACTATAAACTACCGGCCCTTTTTTAAGAGAATCTAGAATTTTTTCTTTTTCTTTAAATTTTTCTAAATATTCTATCATCCATTGAAGCTTTGTTAAATCTTCGTTATAGGAATCTTCTTTAGACGAAATTATCAAATCTTTTAAATCTTCTTTGCATTTTTCAAATTTAGTTTTTGTAAAATTTACATAGCCAAATTTTTGAAGTTCTTCAAGTAATCGCTTTCTGTTTTCTTCCAATGCAAATAGATTAAATTTTTTCATTTTAACTATCGCCATTTGCACTCACGATCCTCTCTACTATTGAATTAACCACAGATTCTAATTTTGATTTGTCCACAGACTCAATTAGTGAAACTTCCTGTTGTGCTTTTTCAATTATAGGCTTTGATAACATTTCGCCTTCATTTTTAAAGCTAAACATCAGATTGTTAGCTTTTTTCTTAGCTTCTTGTAAAGCATCATCAAAAAGTTTTTCACAATCTTTGTGTGATTTCTTTTTTAAAGAAATAGCCTCTTTATTTGCCGAATCAATAATAGAGCTTGCTTTGAGTTCTGCTTCTTTAACTCTTTTTATAGCATCAGTAGTCATTCCATCACCTCCTAATATTTCGATATAGATTTATAAGATTAAAATAGGTAACATTTTCATATGCTTAAAAAAATTTTTTTTAATCAAAATGCTAAAATTTACAATTTAAAGTAACATTAAATATTGTTTCAAAAATAAATTAGCAAAAAAAATTAAAAATCTTCCCCCATTTTAATTACATCTTTATTATACACTTTTTTTAAAATTTTGCAAGTATTTTATTTAAAAAAAATATTTTTTTTTAAATAAAAAACGTTGACATAAAAATTTATTATTATTAAAATAATAATCTCTTATAAAAATTAAATAATAAATTATTTTTTATTTACCCAAAAAACAATTAATATAGCATTTTTTGCTTTTTAAGTATTTGCATTTATCTTTGTAGTATAAAAATTATTTAAAATATATTTTTATATAAAAAATACCAAAACAAAAAATGTTTTGGTATTTTAAAAAATTTATTCTAATCTTTCTATTGCATCTAGTATATCATTTAATGGTTGTGTATCTAATTTTTCAACTTCTCCTTCATCAACCATTAATGGTGTATTTTTATCTAGAGGAATTTTAGCTACATTTGTAAGTCCAAATTTTCTTGATATGTAAGGTAAATCACTTTCTCCAAAAATATTTATTTTTTCATTACAACATGGGCAAACAAAATAACTCATATTTTCTACAATTCCTATTATAGGTACGTTCATCATTCTAGCCATTTTAACAGCTTTTTCAACAATCATTGATACCAAATCTTGTGGTGATGTTACTATTATTATTCCTGCAACTGGTAGTGATTGAAAAACTGTTAAAGGAACATCTCCTGTTCCAGGTGGCATATCAACAAACATATAATCAACATTTTCCCAAACGACATCACTCCAAAATTGTTTTATAACTCCAGCTATTACTGGTCCACGCCATATTACTGGATCTGTTTCTTTTTCAAGTAAAAGATTTATGCTCATTATTTTTATTCCATTTTCACTTCTGCATGGAATTATCCCTCTTTCGTCTATTTTAGCTTTAGAATCAACTCCAAAAGATTTTGGTATAGATGGTCCTGTTACATCAGCATCTAATATGGCAACATCTTTTTTTCTTTTCATCATACCGCTAGCAAGCATAGATGTAACTAAAGATTTTCCAACTCCACCTTTACCACTTATAACTGCAATTACTTTTTTTACATCACTAAATTGATTTTGTTCTAAAAGCATACTTTCAAATTCTTCAGAAACTCCACAAGTTCCAGCACTTGCACAGCCGGAACATCCAGAAGAACTACATCCACTCATAATAACCTCCTAAATTTTTAATTCTTCTGATATATACATTTTATAGTATATACCTTTTTTATTTAATAATTCAATATGTGTACCCTTTTCAATAATATTTCCGTTTTCAATTAAAACAATTAAATCACAATCTCTTATAGTAGAGAGCCTATGTGCAACTATAATAGATGTTTTATTTTTTAAAATATTTTTCATTTTGCTTTGTATAATTTTTTCTGTTTCAGTATCAATAGAAGAAGTTGCTTCATCAAGTACTAAAAGCTTTGGTTTTTTTATAAGCGCTCTTGCAAAAGAAATTAATTGTTTTTGTCCGTTAGATAGATTATACCCATTTTCTCCTATTATTGTATCAATTCCATTAGGTAAATTTTTTATAAATTCATCTATTCCAAGCAATTTACAAGTTTGTAAAATTTCCATATCGCTAGCATTTTCATTTCCAAATTTTATATTTTCTTTTATAGAAATTGAAAATAATTGTGGTTTTTGCAACACATATCCTAAATTATCATAGAGAAATTCTTTATTTATATTATCATATTCTATATTATTTAGATAAATTTTTCCACTTGTTGGTTTATAAAATTTACAAATTAAGTTTACAATCGTAGATTTACCACTACCTGTAGATCCGATAAAAGCTACACTTTGTCCTTCTTTTATTTCTAAGTTAAAATTTTTTAAAATAAGTTTTTCATCATCTTGATAGTGAAAACTTACATTTTCAAATTTTATATTACATAAAAATTCTTTGTTTTCAGATAAATATGTTGTATTTTTTTTCTTATCTTCAGAAGATAAAATTTGAACTATTCTTTCTGCAGATGCTTGTGCAGATTTTAAATCTGAAAAAATCTGTGCAATCAATCTAAGTGGTTCAAAAAGTTGCATACTATAAGTTAAAAAGCTTAAAAAAGCTCCATAACTCATCATGTTATTCATAACAGTAATAGCAGAGTAATTAAAGACAAATCCAACTGCTATACTTGCAATAAACATAATCATAGGTACATATATAGATGCTATAAATATAGAATTTAAACTATTTTTTCTATATGCCCTATTATATTTTTCAAACTCTTTTATTTTTCTATTTTCTATACCTAATGCTTTTATAGTCTTTATATACGTTACAGATTCTGTATAACTTTTTATTATGTTAGAATTATATTTTCTTACCTTTCGTTGATATTTTAAAATCTTTTTTTGAAAAAATAAACTTATTATATATACAATCGGAGAAATTATAAACAACATAATTGTTAATTTAAAACTTAAATACAACATAATAATTATTGAAATTATAACTACAATAACGCTATATAAACCATCCATAATGGACCAGCTAAAAACTTCACTAAGCTTTTGTATATCTGATGTAAGTCTTGTTATAAGTTCGGCTGTTTCATAATTTTTTATAGTTGTTATAGAAAATTTTTCAATTTTTTTAAAAAGCTGTTTTCTAATTTGCATAGAAATCTCATATTCAAACTTACCACCTAAGACATAAAAATTATAAATAGTATATGTTCCAAGAAGAACTGCTATCATAAAAAGTACACTTGCTATCGCAAAACCCTTTAAATTTCTATTTATTATAAATATATCTGTTAAAAGTTTTATACCAAGAGGCGCAACAGATTGAATAAGTGAAGACATCACTATAATAAAAAACAAAATATATATTTTTTTTCTTTCTATTTTATAGAAGTTAAATAACTTTCTAAATACATTTATATCTATATTTTTTTTATTTTTCATTTTCAATATTATATTCCTTACTTTGTATTTCGCTTATTTTACTATAAATTCCATTTAGCTTTAGTAATTGTTCATTATTTCCCATTTCAACGATTTTTCCTTTATCCATAACGATAATTTTATCACATGAATTTATAGTTGAAACACGATGTGAAATAATAATAGAAGTAAAATCTTTATTCATAGATTTTAAAGCATTATTTATTTTAAGATCTGTATTCATATCGACAGCACTTAAACTATCATCTAAAATTAAAACTTCAAACGGTTTTAAAAGCCCTCTTGCTATTGAAAGTCTTTGTTTTTGACCACCAGATAAGTTAGCACCATTATCTATAACCATAGTTTCATAACCAGATGTAAAATTTAAAATTTCATCATGAATAAATGCAGTTTTTGTAGCTTCATATACTTTATCTTTAGAAATTTTTTTATCTGTAATTCTAATATTTTCAAGTATAGATAAATTAAATAGTTCACTTTCTTGCAAAACTAAAGATATTTTTTCTCTTAAATATTTTTTATTTATATCATTGATATTAACACCATCTATTAAAATTTCACCACTAGTTGGCTTAAAAAATCCAAGAAGTAAATACATAAGCATACTTTTACCACTAGCAGTTGAGCCAATAATACCTAAACTTTCTTTTGCATTTAAAGTAAAGTTTATGTTTTCTAAAATTAAATTATCTAAAATTTTTAAACTTACATTTTTAAATTCTATATTTTTAGAAAATTTGATACAAGCTACTCCTTTTTTATAATCTTCCTCTTTTAAATCTAAAATTTCAAAGATTCTAAAAATTGAAACTTTTGCTTTTGCCATATCACTAAGAAGTTGTCCTATCTGTCTAATAGGCCAAATAATCATATTTATATATATAACAAAAGCAATCAAATCCCCAAAATTCATATTACCTTTAATAGTTTCATATCCACCAACAATTAAAACTACGCCAAGTTGAAAATAAGTTAAAAAATCATTGATAGCTCTAAATTTAGAGAAAGTCTTCATTAATTTATTTTGAGTTAAATTAAATTCATTATTTTTTTTATTAAATATATCTAATATATATTTTTCTTTATTAAAAGCTTTTACAACTCTTATATTAAAAAGTACCTCTTTTATAAAAACAAAAAGACTAGCCTCTGTTTCATCAGTTTTTTTAAAAATCAAACTCATCTTTTTATAAAAAATATAAGATAAAATTGAAATTAAAAAACAAGAGCTTATACTTATAAAAGCAAGCTTAAAATTTATTAACGACATCATGATTACAACTAAAAATATAGTAGCAAAAGAACCAAAAGCATTTACAAGCTGAACAGAAAAAAGCTTTCTTACCGTTTCAACATCAGAAGAACTTCTTTGAATCAAATCCCCTGTTAAATATTCATTAAGACATCTTATATCAAGCTTTAAAAATTTATTGTATATTTTTTCTTTCATATTATAAATTAAGTTTTCACAAGCAAGATTAGAATAAAAATTTCTTAAAAAAATAAAAATACAGCTTATTAAAGTCAAAATAACAATAATAATCGCCAAAATATAAATATTATTTCTTAAAAACTCTCTATCTCCTAAAATTTCAAAAATATCTTTTAAAATCTTATATTTATATCCTTTATTACCTATAATCGAATCTATCGTAACCATAACAACTATTGGAGTAAGACCCGAAAAAATTTGAATAAAAATTGTAGAAATCATCGACAATATATATGTAAATCTATTATTTTTTAAAATTTTCCAAAAAAGTTTTATCTCAGACAACATATCACCTCTTAAAAATTATCAATATATATTTTAACCTAATTTTAAAAAAAAGACAAATTTTTTTAAAAAATTTAAAAAAAAGCATTGACTTCATATATATATATATATATATAATAAAGCTATAATTAACTTTAGGAGGAAAAAATGTTATTTTTAATAGTAATATGTATACTAGCATTATGTATCGGTGGATATGTTATATTTTATTTATTACCATATCTTTTAGGTATTTTATTAGCTATATTGATAGTAGCAATTTATTTTATAAGTACGAATATAAAATATAATTCTACATTAAAAAGATATGAAAAATTTATAAACAATAGTGAACCAGACGAAGAATTTATAAATATAGGAAATGTAGAAATCAAAAAAAATATAGTAAAATATCCTAATACGCAATATAAAATTAAAGATTTAAATATCACTATTAAGAGCTTTATACTAGAAGAAATAAAAATAGTTAACAAAGCATTCGCCGATTTGTTATTACAAGAAGATAATGTAGATTTGCAATTTCATAGACCGTATACAATTTTTGAAGTGGTTATGGATATGGAAAATTTTTCAAATGACATTATAACTATAGAACATAACAAAAGTTTAGCAGTAAACAATTTGAAAGAACAAACTCTAAAATCTAAAGCACTTGGAGAAAAAATTGAAAATAAAGAAGTTATAATGCCCAATGCTATTCAAACTTTAAATTATTGTTTTTTATTTCAAAAATCTAAAAGTGAAGATATAAAAGAAATAAAATTTTTAATACCAACAATAAATGAATATATAACTATTACACTTTAAAAATACATTTTAATTTAGGAGGTATAATATGAGAAAACAAATTGTAGTATTAATTTTAACTAGTTTATTATTAGCTGGATGCAGAAAAAATAAATCTGATAAAGAACAGTCTGATAAAGAACAAGCCAAAAAAATAGTAAGAGAAATACGAGAAAAAGAAGAAAAAGATAAAGAACTTAGAAAAAAACAAGAAAAAGAGTACAAAGAATTCATTGAACGAGAAAAATTAAATAAGCAAAAAAAAGGCAAAGAATTAATCGAACAAAAAAAATCAAATAAACAAGAAAAAGAAAAAGAGGAAGAAAATAAAATTCCTACAAAAGAAGAATTTTTAAAGCAATGTAAAACTGTATCTAATGAAAAAAGAAAATATTTAGAAACTATGATTAAAAATATTGATTTCACACTTCCAGATGAAATGTCTGCTGAATATATACAATATTTAAATATGGTGATGATAGATACAAAAGGAAATACAAGAGAAGCACTTAAAGAAATGATAAAAACAAAAAATAATGCATTTAGAGAAAATTGGAATAACATAGTAGAAAGTTGTAAAAAAATTTCAGGAAAAATATCCTTACAAATTGATAATGACTTAGCAGTAGGAATTTTAAATCCATTAGATGAAAGTGACTTTATTCTGATATACAAAGGAGGAAGTTTAATATATAATTTTTGGAAATAAAACAATTGAAAATTAAAAAGATTTATTAGTATTGACTTTGGAGGAAAAAATATGAAAAAGAAATTATTAACATTAATCTTAGCAAGTTTATTATTAGTTGGTTGCGGGAAAAAAGAAATAGATAAAAAAGAAGAACAAGAAAATAAAACTAAACAAATAGAACAAAAAAATGAAGAAAAAAAAGAAGAACCAAAAGAAAAGAAATTAGATATAAATGACCCAAAAAGTGAAGAACCTGACAAAGACTTTGTAAAAAATAAAACAGGAGATTCTAAATTTAAAAGAGTTTATAGAAAAGTTTTAGATAAAGTTCTAGAACATAATGGTTTTAAGTTCACATTTAAAAAAGTTGCAATAACGAAAATTATACCTATAACTGATAAAGCTATAGAAGATTTAAAAAAAATTGATAATATAAATTTAGTTAAAGATAAAGAATATATTGATATAGGATTAACGATAGATGTAGAAAATAATAATGATAAAATATATAATTTAGTAAATCAAGATACTTTTTTAACTACAAATTTAAAAGAGCAAGCAAAAACATTAAATTTCTTTAGAATGGAAGATGATAAATTCTTACCTAATACGAAAAAAACATTAAATTATGAATTTATTTTTCCAAATACAAATATAGAAGATATTGATAAAATTACAGAACTTACAATCTTAACTCCTCGTAGATTTGATGAAACAGGTTGTGGTTATGAAAAAGATAGAGGAACAACAGTAAAAATAAAATTAGATAGATAAAATAAAAAAAAACAGAAAAGACGATTAAAGTCTTTTCTGTTTTTTTATTTCTATACCAATACAATTTTACCATTTACGTTATCAAATGTTATTGTTGAATCTGGTTTTATGCTTCCTTTTATTATTTCTGTTGCAAGGATTGTTTCTACATTTTTTTCTATATATCTTTTAACAACTCTTGCTCCGTAGTTTGAAGAGTAAGTTTTATCTAAGATTAAATCTTTACATTTTGTAGTTAATTTAATTTTAACATTTATATCTTTTAATCTTTTTTCTATTTCAGATACGCTCATATCTATAATCTTATAAAGTTCGTCTTTTTGTAAAGGTTTAAATAGAACTATATCATCAACTCTGTTTAAAAATTCTGGTCTAAATGATGATTTTAATTCATTCATTACAGCTTCTTTTGCATCTTCTTTTATGTTTCCATTTTTGTCTATTCCTTCAAGTAAGTAACTTGAACCGATATTTGAAGTCATAATTATGATTGTATTTTTAAAATCAACGACTCTTCCTTGGTTATCTGTAAGTCTACCATCGTCTAAAACTTGTAATAAGATATTAAATACATCTGGATGTGCTTTTTCTATTTCATCAAATAAGATTACACAATATGGATTTCTTCTTACGCTTTCAGTAAGTTGTCCACCTTCATCATATCCTACATATCCAGGAGGTGCTCCTATAAGTCTTGAAACGGAATATTTTTCCATATATTCACTCATATCTATTCTGATTATATTTTTTTCATCATCAAACATAGCTTCACAAAGTGTTTTCGCAAGATAAGTTTTACCAACACCTGTTGGTCCTAAGAAGATAAATGAACCAATAGGTTTGTTTTCATCTTTTAATCCGCTTCTAGATCTTAATATACAATCTTTAACTAATTCTACCGCTTCATCTTGACCAACGATTTTTTTGTGTAAAATATCTGAAAGATGTAATAATTTTTCCTTTTCACCTTCAACAAGCTTTGTAACTGGAATATTTGTCCATTTTGAAATTACTTCTGCGATAGTTTCATCTGTAACTTCTTCTTTTAATAAGGTATCTTTTCCTTTTTTCTTTTCATTAAGTTCAGCAAGTTTCATTTCCAAATTTGCAAGAGAACCATATTTTAATTCTGATAACTTTTCAAAATTATATTCTCTTTGTGCTTGTTCCATAGCTATTCTAACTTTATCAATTTCAGCTTTTACTTTCTTAATTTCATCTATATCTTTTTTGTCACTTTCCCATTTTGCACGTTTCAATTCATATTTATTTTTTTCATCTGAAAGTTCAGTTTCCAAATCTTTAAGTCTTTTCTTACTTAAATCATCAGTTTCTTTAGAAAGTGCAGCTTTTTCAATTTCTAATTGTAAAACTTTTCGTCTTAAATCGTCAATTTCTTGTGGCATTGAATCAATTTCAGTTCTAATCATAGATGATGCTTCATCCATCAAATCAATAGCTTTATCTGGCAAATATCTATCTGTTATATATCTATCGCTTAAAGTTGCACAAGCAATGACGGCAGAATCTGTAATTTTTATTCCATGATGAATTTCATATTTTTCTTTTATTCCTCTAAGTATTGAAATAGTATCTTCAACAGTTGGTTCTTTTACTAAAACTTTTTGAAATCTTCTTTCCAAAGCACCATCTTTTTCGATATATTTTCTATATTCATCTAAAGTTGTAGCTCCTATTGTATGAAGTTCACCTCTTGCAAGCATAGGTTTTAACATATTTGAAGCATCCAAAGCTCCATCTGTTTTACCTGCCCCTACAAGTGTGTGAATTTCATCTATAAATAATATTATTTCACCATTTGATTGTTTAATTTCTTTTAAAACTTCTTTTAATCTTTCTTCAAATTCTCCCCTAAACTTTGCACCAGCAATTAAACTACCCATATCAAGTGAAAAAATTATCTTATCTTTAAGTCCATCTGGAACGTCATTATTTACAATTCTTTGAGCCAAGCCTTCTACTATTGCAGTTTTACCTACTCCAGGTTCTCCTATTAAAACGGGATTATTTTTAGTTCTTCTAGATAAAATTCTTATAGTATGTCTAATTTCTTCATCTCTACCTATAACTGGATCTAGCTTACCATTTTTTGCTTCTTCAGTTAAGTTTCTGCCATATTTAAGAAGTTCTTTAGAAGTTTCTCCTTCTTTTCTTTCTTCTTTCATATTCTTAATTCCCATCAAAGCAGCTCTAAAAGAATTATAAGTTATATTATATTTTTTTAGTATTTCTGATGAATTTATATTTTTTTCTTTCAACAATGCTAAATAAATATGTTCTGGTGAAATCTTTAAATCGCCTATACTTTTCATTTCATCTTCTGACTTTAATAAAACTCTTTGATAAACGGTATTTGGATAAATATTAGAATTGCCATATTGCGAGTTTAAACTTTCAAATGCACTATTAACATCATTTCTATAGTTTTCTATATTAACATTCATAATATTTAAAACTTTGATTATGATATTATCTTCATCTACTAAAGCTTTGTGTAGATGTATATCTGAAACTTCAGCATTTGCATTTTTTATAGCAAAACTTTGAGATTTTTCTATAATTTCCATAGATTCATTATTAAATTTATTCATATCCATAAAATCATCTCCTTTTTGTAACAGAATAAGTCATATATTTTAATAATTATCTTCTATAAATAATCTAATTACATAAGTTTTTTATAAATTTCTATTTGTTCAGTAGTTAAATTTTTAGGATTATCAATTACAATTTCAAGGTATAAATCTCCAACCTTTCCTTTTAAATCAACATATCCTTTATTTGGAATTCTTATTTTCTTTAAACTTTCTATTCTTTGTGGAATCTTTACTTTAATATTTCCATTTAAAGTTTCTACAATCTTTGTAACTCCAAAATACGCTTCCCAAGGTAGTATATAAACTTTCTTTGTTAAATCAAGACCATCTAGTTTATATTCATCTTCTATTATATTTATCTTTACTAAAATATCTCCATCTATACCAAATTTATCTCCATTTACTTTTACCTTTTTTCCTTTTGTAATTCCTTTAGGAATTTTAACAGTAATTTTCTTTGGAGAATTATTTATATTTACATAAAGTACTCTTTCACTTCCTAAAAAAGCTTCCTTTACAGTTAAATTTATATTTGTTTCATACTTAGTTCTAACTCTTTGGTTATTAAAGCCTGAAAAATCATTAGCATTTGTAAAACCACTAAATCCATCAAAATTACCTCTAAAATTAGATGATGAATGATTAGAACCAAAAATCATATTAAAGAAATCTGAAAAACCACCCATATTTGATGTAGAATACGATGTCTTGAACCCAAAATTTCTTGGATCAAAATTTTCTCCTGCATTAAAATTGTAATTAGAACCAAAAGTATCATATTGTTTTCTCTTTTTCTTATCAGATAAAACTTCATACGCTTCATTTATTTCTTTAAATTTATTTGCAGCCTTTTCATCATTTGGATTTAAATCAGGATGATATTTTTTTGCCAAAGCCCTGTAAGCTTTCTTTATTTCGCTATCAGTTGCATTTTTTTCTACTCCTAAAACTTTATAATAATCTTTATATTCCATAAATCCTCCTTTTTTGACTTTCTTTGACCTTTAATTTTATTATACCCCATTTAAAAAAACTAAACAAATAAAATAAAAAAATATAAAAAATTTTTATAATTTTTATTTTTCCATATTGTAAAATTAAGTTAGTGTCGGTAGTGGTACAAAAAAAACATCTCAAAGAGGTAAAATAATAGTTAAGTCAAAAACTAAGGAAAAAACCTTAGAGAAACGCATAATTGTAACATAAAACATAAACTTAACAATAGATTTAAGAAAATTAATAGAAAAATGGAATAAGAAAGAAAAATACAAATTGCAAGAATAAGTTAGCCAATTGAAAAAATTTCAAAAGGTGTTTTATAGTTAAATAGTTTTTTAGGATAAATAACTATCCTAAAAAATATTAGATTACAAAACGCCTAGAGAATTATTTTTATGTGACTAATTTATTCTTGCAATTTATAATTTTATAAATAAATTAACTATATATTTCTTAAAACTATTCTATGATTATCCGTATCAGATATAAATATATTTTTATCATCTTTAAAACAAGCACATCTTGGCAATGAAAATCTTTTATAACCTAAACCTCTTTTTTCACCAATACAAGATAATACATTCATATCATTAATATTATCAATAATATAAACCTTAGAATTACCGCTATCTACAATTAGATACTTATTAAATTCTTTACAAAAATATCTAGGCTTTTTTAACTTAATATGATGCCCATTTAAATTTACATTTTTTATAACTTTAAAACTTTTATCTATATTTACTTCAACAACAGCATTATTACCAGTATCAGCAACTAAAAATTTAGTTAAAGAAGAAAAACTCACACTATGTATATCCTTAAATTTATAATTTACTAAAGAACTATCAAATATTAAATTATAATTTTCAATTGAATATACCACAAATTTGTTTGAAGATGATACTAATAAATAATTATCTTTTAAAATAGCTGATTGTAACCAGTCCTTTTTATCAAAATTATTATTAAACAATTCAGAACTAAACTCAATATATTCTTTTAATTGGTAATCATAATATATTAATCTACGATTTTTACTATCTGTAATCAATAATTTTTCATCATTCCAACTAACATATCTTGGAAATTGAAGACCCTTGCCATTAAATTTAGTTAATACTGTTAATACTTTATTATTTTTCATTATTTTTATCTCATTATTTCCACTATCGGCTATAGCTAATAGTTTATATTTTTTTGACCATGCTATCACTCTAGGAAAATTAAAAATAGAAGATTCTATTATGGAATTACCATAAACTGATTTAGTTTTCCCGGTTTTTGTATTTAATAAAATAATATTAAGATTCGAACCTTTACATTGAGCAATTAAAATTTTATCTCCATAATATCCCATTATAGACGGAGCCCAAAAGCCATATTTTAAATTACCGACTTTAGATGTATTACCATATATTTTTAAAATCTCTTTATTTTTAGAAACACTTATAATCCTATGACCTCTTTGTTCTGAAATTATATATTCGTTTTTATATTTCATGGCAGAAACAGGTATAAACAATCTATTATTTTCATATCCTGGATCATTATATTTACCATATGTCCACAAAATTTCACCATTAAAACTAATTTCATGTACACAATTCGCAGATGCATCAACTATCAATATTCTTTCATCTAAAATTTCAAACCAAAAAGGTTCTATAAAAAAATTTTTATCAAGATATATTATTTTATCAACATTAAAAGTTTCTAAACTCAAAAAAACTAATCTTAATTTTGTAGTAGAAAATATAATATTATTATTTACTACTTTTAAATGTATTAACTTTTCATCACTTTCTAAGCTATAAAAACTTTTTCTTAAGCATCTTTTCTTTAATTGTTCTTCATATTTATATATTGAATTATCGCTTTTAGAATAATAATATGCACCATTTTTTGACTCAACATAATAATCAACTTGATTATCAATTTTTATTTTTTTTATTTCTACCCTATCTAAACTATAATCATAATCTATTTTATATACATATTTATTTTCTTCTATAAAAATATATTGTCCTTTTTCTGAAACACCTAAATATTTAATATAATTGTTTTTATTTTCAATAAAATTTCTACAGTACTTAATACCTATATCTTTCTCTTTCACTTTATTTCCTACACTTTCTTGCCATAATAATTTTTACTTCATTAAATAAAAAACTACCTTCTTTTTTAAATTTATATTTATAATATTGCTTTTTTATACATTCTAAAGCTTTGATTGTCATACCATTTTCTCGAATCAAAACCTTATATGAATTTAATATCTTAGGATCAAATTTATTTTTTTTTAAATTTCAAATAAAGATTCTTTCTCATTAGTTCTTTCATCTACTCCCAAATACGAAAAAACAAGTAAAATTAAATACCCATCATCATTTAAATAATCATTAGAATTTTATATAATCTTATTAATAATATCTCTTCTATCTTTCCCACCAACATCATGAATCGGACCATAACTCATAGGCAATTGTGGAGGATTTGAAATAATTACTTATTACCAATTTTTGTTCAATATTAAGTAATCTATTTCTCATTAGTTAACTAATCTAATCTTAAAATTTTATACCATTATTTTACCATAAATGTAAAATCATTTAAATTATTTATAATAAAATTTATATATTTAAGTATATTCTAATTTTCCCATATTGTAAAATTAAGTTAGTGTTGGTAGTGGTACAAAAAAACATCTCAAAGAGGTAAAATAGTAATTGACCAAAAAACTAAGAAAAAACTCGATGATATGTATAATAATTGTAACACAAAACATAAGCGTTTAACAATAGAGTTAAGAAAATTAATAGAAAAATACAAATTGTAAGAATAAGTTAGCCAA
>KQ959651.1:44075-78454 GCA_001552895.1 Tissierellia bacterium KA00581
AGAATAAGTTAGCCAATTGAAAAAACTTCGAAAGATGTTTTATAGTTAAATAATTATCCTAAAAAAATATTCAATTACAAAACGCCTAGAGAATTATTTTTATGTGGCTAATTTATTCTTGCAATTTAGGAACTTAAATCAACATATAAAAAATATAAAAAGAAAATTTAATTTCATGTATTATTTACCTTAATTAAGCTATCAAAAAGTAAATAATCGTATATATTTATTAACATTAAAAAAAGTTGATTTTTTATTTAAAAAAATCAACCTTTTAGTAAAAATCTTTATTCTATTATCAAATCATCTAACAATAATTCTTCCGCCTCAACATCATTTTCTTCTTTGTTTTTTTCTTTATTTTCTTTGTTTTCTTTTTTATCTTTATTTTTTTCTAAATCATCTTTTGTTTGTGTTATTTCATCTTTTTTTTCATAGTCTATTCCATAAGCTTGATATACTTTTTGTTTTATTTCTTCTAATACTAAAGGATTTTCTTCAAGATAAACTTTTGCTTTTTCTTTACCTTGTCCAATTTTTACATCGTTATAGCTATACCATGAACCCGATTTTTTAATTACATCTTTTTCAGAAGCCATATCTATTATAATTCCCATATTAGATATACCTTTTCCAAAAATTATATCAAATTCGCAAGATTTAAATGGTGGTGCCATTTTATTTTTAGAAACTTTAACTTTTGTTTTACAACCATAAGGAACATTATCTTTATCTTTTAATTGTTCTGCCTTTTTTATTTCTATTCTAACACTTGAATAAAATTTAAGAGCTCTACCACCTGTTGTTGTTTCAGATGGTCCACCACCTCCATAAGGAGTAGTTGATATATTTGCTCTTAATTGATTTATAAAAATAACAGTAGTATTTGACTTTGAAATAAATCCTGTTAATTTCCTAAGAGCTTGACTCATAAGTCTTGCATGAAGTCCCATGTGATTATCGCCCATACTACCTTCAATTTCTGCTCTTGGAACAAGAGCTGCAACTGAGTCTACTACAACTAAATCAACCCCAGAACTCTTTACAAGAGCTTCTACTATTGCAAGAGCTTGTTCACCATTATCAGGTTGTGAAATAATAAGCTCATCTGTATTTACTCCTAAAACTTTAGCATATTCAGGATCTAATGCATGTTCTGCATCTATAAATGCACAAACGCCATTTTCTTTTTGGCATTCTGCAATTATATGAAGAGTAAGTGTTGTTTTACCAGATGATTCAGGACCATAAATTTCTATTATTCTTCCTTTAGGTATTCCACCAACACCAAGAGCAATATCAAGATTCATAGCTCCTGTGCTTATAGACTCAACATTTGTTTTAGGTGCATCTCCAAGTCTCATTATAGTACCTTTTCCAAAATCTTTTTCAATTTTATCAAGAGCAGCCTTAAGTGCTTTTTGTCTTTCTTCTTTATCTTCTATTCTTTCAAATTTTTCTGTTTTTTTTGTAGCCATTAAATCATCTCCTATAAAATTATTAAATATTACTTAAATCTAATACATCTATATTTTTAACTATATAATCTATTGCTGATATAACTGTAAATATAATAGAAATATACCAAAAAATCATATCTAAATTAAAAGGTATTTTAAATATATTTGTTAGGTTAAATAAAATTAAACTAATTGCTATTATTTGAGTTACAGTTTTAATTTTTCCATATATGCTAGCTGCAATTACAATCTTATTTGAAGCTGCAATTAATCTAAATCCGGAAATTATAAATTCCCTTGCCAAAACTATACAAACGCCCCATGCACCTATACATTTAAGTTCAACAAGCATTACAAGAGCCGAACAGACCAATATTTTATCAGCAAGTGGATCCATAAATTTTCCAAATGTTGTAACTAAATGTCTACTTCTTGCTAAATGTCCATCTAACATATCTGTTAAAGCGGCAATAAGAAATATAAAAAACGGAATAAGACTACAGCCTCCAAGTAACATTAAACTTACTATAAATACAGGTACTAAAAAAATTCTAAATAAAGTTATTTTATTGGCTATATTCATCATTTCCTCCTTTAACAGTATTTAAATATTCATATCCTACTAAAATCTTACGAGGTTTACTGCCTTCTTGTTTTCCAATAATTGATCGATTTTCCATTTCATCTATTATTCTACCCGCTCTTGCATATCCTATCTTCATTTTTCTTTGCAAAAGTGAAATAGAAGCAGAATTTTCATCTAAAATTATTTTAACTGCATCATAAAATAGTTCATCTACATCTTCGTTTTCGTTATTATCTTTTAAACTTTCTTTTTCTATATCATTTATAATTTTTTCATCATAAATAACTTGTTGTGATTTATCTTTTATACTATTTACAACTTTTTCAACTTCTAAATCTGATACAAAACAGCCTTGTATTCTTATAGGTTTAGATGAACCTGAAGGGCTAAATAACATATCTCCTTTTCCAAGTAAAGTTTCTGCTCCTGAAGTATCCAAAATAGTTCTAGAATCTATTTGTGAAGAAACTTGAAATGAAATTCTTGATGGAATATTTGCCTTTATTGTACCTGTTATAACATCTACAGAAGGTCTTTGTGTTGCTACAATTAGATGTATTCCACAAGCTCTTGCCATTTGAGCAAGCCTACAAATATATGATTCAACTTCATTTGCACTAACCATCATAAGATCAGATAGTTCATCTATTATTATAACCAAATATGGTAATTTTTCTAAATCATTTATTTTTTGTTTTTCATTATATCCTTTAATATCTCTTACTTGATTATCAGAAAATAAGCTATAACGTCTTTCCATTTCTCTAACTGCCCAATTTAAAGCAGCACTTGCTTTTTTAGAATCTGTTACAACTGGTATTGCAAGATGAGGAATTTTATTGTATACACTAAGTTCAACAACTTTAGGGTCAATTAAAATCATCTTAACATCATCTGGCGATGATTTAAATAAAATACTCATTATTATAGTGTTAATACAAACAGATTTTCCAGAACCAGTTGCCCCTGCAATAAGCATATGAGGCATCTTGTCTATGGAAGAAACAATTACCTCTCCTGATATTGTCTTTCCAAGTGCCATAGGCATTTTAGATGTAGAGTTTTGATATTCTCTAGAAGATAGTATTTCTCTTAAAGATACACTTTCTTTTAAAGTATTTGCTACCTCTATACCTATAACCGATTTTCCGGGAATTGGAGCTTCAATTCTAATATCTGACGATGCAAGAGCTAAAGATAAATCATCTGCAAGATTTACTATTTTATTAACCTTAACTCCTAAATCTGGTTGTAGCTCGAAACATGTAACTGTAGGACCTTTGTTTATTTTAACAACTTTAGCATTAACTGAAAAACTTTTTAAAGTAGTTTCTATTTTTTTTGCACGTTGCTTTAGAGTATTTTCAGATTCCGTTTCATTTAACTTACTGTCATTTAAAAGATTAAGAGATGGTATTTGATAATTTTTTACATCTTTACTTTTAAAAGTTTTTACATCTTTACTTTTTTTATCTTTTTCTGTATTTATATTATTTTCAGGAAATAAATCAAAACTATCTAAAATACTTTCTTTATTTTTATTATCTTTATCTTCATTACTTTTATCTTTATAGTCATCTATGATAATTTCATCATTTACTTCAATTTGTTCAAAATTTTTATCTTTATCAAAATCTAAATCTTTATTTTCTTTATTTTTCGTATTTTCTTTATTTTCTTTTAGTTTTTCTTCTTTTCTTTTTTCTTTGTAATCTGTAATTTTTTTAAAGATTTTTAATACTAAGTCTCTTATAATTTTTAAAAAATCTGTAAATGTAATATCTAAAAAAGACAAAATCAAAAATAACAAAATAACAAATGTAAAAACATATAATCCAATGCTTCCAACGGTTATAGTATAAAAATATCCCAAATAAGCTCCTATATATCCGCTACCACTTCCTAAATTAGATAAAGAATTAGCAACTGCTAATTTAACAGAAATGTTCATAGATGAATTAGATGCTATATCAACTATAGCAAGATAATTTATAAATAATATAATAAACATAACAAATTTTTCTCTATTTTCTTTATTTATTTTTTTTATCAAAAGTAAAAAATAAATAATTTCCATAAATATAAGAAAAACATAATATGTATTAGAAAATAAATAAACAAATATACTTTTTGTAAAATTACCTAAAAATCCAGTATTAGAAAAAAACGAAAATATTATAAAAAAAGTATTTATAAAAAATAAAGTTAAAATCAAACTTTTAGAAGTATATACTTTTGATTTATTTTTTATTATATTACTATTAGTAGTCTTTCTTTTCTTTCTTTCCATCTTAATACCCTGTATGACCAAATCCTCCGTCGCCTCTTTTAGTTTTAGAAATTTCTTCTACTACATCAAAATCGACCTTTTCATATTTAGTTATAACCATCTGTGCAATTCTATCATTATTTTTTATAGTATATTCTTCATTTGAAATATTTACAAGCAAAACTTTTATTTCTCCTCTATAATCACTATCGATTGTACCAACACCATTTGCCATGCAAATTCCATATTTTAACCTCATTCCACTTCTTGCTCTTATCTGTCCTTCATATCCAAAAGGAATTTCTAAAAAAATACCTGTTGGAACAGCAACCCTTTCAAAAGGTTTAATAACAAGATCTAAATCTAAATTTGCTGTTAAATCAAATCCAGAAGCTCCAACAGTTTGATATTTAGGAATTTCATTTTTGCTTTTATTTACAATTTTTATTTCCATATATTCCTCCAAAAAAAATTAATATACACATGATAGTATAACAAATTTAAGATATTAAATCAATTATAAAAAATTTTATTTTAAATAAAAAAAAAATCAGGTCTTCCTGATTTTTTAAAAATTTTCTTTACTATTTATTAACAGCTTCTTTTAAAGATTTTCCAGCTTTAAAAACTGGTGCTTTAGATGCTGGGATTTCAATAACTTCTTTAGGATTTCTTGGATTTCTTCCGCTTCTTGCTTTTCTTTCTCTTGATTCAAAAGTACCAAATCCTACTAATTGAACTTTTTCTCCCTTTACTAAAGTTTCTTCAACTGTTTGAATAAAAGCATTCAATGCTCTTTCAGCGTCAACTTTTGTTAATTTTCCTTTTTCAGCCATGCTAGCTAATAATTCAGATTTGTTCATAAAATATCCTCCTTAAAAATAAATACATATTATAACTGCCGTAGTGATTAGCCTAAATCACTTTACAACTGTTATTATATCTTAAATTTTATAAAATTACAAGTAATTTTAAACATTTTTTTTATTTTTTTTTATTTTTTATCGTTTTTAAAACTTTTTATAGGTTTAAATCCTACTTCTTTTTTAATTTTTTCAAATTCTTTTACAAATTTATCATTTAATATTTTTTGTTCAAGTTTTGATTTTATAGCTTCTTTACCCTTATCAGAAAAATCATCAAAGTTATCAACTCTAGCTGTTACTTTTATTATATGGTAACCAAATTTTGATTTTACAGGATCACTAACTTTTCCAATTTCTAAATTAGAAGCTGCATCATAAAATTCTTTAACCATAACGCCTTTAGTAAATGCTCCTAAAGATCCGCTATTTTTTGATACTGAAGGATCTTTTGAAACTTCTTTTGCAACTTTTTCAAAATCTTCTCCATTTTCAATTCTCTCTTTAGCTTTTATAGCATCTTCTTCTTTTTCAACTAATATATGGCTTGCTGTAATTTCTGGTCCTTCAAACTCACTTCCTTTATATTGTTCTTTTATTTCATCATCTGAAGGTTTAAAATTTTCTGAAAACCATGTTTTAAACTTTTGTGAAAGTGCATTATCTTTTAATTGAGATTTTAGTTCATCTTCACTTATCTTATACTTGTCTAATTGTTCTTTAAATTTATCTTCTCCACCAATTTGTTCTTTTATTTTTTTAACTTGTTCATCTATTTCGTCATCAGTTACTGTTAATTTCTTTATTTCATCTTCTGATTTTCCGTCTTTTTTGTATTGATTAGCTAATTTTTCCATCTTCAATTTAACTATTTCAGCATTGGAAAGAGAATTTAATATATTTTCTTTTAAATTCAAAATATTTTTCTTACCTTCATCAGTATTTTCATCATATGTTTTCTTTTGATCGTCAGTAAATCTTTCTACTAATTTGTCATATTCAGAATTTACTTTTTCTTCTGTAATATATGTTTTTCCAACCTTTACCATAGCATCTTTTGGTGCAGTTGCACAAGCTGTCAACAAGCCTACACTTAAAGTTATAGCTGTTAAAGCTTTAGTTAATTTAATTTTCATAATATTTCTCCTAACTTTTTTATATAACAATATTAACTATTTTAATATTGATACTTTCGATATTATACATTATTTTTTCAATATTGTCAAAAAATATAATATTAAAAGTAATTTTTTAATTTTTTATTTAATTTAATTTTAATTTTTCTTTTATTTCTAAAAATTTTTCTAAAAGATTTATACTTTCAACTAACTTATTTTTATCATAATTAAAGATAAGCTTGGCATCTTCATTTAAGTTAAATTCTAATTTTGCAAATAAAGAATCTTCAAGTTTTGAAACAAGTTCTAATATAGTTTTATCATCTTTATCAAATTTAAAAACAACACTTTTATTTCTTTCTGAAATTTTAGAAAAATTTAATTTAGTTGAAATAGATTTAAGATATGAAACATTCATAACATTTACAACAACTTTAGGAACATCTCCAAATCTATCTATTAGTTCTTCAAAAATTTCATTAAGGTCCTCTCTTGATTCAATTCTTGCAATCTTATTGTACATATCAATTTTTTGGTTATTATCTGTAATATAGTTTGAAGGAATATAAGCATCTACAGAAAGTTCTATTTGAGTTTGTTCTTTTAAATTTAATTTTTCACCCTTAACTTCTCTTATACTTTCTTCAAGCATTCTTACATAAAGTTCATATCCAATAGTTTCTACATGCCCTGATTGACATTCTCCTAAGATATTTCCAGCACCTCTAAGCTCTAAATCTCTCATTGCTATTTTAAATCCTGAACCAAATTCAGAAAAATCTCTTATGGCCATAAGTCTTTTTTCTGAAATTTCAGATATTGATTTATTCTTTTCGTAAGTAAAATATGCAAAAGCTCTTCTTTCAGAACGACCAATTCTTCCCTTTAATTGATATAGTTGTGAAAGTCCCATCTTATCTGCATCATATATTATCATGGTATTACAATTTTTTATATCCATACCTGTTTCTATTATTGTTGTAGATAAAAGAATATCATATTCTCCTTCTTGAAAAGCTTCCATTATATTTTCAAGTTCTCTATTAGTAAGTTTACTATGAGCTATAGCAATTTTAACATCTGGAAGAAGTTTAGATAGATTTTTATACATCTTATCCATATCTTTTATTCTATTGTAAACAAAATAAACTTGTCCACCTCTATCAATTTCTTTATATATTGCCTCTTTTATTACTGAATCATTATATTCTAAAACAAAAGTCGATATAGATACTCTCTCTTCTGGTGGGTCATCAAGTATACTCATATCTCTTATTCCAACTAAACTCATTTGCATTGTTCTTGGAATAGGAGTTGCAGAAAGTGAAAGTACATCAATATTTTCTTTCATTTGTTTTAAAGCCTCTTTATGTTTAACTCCAAATCGTTGTTCTTCATCAATAATCAAAAGTCCTAAATCTTTAAAATCAAGATTTTTTGATAATAATTTATGAGTTCCTATCAATAAATTTATCTTACCGTTTTTTAAATTTTTTATAATTTCTTTTTGCTCTGATTGAGTTTTAAATCTACTTAACATTTCAATATCAATAGGAAAAGTTCCAAACCTTTCAAGTGCAGTTTCATAATGCTGTTTTGCTAAAATTGTAGTTGGAACTAAAAAGGCAACCTGTTTATTATCCATTATAGCTTTAAAAGCAGCCCTTAAAGCAACTTCTGTTTTCCCATAACCAACATCTCCGCATAAAAGACGATCCATAGGCTTTTTACTTTCCATATCTTTTTTTATTTCATCTATTGCACGAAGTTGTGAATAAGTTTCTTCATAAATAAAACTATCTTCAAATTCTCTTTGCCAAGGTGTATCATAAGAAAATGAAAATCCTTCAATCTTATCTCTTTTTGCATATAACTTTACAAGATCTGTTGCTATTTCATCTAAGGCTTTTTTTGCCCTTTGCTTTGTTTTAATCCAATCACTAGAACCAAGTCTATTAAGTTTTGGTCTATAACCATCTTTACCAATATATTTTTGAATTAAATTCATTTGATCTGTTGGAATATATAACCTATCATTATCTTTATACATAATCAAAATATGATCTTTTATAATTCCATTAACTTCTATTTGTTCTATTCCTCTATATTGCCCAATTCCATGATTTTCATGTACAACATAATCTCCAATGTTTAAGTCTGTATATGATAGTAAATTAGATTTTTTTACCTTTAATTTCTTATTTACTTTTTTGGAAAAACCATAAATTTCTTTATGAGTTAAAAATAAAATCTTTTGCTCTGGAATTTCAAAACCACAATTAAAATTCAAATTAGACAAAACTAATATAGAACTTTTAAGCTCAAAATCTAAATTGTCTTTACAGATAAAATTTATATTTTCATCAGATAAAATATTTTTAAAACTTTCCATCATTTCCTTAGAACCTGCAAAAATTACAATTTTATATCCTCTTTGTAACTTAAATTTTAAAGTTTTAAATAAATAATCAAATTTTCTATTAAAACATTCAGCTTCCAATGTTTTTATATTTACAGAAACTTTAGCATTTATAATTTTTGTTCTTTTTAAAAGCATTGTAAGATTTATAATATCAAACTTTTTTATTCTATTTAAAGTTTTTTCAAAAGGAACCAAAATATTTTTATGGCTATCTAAAATTTCTCCATTTTCTATCAAATCTGTTATATTTTCATAAAACAAATGTTCAGTTTCTAAATTTTTATCATAAATTTTTAAAATATCTTCTGTACATATAACTGCATCTTTTTGCAAATAATCTAAAATCGTAGAAAAGCTTCCCCTTTTTATGTAAGGAGATAATAAATCCATATTTGATATATGGTAATTTATTTTTAAATCATTATATATTTTATAAAATTTTTCTAAAGAATTATCTATATTTTTTCCAAAAAGAGTAAGTTTTTTTAATTTTTCAATATCCTTTGTAAGTCCGGATAAAATATTTTTTACATCATCTTTAGACAAAACCATTTCTTTTGCTGGAATTATATTTACATTTTCTAATTTTTCTTTTGATCTTTGAGTATTTATCTCAAAAGTTCTAATAGAATCTATTTCATCTGAAAAAAATTCTATCCTTATAGGATTTTCATAATCTACAGGAAAAATATCGAAAATCGAACCTCTAACAGAAAATTGTCCTTTAGACTCAACAAAATCTACTCTATCATAGTGCATTTTTGTAAGTTTTTCAGTTAAATCAGCCATATCTATATTATCATCGATACCTATTTGTATGCAATGTGATTTAAAGAATTTAGGTGTACTAATTTTTTTGGAAATAGCAGCAGCTGTTGTTATTATCAAAAGTTTTTCTTTTTTTACAAGCCTATTTATAACTTCAATTCTTTTATTTTCAAGATTTGACTCTAGACTATTGATATTATGAAATCTTATATCATAATTTGGATAGACAACAACGTTATCTAAAATATTTTTTAGTTCTTCATATAGTTCATTTACACGATTTTCATTTTCAACTATTACAACTAGACAACTTCTATTTGCATCAATAAAAATAGAGTATAACAAATGAAATATACTTGTTTTTACAAGTCCACTACATTGTATTGGTGTGTTTTTTAATTTTAAATTTGAAATAAGACTTTTGTAAGAGTCATTGTTTTTAAAAAAATCAATTAAAAAATTCATAAACGCTACTCCTTAGAAAAAAATAGAGGAATATTATTCCTCTATGGTTAATCCGTTAAATTTATTCATGGCTTTATCAACATCAAATTGTAAAATTTCCTCAACAGCTTGCATAGCAATCTCAAGTTCTTTATCTAAAATTTTCTTTTCAGAAGAAGAAAAAGTACTTAATACAAAATCTTTTAAATCCATATAAGAAGGACACTTTCCAACGCTTACCTTTACTCTTTTAAAATTTTCACTTTCAAGTTGATATATTATAGATTTTAATCCATTATGTGTTCCACTACTACCCTTTTTCTTAATTCTTATACTACCAAATGGTATATCTATATCGTCCACTATTACAATAATATTACAAGGAGGTATCTTAAAATAATTTACCGCATCTATAACAGCTTCTCCTGATAAATTCATATATGTAAGTGGTTTTAAAAATATACACTTTTTAGAAAAAATATTTTTTTCTCCATAAAAGGACTTAAATTTTTCTTTTTTCATATTTATATCATATTTTTTAGCTAAAAGGTCAATAACACCAAAACCTACATTATGTCTTGTTCCAAGATAATCTCTTCCTGGATTACCAAGACCTACAATTAAATAAATATTATCTTCCATCAAAAAGCATACTCACTGGTCTGTTATTATTTATTCTATCAATAGCTTTTGCAAAATATGTAGCAACAGAAACTACTTCAATCTTTTCGCTTATATTTTTATCTTGAGGAATTGTATCGGTTATAACACATTTTACAACCTTAGAATTATTTATATTTTCAATAGCTTTACCAGAGAAAACTCCATGACTTGCTGTTATATAAACTTTTTTTGCACCTTTTTCTATAAGAGCATTTGCTGCATTTGTAATAGTACCTGCAGTATCAATTATATCATCAACAATTATACATGTTTTACCTTCTATATCACCTATTATATTCATAACTTTTGAAACATTAGGTTTTGGTCTTCTCTTTTCAATTATTGCAATAGGTAAATCTAAAAAATTTGAAAAATTTCTAGCTCTTGTAACTCCGCCTAAATCTGGAGAAACAACAACCATGTTATCTTTATCTTCATCTTTTAATTCTTCTTTAAAAAAGTCTGCAAGTGGTCTAATAGCTGAAAGATGATCAACAGGAATATCAAAATAACCTTGTATTTGACCTGCGTGTAAATCCATAGTTATAACTCTATCTGCTCCTGACTTTTCAATCAAGTTTGCAACAAGTTTTGCAGTTATCGGTTCTCTTGCTTTAGTTTTTCTATCTTGTCTTGCATATCCGTAATAAGGAATAACAACATTTATTCTTCCAGCAGATGCTCTTTTAAAAGCATCAACCATTATAAGTACTTCCATCAAATTATCATTTGTAGGACTACAAGTAGGTTGAATGATATAAACATCATATCCTCTTACAGTCTCTTCAACAGAGATGTGAATTTCTCCATCACTAAATCTTCCAATATTAGTTTCACCAAGTGGCATATCTAAGAATTTACAAATATCTTCTGCGAATTTTCTATTTGCAGATCCTGAAAAAATTTTCATAGGTCCAGTATAAGCTAACATAATTCCTCCTAAAATTTTATTTTTTTATCCTTAATTTTTTTTTATAAACCCAATTTTCTTTTTCAGCTACTTTCGAGCGTCCAATTATAAGAGATCCTTCATTTTTAATATCTGAAACAACAGTAGTTCCAGCAGCTATAAATGTATCATTTGCAATTTCAACAGGAGATACAATATTTGAATTGCTTCCTATAAAACTTCCATCTCCAATTTTTGAAGTATTTTTATTTTTGCCATCATAATTTACTAATATACTTCCGCACCCCATATTTACATTCTTTCCAACAGTACAATCTCCTATGTAAGTTAGATGGCCTGCTTTTGTATTTTCGCCAAGGCTTGAATTTTTAACTTCAACAAAATTTCCAATATGAACTTTTTCATCTAAAACACTATTTGGTCTAAGATGAGAAAACGGCCCTATCGTAACATCTTTTTTAACAGTGCTATTTTCTATATATGAGCTTTTTATAATAACATTATCCTCAATTTTAGAATCTACAATAAAACTATCACCAGTTATAGATACATTTTCTCCGATTATAGTATTACCCAAAATTTTAACTCCACTACCTATAAATGTATCTATTCCAATTTTAACAGATTTTTCTATAAAAGTATTGTAAGGATTTTCCATTATAACTCCATTTTTCATATAAGATGAATTTATTCTATATCTTATAATCCTATCAGCCTCAAACAATTGTAATTTAGAGTTTACTCCAAGAATTTCTTGTATATCATCTATTTTGTATGTATAAACAAATTCATTTTCATAAGCTAAAACTTTTATAACATCTGTAAGATAAAGTTCATTTTGTGAATTATTATTATCTATCTTTGTAAGAGCATATTTTAAAGCTTTTCCATTAAAAACATAAATTCCAGAATTTATTTCTTTAACTTTCTTTTCATAATCATTTGCATCTTTATCTTCAACAATTTTTATAAGCTTTCCATTTTCATCTTTTATAATATGACCATATCCTGTAGTATCATCAATAAAAGCAGTTAAGACACTTGCTTTTGCTTTTAATTTATTATGTTTTATTAAAAATGATTTTAATGTATCTGCCTTTATCAAAGGACAATCACCACTTAAAACTAACACGTTATCATCATCATTAATTTCAGAACATGCAATAGAAACTGCATAACCTGTACCATATGGAAAATTTTCTCCAATTTTTTGTTCTTTATATATTACAGAATCTTTAAATTTATTTTTTACATCATCTTTATTTTTTCCAACTATCATTATAGTTTTATCGCTTCCAGCTTCAACACTTGCATCATAAACGTAATCAAGTAAAGTTCTATTTGCAATAGTATGTAAAACTTTAGATTTTTTGCTTTTCATTCTTGTACCTTCACCAGCTGCTAAAATGATTGTAATATTCATAAACTTCCTCCTAACAATTTTATAACAACTAAACTTTATTATATCACAATTAATAAAATAAATAAACAACTAAATCTTATATTAATTTTGATTTTAAACTTTTAAGATATGGAATATATCTATATTTTGTGCTATAATATTTTTGTTAAAATAAATTTTTATATATGGAGTATTTTATGTTTACATTTGATTTTAAAAATAATAATTATAAAAAAATACATTTCATTGGCATCGGTGGAATTAGTATGAGTGGTATTGCAAAGCTACTTTTAAATAAAGGATATCAAATTTCTGGAAGCGATAGAAATACGTCAAAAGAAATTCAACATTTACAACAACTTGGAGTTAAAGTGTATATAGGTCAAAGAAGAGAAAATATTAAAAATCCTGATTTGATTATATATACTGATGCAATTTTACCTGATAATGAAGAATTAATTCGTGCAAAAGAGCTTAATGTTCCTTGTGTAACTAGAGGTCAGTTTTTGGGTGCTTTAATGAGAAATTATCTACACTCTATTGCAATTTCTGGCTCTCATGGAAAAAGTACTACAACAAGTATGATTTCAAAAATTTTGATTAATTCTCCTTTTAATCCATCAATATTGATAGGAGGAAATCTTGATGATATAGACGGTAATGTTCTTTGTGGTAGTGAAGATTATTTAGTTACTGAAGCTTGTGAATTTAAAGCTAATATATTACACTACTATCCAAGTATGGCTATAATTTTAAATATAGATGCAGATCACTTAGATTTTTATAAAAATATAGATCATATTGTTGATACATTTATTGGATATATGAAAAATTTAGATGAAAATTCAAAAGCTATCATAAATATTGACGATAAAAATTGTCTTCCTCTTCTTGAACATATAAAAGGTGAAGCTATAACATTTGGTATGAATAACGAAAAAGCAACATATAATATAACAAATATAAGTTTTGATAAGGTCGGTCATCCATGCTTTGATATTGAAAACAAAAAATTTGGTCGTCATCATTTTTGTTTAAATATAATTGGAAGACACAATATATACAATGCAGCTGCTGCAATTATTGCAACATATGAAACCGGAATAGATGTTGAAACTATAAAAAATGCAATTAAAGAATATAGAAATCTTCATAGGAGAATGGAAGTTTATGGAACTATCGGAGATGAAAAAAAAGCTGTAATACTTACAGATTATGGTCATCATCCAAGAGAGATAAAAAGTTGTTTAAGTTCTATTGCAGAACATAAAAAGGGCCGTTTAGTTTGTATTTTTCAGCCACACACATACTCTAGAACAAAACTGTTATTAAATGATTTTGCAAAATGTTTTGATGATTGTGATGAGGTTATAGTAACAGAAATATATGCTGCAAGAGAAAAATATGATCCTACAATTCATTCCATAGATTTAGTTGAAAAATTAAATAAAAATAAAATTAATGCAATCTATCTAAAAACATTTGAAGAAGCAAGAGACTACATCTTTGAAACTTTTAAAGATAATGATACGATTATAACAACAGGTTGTGGAAATCCTCACGTTCTTGCAAAAATGATTGTAGATGATTATAAAGATTATAAAAAAAATGCGAAAAATTAATTTTTCGCATTTTTTATATAGTTTCAACATTTGCTTTTAATTTATAAATTATATCTTTTCTTTCAACGATTATATTTACTTTTTCTTTTAAATTATCATCTTCTCTTATTTTATCAAGTAATCTTTTTGCCGGATTTATAGTATAAGCATTTCCAAAAAGTTTAAGCATTGATAAATCTCCTGTTGTATCTCCATAAGCAAATGAATTTTCTATATCTATGTTATATTTTTCTATAAGTTCCATACAAACTTTAAGCTTACTTTTACTATCCCACATTGGACAAATTTCTCCTGTAAATTTTTTATCCTTATCATAAAGATATTTTGTAGCTCTAAATTCTGTAACATCATATTTTTTTGCCATTTCTTTAACTAAAAAATCAGGGCTTCCTGAAACGAAAAATATTAAATGATTATTTTTTTTATGAAACTCTAACTCATTTCTAGAAAAAATATAGACCATTTCACATACCTTATCAACAGATTGTTTTGCAATAAATTTATTATATTCAACATCAAATCCTTTTAATTCTGTTAGATATTTTGAAGCTAACGCTTCAATATATGCATCATATTGTCCATATCTATTTGCATAATCTGTATAAAGTTTTTTTACATATTCAAGCCATATACGTTCATCAATTATCTCGTATTTTATAAGCCTTTTAAAATGTTCTATCATCAACGATTCTCTTGCGATAGTTCCATCTATATCGAAAAAAGCTGCTATGTTTTTTATAATAATCACCTACTCTTTATTAAAATTCATAAGAATCAAAGCATAGAAAAGTGAAACAACTCCACTTGTACCTATAATCATTGCATAATATAGGGAATTAAGCCCTCTTGCAGTTAGAATATTTGTATATCCATCTGCTAAAAACACAGTTGCTACTACTATAAAAACAAATGCCGGTATAAACTTAACAAATCTATATTTCACTTTGTGTAACATATGTGTAAGAGTAACTCCAACAAATATTGCAAGTAGTACAATTAAAACAGACAATCTTTTTTTTATTAAAATTTCAACTAAGTTTTTCATATCTACTCCTTTAGCTCATCTTGTAATTGTTTAATAGATTTTAAAGAAATATTTTCTCTATCTATATTAAGTAAATCTAAAATTTCATATACATTTTCAAAATCTTTTGTTTCAATTTCCATATATGAAAAAGGATAAAAATCTTTATCCCAACTATCTATGTCAATACGAGAATTTAAAAATTCAAAAGATATCCTTTTTTTCTGTGCAACATCTACACAATCGTATCCTAAAAATTTTAAAATTTTAATCATAGTTTTAGTATCTGAAATATTTACATTAAATTCATTGTTTTCTCTTAATTTTTCATTTTTTATATTTTCTTTATAAGTAATTTCAGAACTTAACACATTTTCATCTTCATCTAAAAGCTCTCTTATTCTTAAATAACTTCCATTCGGTATAATATTTAACTTTGTTGATTGTATATGATAATTTTTTTGATGTTCTATTTTTAAAAACTTTGCACTTAATTTTTTAAGTTTTTCTACTACAATATCTACATCAATATTTAAAACTTTAACCTCTAATTCTTTTTGCATTTTATCTCCTAATAAGACGTGGAATAAATTTTAAATAGTCAGCTGAAAGACAGTGTATTTCTATCCCGTCTACAACTTCATCTACTACATCTAAAAGTGCGTTTGCATGAAGATGACCATAAAGTACGATTTTTATTCCATTTTCTTTTACAAACTTTCCAAGATCATTAAATTTTCTATTTTTTTCAACTGGTGGATAATGAAATAAACAAATAATTTCTTTATCTTTATTTTTTATAGAGTCAAAACTTAATTTTAATCTTAAAAGTTCCCTTTGAAAAATTTTCCTATCAACACTTTCTTTAAATTCAGATGAATTCGGAGAAATCCAACCTCTTGTTCCTATAAAAACATAATGTTCTGTTTCAAAACTATTATTTTGCAAAAAAAACATATTTTTTAAATTTAATTTTTCTATTTTATTTAAACTACTCCACCAAAAATCGTGATTTCCTTTTAAAAAAATTTTTTTACCCGGTAAAGACTCAATCCTTTTAAGATCTTTTTGTGCTTCTTGAAGTTTTAAAGCCCATGAAATATCTCCTGGAATTACAATATAATCATCTTCTTTTACTATTTCTTTCCATGATTTAAACATCCTTTTTTCGTAATTTTCCCAAGCCAAGCCAAAAACTTCCATCGATTTTTTGCCAGTATAATCTAAATGCAAATCTGACAATCCGTAAATCATTTAAACTCCTATAATTTTTTAACTTTTTCAATTGTTTCTAAAGCAAGTTTATACCCTTCATTATAAAGCTCTTTAACTTCATTAAACTCTGTTGTAAACATATTAAACTTAAGCTTGCTAACAGGTGCATAAACTATTGCTTTTTTTTCTTTTTCTAATTTATCAATCAAATCTAAAGAATTATTATATCTTTCTTTTTCTAAAGACATAGTTTCTAAAAATTTTGGATATTCTTTAAAATCATTTTTTAAAACATTACTTAATTTTACATTTTTTCTTCTATATCCTCTATTTCTAGTTAAAACAACGACAAACTTTTCATATCCTAAATCAATCGCTCGTTGTATAGGATTTGTATTATACATTCCACCATCGTAATATGGTATATTATCTATGATAACACTTTTTGCCATCTCAGGAAGTGATGAAGATGCCATAACTTTTTTAACCACATCATATATATCTTTAGATTCATTAAAGTCAAAATATTTTACACTTCCATCAACAAGTGAAGTTGCAACAATTTCAAATTTTGTTTTTTCAAGTTTTTTTAAAGGTGGAAATTTAAAAATAGATTCTACAAATTTAACCAAGTCAATCTCAGAAGCTGAACTTCTTAAGATAGAAATATTTTTTGAAAATTCAAAAAATAATTTATTTATATCAAAATCTATCTTTGTAACAAATTCAAATCCCGTTATTGCTCCAGCAGAAACGCCAACAACATAAGAAAATTCAATTTTTTCTTTTCTAAAGCAATCAAGAACCCCTTTACTAAAAGCTCCTCTCATTGCTCCACCTTCTAAAATCAAAGCAACTTTATCTTGCATAAAATACATCACATCCTATCAATTATATTTATTATTTTACCATAAATTAAAAAAATATACAAAAAAAGTATTTTAATCCAACCGAATTAATAATAAAAAATGCAAAATATAAAAAACTATAAGAAAAAAAATAAATAATTTTTTATATCTTGCATTAACATATAGATTTATGGTATAATACTAACGTTAAATATGAATTTGAAAAAGGAGGTAATGAAATGTCAAAAAGATGTATAATCTGTGATAAAACAAAATTATTCGGAAACAAAGTAACTTTCTCTCATAGAAAAAGCAGTAGAGCATGGAGTGCAAATATAAAAAAAGTAAAAGTTGTTGTTGACGGAACAGTAAAAAGAGTTAATGTTTGTACAACTTGTTTAAAGAGTGGTTTTGTACAAAGACCTTCATTTAGTTCAGCTGAACAACAATAAAAAAATTTATGCTATATCAATTGATATAGCATTTTTTATTTTTATTATAAAATTTTAACTAAAACTACCCTTAAAAAATATTTAAACACCAACAAGAAATAAATTATTCTATCACTTTAAAAACAAACATATTTTTCTACCCTTATAAAAATCTAACCCTTAACAAAATAAAAATACTAACTATTCCATTTCCATCAAAACAACTGTTTCGACATGGATTGAGTGAACGGGTAGTATATCTTCACTTTTTAACGATAGGAAAATATCGCAAAAAGGTATTACTCTCGACAAACTCGCAGTTGTCAGCTTACAAGCTTACTCACTAATTTGTATACTTGATTTATTTCTTTGCTTTCTAACTTCCAGTTGCAGAGTTCAACTTTAATTAACTCTGGAAATTTTTTACTAATATCTCTTAAAGCATTTCCTACCGATTTTCTAACATATTCACTCGTATCTTCTTTTAATGCAACAATTCGTTTGGTATTTTCTTGGTTCGGAGCACACTCAATAATCAAGTTTTTTCCTATATTTGAACTACGCTTTATAAAGGCTTTTGTTAATTCATTGGCATATCCCTTCCACCAGTATCTCTTATTAAGTATCCAACCAAGTTCGAAGGAGTCATTGTCATACTCATGAAATATTACATATCCGATAAACTTCTGACTAAAATCTTCCACCACATAAATCAAAGGAGGGTCAATCAGTGCGAGGCTATTTAGAAAATTCACTGTTTTTTCTCATGAAAAAGGCAGTTCTATAAATTCCATGACATCTTCATCTGAAAGTAGATTATATAATTCCGTTAGATCCTTATTAGTAAATTTTCTTATCTTTAATCGTTCGGTAATCATGCAGTCCCTCTTCCCTTATATAATTATTATATCACAACTCGTCCCATTAAACTCTTTCATCTGTAATTATATGCTCTACTCCTTTATGCTCCAAGCTAAGATATTCTTTCATAAATGTCGGGTATGCTTTGCATTTATCAAGCTCATCTATCGGCACCCAATGCATTGTCTCTTTAGCACCTGACTCTGTAGTGCTTTGGCTCGTAAAATCTCTTTTGCCCATGGGCTTCATCATATAGTAGAATGTAAGCTCATGAAAGTCTACTCCTTTTAAACCAGAGCTACCGATGAAGAAGTTCTCGTGTATGACGGCAAGGTGATCGACCTCGTAATTAAGACCTGTCTCTTCAAATACTTCTCTCTTTACGGCTTCTTCTGATGTCTCGCCCATATGAACCGCTCCGCCAACTGAGTAGTAATATTCGTCCTCATCATTTCTTGCAAATAGCACACAACCTTCTTCTACTATGATGGCTGCCGCTCTATATCTAAATGCTTTTTTATCGTTAATAATAGCGCAATTATGCTCCATAGTTTTCTCCTTTATATACTTTCTCATCTAAGATGCGTAACTTATGGTTCAAATGCAAACAGATTTCCAAACTGAATTGAAAATCCAAGTGATTTATACATTTATATATCGCATTGTGCACAAGCAACAGTCATCGAACTTATAGAACTTGACCTATATGCAAATTGGACTAGCTGGCGTGCTATTTCTTTATGACGAAAGTTAGGACATATAAAAAATCTTCAAATATTCCACTTAGCATATAGTCAAAAGTTGAAAAACCAACTGTTGTTGAACATAAGCCTACCAATGAAACACCTTTCCATGCTCAAAAAAATAATATTTTCCTTTGCTTATTGCATCTTTCAGACGTTTCTTGGATATATCATTTGGTATATCCTCACCTATTTCTGCTTTATACTGCTTTTGTAGTTCTCACAAAAGATCAATTTGTGAAGCGTATATTTCCTTGTAATCCATTCATAACCTCCAGATAAACTTCGATTATATTATAAATTCAAATTTTTACTCTTTTGACATCAATACTACACTTTCAACATGTTTCGAGTTGCCTTGATAGCTATCAAAACTGCGTTCTCAACCCCTATGGTTAAGGGGAACATATCCACACTCGTAGTTGGAAACATATCCAACATTAGCTCTCGTTTGTGGGAAGATATCAACGGTTTTGTCTGTTCGTGAGAACATATCAACTCAAATCATTTCATGGTTAATCCCTTATCAATGGCTTCCTGAATAATCTTATGACAACATACCCCCAAAGGATTGTTTTCCTTACAATGCGGATTTTTCATTGCTCCAGTTATGGCATTTACTTCTTTAACGGTTTTCGCACCATGCTTTACAACTGCTTCAATTACCTGATCTTCTGTGACTTTGCTGCAATAACAAGCATACTTAGGATCTGCATCTTTCTTAAACCAGATAGGAACCCTAACTTGGTCTTTTAAGAATTTTATTTCTTTATCTAAGTTATAGTAAATAACGTCGCAGTCCTCATTCATGCATATCTTATATCGATCTCCATCAACGGCATTACGATAATCATCTGTCACCAAGTGTTCAACGGTTATCCTACTAACTGTTACTCCTTCATTATTACAGACAGGGCAACTCTCCTTTGTTCTATTTAAATTTTGTGTGATACATTCACATAAACATTCATCAATAACTTTCAATTACATAACCTCCATATCTTTAAAACCATTTAATTCAAGGTAAATCCCAACCAATTTTCATTTATAGTTTTTAAATTAAAAAATACCCCTTGATTGTATCGTCAATTATCGGTATCATTCAAGGTGTGAATAGGAAAAATAGTTTATAGATTCTTTACATTCAAAGCTCTAAAAGCATTTAATACTGCGATGATAGTTACACCTACATCTGCAAATATAGCTGCCCACATAGTAGTTATTCCAAAAGCACTCAAAATAAGAACAATTATTTTTATTCCAATTGCAAATACTATGTTTTGATGTGCAATTTTTAGTGTCTTTTTAGAAATCTTCATTGTAGTAGCAATTTTCGATGGCTCATCAGTCATAATTACAACATCAGCAGCTTCAATGGCCGCATCAGAACCTAAACCACCCATTGCTATTCCAATGTCTGCACGAGCTAATACAGGTGCATCATTGATTCCGTCACCAACAAAGGCAAGTTTACCTTTTTTAGATTTTTGCGAAAATAATTCTTCTAGTTTTTCAACTTTGTCTGCTGGCAACAGTTCTGTATAAACCTTATCAAGACCAAGCTCTTTAGCAACTTTTGAACCAATACTTTTATTATCACCTGTCAACATAACTGTTTGTTTAATATTAGCTGCCTTAAGTTCCTTGATTGCTTGTGCTGAATCTTCCTTTACCTCATCGGCAATTACAATGTAACCTATATATTTGTTATTAACAGCAACACGTACAATAGTACCGATCAGCTCTCCATTGAAATAAGGGATATCCATCATTTTCATAAGTTTGATATTTCCTGCCATAACCTTTTTGCCATCTACTGTTGCAATAACACCATGACCTGATATCTCTTCTACATCTGAAATACGTCCATTGTCTATTTCTTTGCTATATGCACGTTTCAGTGAAAGTGAAATCGGATGATTGGAATAGCTTTCCGCATGTGCAGTTAATTCTAATAGCTCTTCTTTGGAAACTCCTTCTGGATGAATTTCCTGTACATTAAATACACCTTTCGTTAGTGTTCCAGTTTTATCAAAAACAACAATTTCAGTTTCTGCTAATGCCTCTAAATAATTACTACCCTTGACTAAAACACCTTTTTTTGAGGCTCCACCTATTCCACCGAAGAAACTCAAAGGAATTGAAATAACTAAAGCACACGGACAGGATACCACAAGGAATGCTAGTGCTCTATATATCCAATCACTAAAAGTTGCCCCGTCTATAACAAGAGGTGGTATAATAGCTAGAAAAACTGCAATTATAACCACAACCGGTGTATAATATCTCGCAAACTTCGTAATAAATTGTTCTGAATTGGATTTTTTACTACTTGCATTTTCAACTAAATCAAGAATTTTACTTACAGTAGATTCTCCAAATTCCTTGGTAACCTCTGCTGTAATAACCCCATTAATGTTGATGCACCCACTTAGGATATCACTTCCAACTTCTACTTCACGAGGAATAGATTCGCCTGTTAGTGCCGATGTATCAATCATTGAACTTCCCTCAATTACCTTGCCATCAAGAGGAATTTTTTCTCCTGCTTTAATTACAATAATATCTCCAATTTGTACTTCATCTGGGTCAACTTTGACAAGTTCATCACCTTTTTTAACATTTGCATAATCCGGTCGAATATCCATAAGGCTTGCAATTGACTTTCTCGTCTTGCCAACTGCATAGCTTTGAAACAGTTCTCCAACTTGATAAAACAGCATAACTGCAACACCTTCAGGATACTCACCAATAAAAAATGCACCAATTGTTGCAATACTCATTAAAAAATTTTCATCGAAAACTTGACCTTTAAAAATATTTTTTACAGCTCTTTTTACAACATCTCCACCTACAATAATGTAACTTATTATAAAGAGAGCAAGCTGTAACCATTCGTTATTTAAACTAAGCAATACTGCTGTAACTAACACGGCTGCACCAATAATTATTCGCCATAGTCGTTTTGTCATACTAAATAGTCTCCTTTAAGCCTTTTTCATAGTTGTATCGGGTTCGATTTTTTTAACTATTTTTTCGGCCTCTGCTATTATTGTTGGCATTTTTTCATCCTCACCATTAATAACGAGTTTTGTGGTCATAAAGTTAACAGTAGCTTCTTTCACTCCATCAAGCTCATTAATAGCCTTTTCCATTTTTGCCGCGCAATTTGCACACTCTAAACCTTCAAGTATAAATTTCTTTTTCATTATTAAATCCTCCTAAATATTATTTGTAATTTTATTTTGAATACTACAAGTCTTTTTCAAATTTTCTTGAAGCATTGCTCATTTGAAATGAAGACTTAAATATATGCCCAAATATCTTCAAAAAATATTCTATTCTATCGCATTACTACTTCTCGTTGATATGAATTAGACCTTGGTCAAATATTTCTCTTACATGATCATCAACTAATGAATAATATACTACTTTGCCTTCTTTTCTGTTTTTCACTAAATTAGCTTGTTTTAAGACTCTCAGCTGATGGGAAATTGCTGATTGTGTCATGTTAAGTAATACAGCGATATCACAAACACACATTTCAGCTTCATGTAAAGCCCATAATATCCTGATTCGTGTTGAATCTCCAAATACTTTAAATAATTCTGCTAGATCATAAAGGCTTTCTTCTTGAGGCATTTTATCTCTAACTTGATTTACAATATCCTCATGAATTAGATTGCAGTCACATCTTTCAATTGAATTAAATTTTTTAGTCATATTATCACCTCTTTTTAAATCATTTCATCTGATTACTTGGACAAGTATTCATACGTTGTATATTTATTATATTATTATTTTTCTCTTGTGTCAATAGTTATATGAGCATTTATTCAAGTATTTTTTATATTATTTAAAATATCTCAAAAACATCTACTAAGACATTAGTACAGTCCTTTCTCGGTATCCTGTTCCATACATATCCTTTAAACAATTCCTTAAAAATAAAGACTTCTCCTTCGTACAAGTTTTCGGTTTCTTTAATAGCTTCATCTAACAGCTTATTACATCTCTCATGTGGTCAACTCCTTATCAATAACCTTATAAACAACATTTTTGATAATATCACATGTATAAATCATGTAAAAGTCAATGCAAAAGCCGCCAATCAAGAGAACTTAACTCTTAATTGACGGTTTATATTAGTATTAAATCATACTTCCATTTCAATTCCAGATTTAAAGCATATTACAAAGTGGAATAATTTGTTTCTCCTTTTTTGACTTGTTGTAATGTTCTCGTAATTCTATTCCACATTTCCTTTTTATCTGTGCAATATATAATGTTGAAACTTTTAATTGAAATTTATTCCAAACATATTCTTTGATTTGAGCATATGTTGCTTTACTCTCCGCACTTGTCAAATCCATCTCATCCAACTCAAATTTCAACATTTATGTGCTTATCGACATCAAGTTTGGACAAAAGTGCTACCGTCTCAACGTGGATTGAGAGAACTCCTAGTATATTTACATTTTTTTGAGTGCACACTATGGATACTGGGTGCACTTTTTAACGATAGGAAAGGCTATCGTTAAAAAGTTTAAGATTGGCTTAATAGCTTGATTCTTGAGCATAAAAACAGCCTAGAGAGGATTCCCCCCTAGGCTGACTTTTGTAACATTTCAAACGCTCACATTCTTTTGGCTTTTACGATGCCCTTTCAATATTCACACTAATCTCTGATTTAAAAGTTACGCTGAAGCTGTCCTCGTAAACTTTTATTTTCTTGATGTACTTTCTTACAAGCTTCTCGTCATATTCACTAATATCGTGACGCTCATTTTTCAGAAAATCTTCCATTTCTCTGATTCGTCTTTTAGCATCTTCTTGACCTGCTTTTTCTATAAGAAGCTGCTGTTTCTTACCTTTCAGTTCATCAATCTCGTTGGCAGTTTTCGTGTAGTCTTTTTTAGCTTTAAGCAAGGTTAGTAGTATCGCTTGTTTATCTGCAATTCTTTTATCAACCGTTTCAATCTCGTTTAAGTTATTGCCTGCGATAATTTCTCTAATATTATTCTTCAACGTATCCAATACTTAATCCGATTACCCTAACTAATCACCGGCTAAACAGGACGGACATTGAGCCTGACTTTAAGATTCATAAAAAGAAGTGACTATTACTGACAAAAATCGGTAATAGTCACCCGACGTGAGATATTCAACTATTGACTTAAACCAAACAAAATTCAATCAGTCTTTCGATGGACATTCTTAAGCAAGATCACTATGACACCAATAACAAAAGAGGTAAAACCAACTCTAATAGCATGTGTGCCATCCCATATTAAGGCAACCAGCATCGCGATTAAGGCAACCGTCAAGCCGAATATCGCCACTTCACGGCAAAAACGAACGAGCTTATCCATTTCCTTAAACACCTCCTCATGCACATACTAATAATCAAGTTTTACTTTACCTTTTGAGCTATATTTTCCCACTTCACAGTCTGGGTGCAAAGTGGGTGCGCCTTTTAACGTTAACATCCTGTGCACTCGACCCCAGAGCGTAGACATCTTCCCTCAAACAGCAAAATCACTCTCAAAAACCGCAAGAACCCAGCCTAAATCCGCCACCCACTAAACCTTTTAACGATAACCCTCGCTAAACCCTGCTATACAAAGGCAAACTTGCACCCACCTAATCTGCCCTAGACATCAATACCATGAGAGCATGTGTCGCGGGTGAGCGTGTTGCGCTGCGTTTTTAGAGCGAGTGAGCGCGTGTGGTGAATAATCGCTACCGATTCTGTATGCCTGGAGTCGACACTATGGATAAAAAGTTCATTTTTTCGTTTTCGCGAACATATCATTGACTTTTTTTAATCTTTTCCTCGTATTGGTAAACATATCATAGGGTTTTTTATACTAGTACGTATTTGGAAACATATCGAGTTTTATGTTTTTGATATATAATACACATTATATAATGTAGAATTTACTCATTTACAATATTCTTTTATTTTATCTGCATATTTGATTAAAAGCTCTTTTGAATATACTTTACTTTGGTTAGATTCTCTCACTTCGTTCCAAAGAATTGCAGCAACTTTCATCTTATTAGAAAATTTATCACTACGTTCATCTAAGTTAAAATCTTTTACAAACTGGTTCCATTGGTTAGTAGAATTATCATATTTTGCGTAATCAGAGTCTCCATTATATACATCAAGCATATTTTTAATTGTAAAATTTTTGTCGTTCTTTCTTTTTACTTTTCGCCAAGCTTCTGCCATATTCGCATTAAATTTAAATGGCTTAATTCCAGTTTGCTCTGAAAAATAGTTTCTAAATTTTTGATTGAATGAAAATCCACATTCTAGTAATGGAGTATTTAATGTTATATTATCAGTTATCTTTTTATTTTTATTCCTTGAAGATTTTTTTATTTTATTTCCCTTAAAATATTCTTCTATAATATAATTCAGTTCCTTTTTTGTTCCTCTATATTCTAATCCAAGAGACTTACAAACTTTTGATAACTCCTCTCGATACCAATAATATTTGTTGAATTCTTCAAATGATTTTATATCTTTAAATTCAGGTCTACTTTCTAACATACACTTTCCCTCAATTCTCTTTTTTTCTATTCGTTTGTCATCAATACTAGAGCCTCCGCCGCAGCTTTCACATTAAACGAGTAAACACTAGGTATGTCTTATCGACATGTTCGTATGCAGAAACATATCCATGAACCTTTTAACAATTATCTCTGCCTATCGTTAAAAGGTTTCAAGCAAATAAACTTAGAGTTCTCACACTCCTAGATATTTAATATATATTTGACACGGATTCCACTCATCCCATAAAGTTGGAAAATATTCCAATTCTTTATATCCCATCGCGATATAAAAATGATTTGTAATATCATATTCTTTGTAGTGTCCCATCTGAACAGTTTTTACCTGTGAGTATGTGTAACCCATCTTCCTTGCCATAGCTTCGTATGCTTTGTTAAGTACCGAGCCAACTCCCATTCTATGGAATTTCTTTTTTATACCCATCACAAAAATCTCTGCACAATCCTTGCTGGTTGCGTTTAACACAATAAACCCAACAAGTTTATCATTAATATAACAAGCAAGAAAAGGCTTTTCCTGTGAATCTTGAATATATTCTTCTGTACTTTCTGGCATTCCAAACCATTCTTGAAGATCATACAATACTTCTCTCGATACAGATTCCTTTTCTAGTTTATTCTCAATTTCTTTTACTTTTATATTCAATCCAGTCCTCCACAAACTCTAATTTATTCTTGTCATCAATACTAGAGCCTCCGCCGTCGAATCTTTCCAATCGAAGCTTCCTATTCGGTCGCTTCTCTTGGAGATTCTTGACATGAGACCTACCTCTGCTTCGCATCGATTAGCTTTGCTAATCGCACGATAGCAGGGTTAGAGCTTCAACGTTAATTGACATTTCCCTCTTCACAGGGTGGGTGCAAAGTGGGTGCGCCTTTTAACGTTAACATCCTGTGCACTCGACCTCAGAGCGTTGACATCTTCCATAAAACAACCAAACCGTGCTCAAAAACCACAAGAACCCAGCCTAAATCCGCCACGCATTAAACCTTTTAACGATAGCCCTCGCAAACCCCTGCTACACAAGGGCAAACTTGTACCCACCTAATCAGCCCTTGACATCAATACAACCGTCTCAACGTGGACTGTTCTTGGGAATTGATTAAAAATTTTAAGATTTTTCATTTTATATCCATTTTGTAAAAATAGTTCTACATCTCTTTTTTGTGTTTTTGGATTACATGAAATATATACTATAGTTTTTGCACCACAGAAGATTATTTTTTCTATAGCTTTTTGATTTATTCCTTCTCTTGGTGGGTCTACAATGATGATATCTACCATTTCTTTTCTGTTTTCGATTTCTTCTAAGACATCGGCTGCTATAAAGGTGCAGTTTTTAAGTCCGTTTGCTTTTGCTGATTCGTTTGCACTTTCAACTGCTTCTTTTACAATTTCTATTCCATAAACTTCTTTTGCTTTTCTTGCAACTATTTGTCCTATTGTTCCCGTTCCTGAATAAAGATCAAAAACAACTTTATTTTCTATATCTCCACAAAGTTCTATCGCCTTTGAGTATAAATTTACTGCTCCAAAAACATTTGGCTGAAAAAATGAAAATGGTGTTACTTTAAATTTTAAACCAAATATTTTTTCGCTTATGTAATCATCTCCATAGAGTAGATTTAATTTTTCACAAACGACAGCATCAGAAAGTGAATCATTTTCAGTATGTACTATAGATTTTATATTTCCTTCAAGTTTTAAGTCTAAAAGAGTGTCTACAAAATTTTTTTTATCAAATTCACTTTGTGTTGTAGTTACTATATTTACCATTATTTCTTTAGTTGTAAGTGCATAACGGATAATTAAATGTCTTAAAAGTCCTTCATGAGTTCTTTTTTTTAGAAAAGATAAATTATTTTTTCTTGCAAATTCAATAACTTCATTTCGTATAATTTCAAAATCTTTATGTACTAGATTACATTCTTTTGTATCTACAACTTCATAAAATCTATTTTTTTTGTGCATACCAAGCATAATTGGGCTGTCTTTATATGTATCTGAAAATGTATATTCCATTTTATTTCTGTAAGCATTTGTCAAAGGACTTTGAAAAATTTGAATATCTCCGTTGTAAATATCTTCATAAAGTTCTTTTATTTGTCTTAATTTTAAATCAAGTTCATATTCTTGCGAAACAGATTGATAAAAACAGCCTCCACATTCAAAGTAATTTGGGCAAGTTGGATTAGTTTCAAGTGGACTTTTCTCTAAAGTTTCAAAAAGTTTAGCTTCTATGTGTTTTTCTCTTTTTCTTCCTACAACTACACAGACTTTTTGTCCTTCTATTCCACCTTTAAAATTTACTTTTTTATCTTCAAAAGTAAATTCAGAAATATTAGGAAATTTAACTTTTTCAATTACCCCTTCGATATATTTTTTCTTTCTTTTTGCCATATACTTCCTTTCTATTAGAAGAAAAGAGCGAAATAACTTCACTCTTTTCTATAACTTTTCTATTTATCTCTTCCACAGCATTTTTTATATTTTTTTCCACTTCCACAAGGACATGGGTCATTTCTTCCGATTTCTTTTCCTTTAACTACTGTATGCTGTCCATCTGGTGTGTTAGTTGAAACTTCTTTTGCTACATGTTCTCTTTTCATTTCGTTTTCTTCTATTGGTTGTATATTAAATACTCCTTTTAAAACGCCTTGTCTTATGGATTGATTCATTTCGTTAAACATCTCAAAGCCTTCAGCTCCGTATGCACGAACAGGGTCTTGTTGTCCGTATGATCTTATGCCTATTCCTTGTCTTAATTGATCCATAGCGTCTATATGATCCATCCATTTTCTATCTACGACCATAAGCATGATAATTCTTTCAACTTCTCTCATTTGAGATGAACCTATTTGTTTTTCTTTTTCATTATAGAAATTTTCAGAAAGTGTTCTAATGTATACTTTGATTCTTTCTTTGTCAAGATTTTTAATTTCTTCTAATTTTAAAAGTCCTGTTGGAAGATATTCATTTTCCAAAGCAAGTTTTAAACCAGCTAAATCAACTTTTTTGCCGTCTGAATATTGTTCAACTGTTTGATCTATTAAATCTTTTAACATTTCTAAGATATTTTTACTTATATCTTCTCCGTCAAGAACTGCTCTTCTTTCCTTATATATAACATTTCTTTGTACGTTCATTACATCATCATATTTAAGGACATTTTTTCTTATTCCAAAGTTATTTGCTTCAACTCTTTCTTGTGATCTTTCAATTGCTTTTGTAACAGATCTAAACTCTAAAACTTCGTCTGGATCATAATTTCTACTTGTAGCAAATTTTTGAATAGCTTCTCCTCCGAAAAGACGCATCAAATTATCTCCAAGTGATACGAAAAATCTTGATTCACCAGGGTCTCCTTGACGACCAGAACGACCTCTTAATTGGTTATCTATACGTCTTGATTCATGTCTTTCAGTACCGATTATGAAAAGTCCACCTGCTTGTAAAACTTTTTTAGCATTTTCATCTGTTTGCTTTTTATATTTTTCATAAAGATTTTTAAATACTTCTCTAGCTGCTAAAACTTCTTTGTCATCAGTTTCCCAAAAAGCATCTAAATTATCTAAAATATATTGTGGTGTTCCATTTTTTTTCATTTCATGTTTTGCTAAAAAGTCAGGATTACCTCCTAAAAGAATATCTGTACCACGACCTGCCATATTTGTTGCAATCGTAACTTTTCCAAAAATACCAGCTTGTGCTACAATTTCAGCTTCTTTTTCATGGAATTTAGCATTTAACACAACATGTTCAATTCTTTTTTTCTTAAGCATATCGCTTAAAAGCTCAGAAATTTCAATTGAAATAGTACCAACAAGAACGGGTTGTCCTGTTTTATGAATTCTTTCAATTTCTTCTACAATTGCTTTAAATTTAGCTTCTTCTGTTATATAAACTCTATCATGATGATCTTTTCTTATAACTGGTTTATTTGTAGGAATTTCAATTACATCCATATGATAAATTTCGTTAAATTCATTTTCTTCAGTTTTAGCTGTTCCTGTCATACCAGATAGTTTATTATACATTCTAAAATAATTTTGATAAGTAATAGTTGCTAAAGTTTTAGACTCTGACTTTATTTCAACGCCTTCTTTTGCTTCTATTGCTTGATGTAATCCTTCACTGTATCTTCTTCCTTCCATGATACGACCTGTAAATTCATCAACAATTAAAATTTCACCGTCTTTACTTACAACATAGTCAATATCTCTTTGCATATTGTTATTTGCTTTAAGTGCTTGGTTTATATGGTGAAAAACTTCCATATTAGTAGGATCTGAAAGATTTACAAGCCCAAAAAAGTCTTCTGCTTTTCCAATTCCTATTTCAGTTAAATTTGTTGTTTTATGTTTTTCATCAACAACAAAATCTACTGTTTCTTCTCTTAACTCTCTGTTGTAATAATCTTCATTTTCTTCACTTGGATCTACAATTCTACCTTTAAGAGTCTTTACAAATCTATCTGCAAGAGAATAAAGATCTGTTGATTGATCTCCTTCACCTGAAATAATAAGAGGTGTTCTAGCTTCATCTATTAAGATAGAGTCAACTTCGTCAACTATTGCATAATTTAAACCTCTTTGAACAAGTTCTTCTTTATAAACAACCATATTATCTCTAAGATAATCAAAACCAAATTCAGAGTTAGTACCATAAGTTATATCACAATTATAGTTATAACGTCTTTCATCATTTGTAAGTCCATGTAAAATACAACCTACTTTTAAACCTAAAAACTCATGAATTTTTCCCATCCATTCTTTATCTCTTTTTGCAAGATAATCATTTACTGTTACAATATGAACCCCTTTACCAGTAAGAGCATTTAGATATGAAGGAAGAGTTGCTACCAAAGTTTTTCCTTCACCAGTTTTCATTTCGGCTATTCTACCTTCATGCAAAACTACCCCACCGATTAATTGTACTCTGTAATGTTTCATACCTAAAACTCTATATGCAGCTTCTCTTACAGTTGCAAAAGCTTCAGGTAAAATATCATCTAAAGTTTCTCCATTTTTTAATCTTTCTTTAAATTTATTAGTATTTTCTCTTAGTTCACTATCACTAAGTTTTGAATATGCCTGTTCATAAGACATAATTTTATCCACAATAGGATTTATCTTTTTTACTCTCTTTGTAGAAGAGTCAAAAAGGCTTTTTAAAAATCCAGCCATAACTCACCTCATTAAATTAATATATATTTTCTCACGCATAATATTTTACCATAGATAAACAAATTTTACAAATTATTATAAAAAATAATTAAGATAATTTATATAAAATTTAGTTTTATCTTTAATAACTTAAATTAAGGTAAACAATTTGTAAAATTAAATTTTCTTTAAAAAATTTTTAGTTGTTAATTTAATTATAGGATTGTTTTCTCTTTAATAACTTAAATTAAGGTAAACAATCGTGAAATTAAATTTTCTTTAAAAAATTTTTAGTTGTTAATTTAATTATAAATATATTAATCTAAAAATATTTACTTGCTTTTTTGTATACAAACTATTATAATACTTAAAGTATAAATTTTTAAATTTTATGAAAGTTAAAAATACTATTAACTAAAATTTTTGAAAGGAAATATTTATGAGACTTAGAAAAAAATGGTGGGCAGTTCCTGAGATGAAAGAAAATCCACTTGTAATTTTTGATGCAGAAAATTATAAAGAAAAATGGGATGAAGAATTTAAAAATAAAAATGATATTATTCTTGAATTAGGCTGTGGAAAAGGAAAATTTATAAGTGAAATTGCTATGGAAAATAAGGATAAAAATTTTTGTATTTTAGATTTAGATACAAATGCCATTATTTATGCTACAAGAAAAATAAAAGATTTAGAACTTTTAAACGTTCGTGCTATTCCTACAAATATTGAAAAAATAGATACTTTTTTTAAAGAAAATTCGATTAGCAAAATATATATAAACTTTTGTAATCCCTGGCCTAAAAAGCGTCATCATAAAAGAAGATTAACCTATCCTAATTTTTTAACAAAATATAAAAAACTTCTTAAAGATAATGGAGAAATTCACTTTAAAACTGATGATGATGACCTTTTTAATGCAAGTTTAGAATATTTTACAGAAAATGGATTTGAAATAATTTTAAAGACTTTTGATCTTGAAAATTTTAATTATCCTAAAAATATTACAACTGAATATGAGGAAAAATTTATAAATTTAAAAGTTAGTATAAAATTTTTGATAGCAAGAAAAAAATAATTTATAAATATTTATAAAAATAGCATGAAAGATTTTTTCATGCTATTTTAGTTTTAATTTTTCTATTGATATTTCGTTTAGTCCTTGATGTAATTGTTGTGTTTTTATTTGTTCAAAAAGTAATTTTTGTATTTTGTCTATTGAATTTTTTATATTATTTTTTCTTAATATTTCTAAAGCTATTAAAGAGCTAAAAGCATCTCCTGTTCCACAGATTGATGTATCTATCTTGTCAATAGAAAAAAATTTCATTTCATTTTCTATAAAGTATAGTGTATAAAGTTTTTTATTTTCTTCAAATCCTTTTATGATTACTTCTTTTGCTCCCATTTCAAAAAGTTTTTTTGCCATTTCTATAACATCTTGTTTTTTTAGTTCAAGATATGATTTTTTATAATCGGTAAGTAAAACTGCCTCTGTTAGATTGGGAGTTATAACGGGATGAAATTTTAAAAGTTTTTTGTAAAATAAAATTTGATTAGTTGTTGTTTTAGAATATTTTTTGCCATCATCACCTAATATAGGGTCTAAAACAAAATTTTTTTTCGATTTTTCTATATATTTTTCTATAATTTCAAATTGATTCATTTCGTCTACATATCCTATGTAAATCAAATCAAAATCTTTTATATTTTTTTCTATGGATTCTTTTATTTTTAAAAAATTTGGCATTTTAAAACTTACAAAATGTTCATATCCCATATGTGAAGAAAATATTTTTGTTGGTATTGCTACAACTTCTATTTTATTTTGCATTAAAACAGATATATTAACTTTTAAAGAACAATTTCCAAGACAACAATAATCATTAAATACTATTATTTTCATTCTCTTACCTTATTTATTATCGGTTTTAATACTTTTAAAAGTACAATTGCTATTATAACTCCAACTATTGCATTTGTTAAAGAAGCTAATCCTCTTGTAAAAAGTGCTACTATTGCTCCTTGTTTAGGTATTCCTCTAACGAAAACATCTTTAATGTAGCTTTTTGAAAGATATAGTATTATATATGTTATAGCTCCTAAAATAGTTCCTGTTAGATTAATGGCAAGGCTTTTTGATTCTTTTTTTTCTGTCCATGCAATTTTTCCACAAACATATGCCATTAAAAATTTAAAAATAAATGTAAATGGAGCTGATGTTAAGTAAATTGGATTTAAAAGGTCAAAAAAACAACTTCCAATTCCAGCAGATAATCCTCCTAATAAAGGTCCAAGTAAAAGTCCGCACAATAAACAAAATCCATTGCCTATATGCACTCTTGTAACCGATAATCCTAGTGGTATTGGTATTTGTATTTGAGAAGAAACAAATACAACTGCAGCCATAACTGCAACTAGTGAAATTTTTCTTATAGCTAAATTTTTCATAAAATATCTCCTTTTTATAAGTTTTATTTTTAATTTAATTATATAATTGTTTACTTTTTGATAATTTCTTTATTTGTTAATTTAATTACACGATTGTTTAGAATGTTTTTTATTTAATATTTCATATCTATTTAGCTTTTTGTCATTATAAAATATTTTAATGCCGTACGTTAAATTAAAAAATATGAAAATCTTAAAGGTAGAATTTATTTTTTATTTTACCAAAAGTAAAAACAGACGCGTAAGCGTGGAGCATCAGAGGCGTAATTTTAAATAAAGTTATTTAAAAATTTAAGAGAGAATCGTTAATACCTATCTCAATTTGCTAATAGCAAATTGTAAGAAGGTTTTAATGCCCTGTGGGTACAACTCCCTTCGCCCTTCCCCTCGATAATACTTTCCTTAAAAACTGTAATTTTTTGCATTTACACGTTCTTTAAAAATAATTTTTTATATGAAATATTGTAAACAATTGTATACGATTATTACCATTTTAATACCTTAATTAAGGTAAATAATACATGAAATTAAATT
>KQ959651.1:78554-112289 GCA_001552895.1 Tissierellia bacterium KA00581
TTTTTGATAATTTCTTTATTTGTTAATTTAATTATAGTATAATATATTTATTGGTATTATTGTAAGTACCAAAATGATAATTTTTTATGGGGTCAGATTATGTTAGTTATAGATAGTGGTGTAATGTATTTACAGATTTATGAATACTTTAAAAAAGAAATAATAGATGGTAACTATAAAGCAAATACGAAGCTTCCAAGTAAAAGAAGTTTAGCAAAAGAGTATAATATTTCTTTAAACACTGTGGAAAATGCTTATGCAAAGCTTCTTGAAGAGGGTTTTATTTACTCAAAAGAAAGATGTGGATTTTTTGTTTCAAATGTAGGAGAACTTTACGTTTTAGATAATAAAAAAATCACTTTAGAAAAAGAAACTGAAGATATTAAATATGATTTTTCATATAATGGCGTTTCTAAAGAGGGATTTCCTTTTAAGTTATTTAAAAAAATTTCTTGTAGTATTTTTGAAGATGATATTTTACAAAAGGTAAATTATCAAGGATATATGCCTCTTAGAATACAAATTGCACAATATCTTAATAAATCTAGAGGTTTTAAACCTGATCCTTGTAGTATAATTATTTCAAGTGGAACAGAATATATTTTTCAAATTATTTTTAAATTATTAAATGGAAAATATGCTATAGAAAATCCAGGATATAAAATGTTAAGTAATATTATGGATTTAAATGATATAAAGTATGAATATATAGATGTAGATGAAAATGGAATGAGTTATAAAGATTTAAAAAAATCTAATTGCAACTTTTGCGTTTTAACTCCAGCACATCAATTTCCAACAGGTGTTATAATGAATGCTAAAAGAAGAGTTGATTTTTTAAATTTAAAAAAATTAAAATATATTATTGAAGATGACTACGACAGTGAGTTTAAATATTCAAAAAGACCTGTTCCTTCTTTAAAATCTATTGATGTAAATGATAAAGTAATATATATCGGTTCTTTTTCAAAGTCTATTTCACCTTCTTTTAGAGTTAGTTTTATGGTATTACCTTTTGAACTTATGAAAAAATATAACGAAAAATTCAAATATTTTATCTGCCCCGTATCTATAACTGTACAAAAAATTCTAACTAATTTTATCGAAAGTGGTGAATTTGAAAAACATCTAAATAGAATGAGAAAAATTTATTCTAAAAAAAGAGAACTTATCATAGATACTTTAAAAGATGAAAAAAACATAAAAATAAAAGGAAAAGATGCAGGACTTCATGTCGTACTTGAATATAAGAAAAAAATATCCGAAGATGAAATTGTAAAAAAAGCAAAAGAAAAAAAAATAAAAGTATATGGATTAAGCTCATATGGAAGAAAAAAAGAAAAAGCAAAAAAAGAAAATGCTTCTATACTAATAGGATTTGCAACATTAACAGATGAAGAATTAGTAAATGGATTAGAAATTTTAAAAAAAATTTAAAACTTTTATAATTAAACTATTTTAAGTAATTTAAATAAAAAAGCAAAATTAAAATCATATAAATAAAAAATATAACTTTTTTTATTTTTTAATTTTGCTTTATTTTTTTAAAATTTTCCTATATCTGTTCTGTAAATTAAAGAGTCTGTTTTTAATTTTTCAACATCTCTATATGCTTTTTCTCTTGCATCTTCAATATTTTTATCTTTTGCAATGACAATTAAATTTCTTGTTCCATCTGCATAAACCAATTTTTTTTCTTTTTTTACACCCATAAAACAAACTTCACTTTCAGTAGGAACTATATTTAACTTATCTTGTAATAATTCATCTTCCATATAACCTTTAGATGCTAATACAACGCCTACACAAGATTCATCTGACCATTGTAGTGATGGTTCTTTTCCATTCATTATATCTAAGATATTTTCTACAAAATCTGATTTTAATCTTGGGAGTAAAACTTCTGTTTCTGGTTCTCCAAGTCTTGCGTTAAATCCTAAAACTTTTATTTCATTTGAAACTACTATTTCTCCATATAAAAATCCTTCAAACCCATATCCAGCTTCATACATTGACCTTGCCATAGGCTTTAAAATTTTTTCAACTACATAATCTATTTCAAAATCTGTTACATTAAAAACAGGACTTACAGCTCCCATTCCTCCAGTATATGGACCCAAATCTCCATCTAAAAGCCTTTTATAATCTTTAACTGTTTGTAAATAAAATACCTTATCATCTTTAACAAGTGCAAAAATGGAAAATTCCTTACCTAAAACATACTCTTCAATTATAACTTTTGCATTTTCATTTTCATCAAAAATTAAATTTATAGTATCTATAGCTGATTCATTGCTTTTTGATATATTAACTGAAAATTTTTTAGAAAAACCATCTAACTTAATCATAACAGGAAATTTTTCTAAAGATGAAACATATTTTATAGCTTGATCTCTATCTGTAAAAACAGCATAATCTGTTGTTGGAATTTTTAATTTTTCCATAAGTTGTTTTGCAAAATATCTACTAGATTCTATCCTAGTTGCAGATTTTGTAGGTCCAAATAGTTTTAAATTATGCTTTTCAAATTCATCTTTTATTCCCAAAGCTAAAACATCACAAGGTCCTACAATTGTTAAATCAATCTTTTCTTTAAGTGCAAAATCACAAACTGCTTTAACATCATACATATCTATATCAACAAGTTTACAATCTTTCATCATACAATTTCCGGGAAGTACAAAAACCTCATCTACTAATTTACTTTTTCTAACAGCTCTTAAAAAAGCATGTTCTCTTCCACCTTTACCTACAATTAAAACTTTCATTAAACCCCACACTCCTTTCATTATAAAATATCTCAAATACAAATTTATTATATCACTAGAAAAATATTTTTTCAATATTATTTCAATATATTAAATCTAAAAAGTAAAAATAAAATATATTTATATTTTTTATATACTAAAATAAAACTTATTTTTAAATTTTTTACATAAAAAAACATTTTTCTTCATAAAATTATTGACAAGTATTTTTTTAGTATGATAAAATAAATCTGATAATATATTTTTAAGATGTTTATCAGTAAAAAAATAAACCGTTAAGGAGGACTTTAAAATGAAAAAAAAATTTAGATTTATATCTATATTTACTTTAGCTATTACTATTTTATGTTCTTGTAGTAAATCTTCTATTAAAATTGATAGTTTTAAGGATAAGGTTTTTGCAAATAAAGAAAATTTAATTTATATTGTTGGAAAAGAAAATAAAATGTCAAAAATTTTTAAAGAAAATGATTTAGTTTTGATTTCATTAAAAAATCCATCTAGTTATAAAATTTTCAAAAATGCAAAAGTAACTAAAAAAGATAAAAAAAATTTTTTAACTTGTGATAATTTAACTTTAAATTTAGAAATAGAAAATGAAAAAACTCTTAAAGATACTGATAAAAACGTTGAATATAAAGAAATTGATAAAAATGATATAGAAAAGAAAAACATATTTTCAAAATTAGATTCAGAAAATAAAGTAGATGTTACAGATGAAATAGACAAAATTTCAAACAAAAGTTTTACCTCTGATAGTGGTGTTAGCATAATTGTAGCTTTACATGAAAACAAAGAACTTTCTGTTTTTGTAAAAGAAAATGGTAAAGAAAAAAATTATAAAAATGCAAAACTCGTTAAAGAAAATGAAAAAACATATGTTAAAGCAGATAATTTTCCTTATAAATTACTTTATAAATCAATAAATATGTTGGTAGATGAAAATACAAATATTGAATATAAATTAAATAATAAAAGATAAACAAAAAGATGTTGATAAAAATTTATCAACATCTTTTGTCTTTAATGTCTTAATTTTTTGTATATTGTATCTCCAATAAATTGAATTAGCATAACTATTAACAAAATTATAACAACTGTTACAAGCATTATATCATTTTTAAATTCGTTGTATCCATATTGAATTGCAAAAGAACCAAGTCCTCCTCCTCCAACACTTCCTGCAACTGCAGAAAAGCTAACTAAACTTACAAACGAAACTGTTATTGCTTGTATAATATAAGGCATTGCTTCTTTAAGAATAATTTTTCTAATTATTTGAAAAGATGTAAAGCCCATTGATTCATAAGCTTCTATAACTCCTTTATCAACTTGTAAAAGAGATAGTTCAACTTGTCTTGCAATAAAAGGAAAACATCCTATGGAAAGCGAAACTATAGCTCCTTTTACACCTATTGTACTTCCAGCTAATATTTTTATAATTCCTGGTATTGCAGAAATTAAAATTATAAAAGGTATTGATCTTAATATATTTATTATTTTTGAAAGTATTGAGTGAAAAAATTTATTTTCTAAAATATTTCCTTTGCCAAGTGAAAAAAGCAATACTCCAAGTGGAATTCCAACTACTGAGGCATATATACCAGAGAAAAATACCATTATTAGAGTTTCTTTTGTTGCTTGTTTTAAAAGTGGTAAAAGAGATAGAACATTTGGTAAATATGTTTTTAAAATTTCTGACATTATAACCTCCTTATATTTGCTTTTTCTTTAATTTCTAAAATAGCTTTATCTAAATCTTTTCCAGTAATTTCAACAATTAAATTTCCTAATTTTTTACCTAAAATAAGCTCTATATTTCCAAATAAAATATTTACATCTACATCATATTTTTTTTGAATTGTTGATAAAACAGGTTCTTCAACTAAATCACCAATAAAAAATATAGAAAATATATTTTCTAAATCTTTTTTATCTTGTAAAATATCGTACAATTCTTTAGAATATAAAGATTCAAAAACTAGATTTTTTGTTGTAGTAGCTTTTGGATTTGAAAAAACATCTAGAATATTTCCACTTTCAATTATTTTTCCTTTTTCCATAACTGCTATTTTGTTACAAATAGTTTTTATAACTTCCATTTGATGTGTAATTAAAACTATGGTAACTTTAAATTCCTTATTTATTTTTTTTAATAAATTCAAAATAGATTTTGTAGTTTTAGGATCAAGTGCTGATGTAGCTTCATCACAAAGTAAAATTTTACAATCTAAACTTAAAGCTCTTGCTATTGCGACCCTTTGCTTTTGACCACCTGAAAGTTCATTTGGATAAGCATTTTGTTTTTCTTCTAAATCTACTAATTTTAAAAATTTTAAAACTCTTTTATTTATTTCATCCTTAGTAAATTTTTTTGTATTTTTTAAAGGAATTGCTATATTGTCAAATACATTTGCAGAATTTAAAAGGTTAAATGATTGAAAAATCATACCCATATTTTGTCTTAATTTTAAAAGGTCTTTTTTAGCTAAAGATTTAAGTTCTTTTCCCTCAACTGTTACACTACCTTGATCGTATTTTTCAAGTAAGTTAAAACATCTTATAAGGGTAGATTTTCCAGCTCCACTATAACCTATTATTCCAAAAATATCACCTTGTTCAACTGTTAGACTTACATCATCTACAGCATTTATAAAACCTACATCTGTTTTAAACTTTTTAGTTAAATTTTTAATTTCTATCATTTTATACCTCTTAAGGTTCTGGTGTGAAAACAACTATAGAACCTGATCCATTTACTTCTTTTAATTTATCATAAACATTTTGTTTTAAATATGCTTTTTTAACTTTTTGAATTATTTCATTATTTAAATCTTCAGTTCTAACTGCTATTAAATTCCAATAATTTTTAGCTTCTTCACTTTTAGGATCTTCTTTTATTATAGCTTTTTCAAAATCAAGTTTTGCTTTTTCAGCAATACCTGAATTTATAGCTGCAAAATCTACTTCATCTAAAGAACGTGGAATTTGTTGTGCAGAAAGTTGTACAAATTCTAAATGTTTAGGATTTTCTATAATATCTTTAACAGTAGGTTTTAATCCACTTTCTTTTTTTAATTTTAAAAGGGAATTTTTTTCTAATATTTTTAAAGCACGGCCTCCATTTGTTGCATCATTTGGAATAGCAACTTTAGATCCATCTTTAATTTCATCAACTGATTTTATCTTTTTAGAGAAAAATGCCATTGGTGCAACAACTGTATAATTTAAAATAGAAAGATTTAAATTATGTTTAGCTTTAAAATCTTCTAAAAATATAGAATGTTGAAAAGCATTTAAATCAATTTCTTTGTTTGCAAGTGCAAGATTTGGTTTTATGTAATCTTCAAAAACTACATTTTCAATTTTAATCTTATCTTTCTTTAAATTTTCATTTACCACATCCCAAATTGTAGTGTCTGATCCTGTAGTTCCAATCTTTAAAACTGTAAACCCATCTTTTTGTGTTCCTACAGCTGCTTTTTCATTTTTTGTTTTTCCTGCCCCACAAGCTGTAAGTAATGTTGAAAATAATACTAATAAACTGATAATTCTTTTTTTCATTTTAATTTCCTCCTTAATTTTAGTATCAGTATTTTTTAGATAAAAAAAGTCCTTTTGCTTAAAACAAGCAAAAGGACGAAACTTCGTGATACCACCTTTATTCGTTGACTCTTCACAGAAAATCAACCTCATCAACTACTAACATAGTCTATCGCTATATTGGGCGAACCCAGTACTCTCTAACATATGCTCGAAAATACAACTCAAAGGCCATTTTCATTTTACATCGACTACTTTGTTTCACCACACCAAAGCTCTCTAAAAATCTAAATAAAACTACTTTCCTCATCACAGTTTTTATCTATGTTCTGTATTATACACTAAAAAAAATTAATTGTCAACACTTTTTTTAAAATTTTTTAAAATTTTTTTTATTTTAAATTATCCACTATTTAATATATTTTAACATATTTTTTTCTGTTTTTAAGGACTTTTAATTATTTTCACAGTCTAGTTTTAATATTATTTCATATAAATCTTTTACATTAAGCTTTTTCTTTTCTTCATCTTTAAAATCAAAAACTATTTTTCCTCTGTGCATAACTAAAAGTCTATTACCATATTTTAAAGCATCTGTTAATCTATGTGTAACCATAAAGGCTGTTAAATTTTTTTCTTTTATTTTTTCATCAGTTATTTCCATTAATACATTTTGCATTTTAGGATCAAGTGCTGATGTATGTTCATCAAGTAAAATCAACTTAGGATTATTTAAAGATGCCATTATCAATGAAATACATTGTCTTTGTCCTCCTGATAAAAATCCTATTGGCGTATTTAGTTTATCCTCTAAGCCTAAATTTAATTTTTTTAGCTCTTTTACAAAGATTTCAATCTCTTGTTTCTTTGTGCTTTCTCTTAATGTTCTTCTATTTCCTCTTCTATAAGCTAAAGATAAATTTTCTAAAATTGTCATTCTAGGAGCTGTTCCATCTAATGGATTTTGAAAAACACAGCTTATAAATTTTGCACGTTCAATTTGTGAAATTTGTAGTATATCTTTTCCATTTATATATATATTTCCACTGTCTTTAGCTATTAAGCCTTGTATTAAATTTAAAAGTGTTGACTTTCCTGCACCGTTTGAACCTACTATAGTAACAAAATCGCCTTTAGAAATAGTAAAATTTATATTTTCCAATGCTTTAAATTCTCTTGGTGTTGCTTTAAAAAAAGTTTTATTTATATTTTTAAATTCTATATATTCCATTAGTTTCTCCTTTTTAATCTTATATTTTCTTTTATCTTAGGGAAAGATAGAAATACAACTATCAAACACGCTGAAATAAGTTTAAAATCATTTGCTTTTATAATTTTCAAATGTAAAACTAACAATAAAATAAGTCTATAGATTATAGAACCATAAATTATTGATATAAGTCTTTTTAAAAAAGACAAATTTTCAAATAAAATTTCTCCGATTATAATTGCTGAAAGTGCTACAACTATTATTCCAATTCCACTATTAACATCAGAAAATCCGTTATATTGACTAATTATAGCCCCCGAAAAAGATATAATAGCATTAGAAATCATAAGTGCAAAAATAGTCATATTATTTGTAGAAATTCCAAGAGATTTTGCCATTTTTTCATTATCTCCTGTTGCAATTATCGCTTGGCCAATTTCTGTTTTAAAAAATTTATAAATACATAAAATAATTAATATATTTAAAATAATTGCTATAAAAATTATATTAAACTCATTTTTTAAATGTATATAATCAAAAATAGTCTTATAATTTAATAAATTTAAGTTAGGACTATTCATAATTCTTAAATTTATTGAAATAAGTGCTGTCATTGTTAAAATTCCAGCTAAAAGAGAAGGAATTTTACAATAAGAAATAAGAATTCCTGTAACAAGTCCTGCTAATGAACCCATAAAAAATGCTATGATACAAGATGTAAAAGGATCTACTCCTACCCTTATTAAACTTACACATACAGATGCTCCAAGAACAAAAGAGCCTTCTGTAGTCATATCTGCAATATTTAAAATTCTAAAGCTTATAAAAAGCCCTATTGATAAAATGCCAAATAAAATGCCTTGACAAATACTTGATAAAATTAAACTCATATTAACCTCCTAATTTACAATCTTACATTTTTTTAAAATTTCTTGTGGAATTTTAATATTTAAAGATTTTGCCTTCTTTTCATTTAAAAAAATATCACAGTCTTTTTCAAATGAAATTGGAATATCTCCTGGATTTTCACCTGATAATATTTTTATAATAATTTTTGCTGTATTTTCTCCTATTTTATATTGGTCAACTCCAAGTGCTAAAAGACCACCATCTTTAACCATGGAATCTGCAGATGGAAAAACAGGTATTTTATATTTATCTGTTATTTTTGTAAGAGTTGTCATTGAACTTGCAATGGTATTATCTATAGGAACAAATATAGCATCAACATTTTTTGAAAGACTTTGTGCAACTTGATTTATATCATTACTATTCATAATACTATTTACTACAACTTCAATTTTTTCATTTTTTAGAATATTTTCCATTTCACTAGCTTGCCTTTTTGCATTATCTTCACTTGCAGTAAATAATATACCAATCTTTTTAATATTTGGCATAACTTTTTTTATAAGTTGAAATTCCTTTTTTAAATCTGTTCTATCGCTTACTCCTGTTACATTAGTATTTGATTTTTTTTCATCTTTTACAAGTCCACTTTCTTTTGGAAAAGTTACACCAGAAATTACAATTGGAATATCTTTAGTAGCATTTAAAAATGTTACAGAAGATAAAGTGGTAATTCCAACAAGAACGTCATTTTTTTCATCTATTAATTTTTCAGCCATTAAAGATAAGTTACTTTGATCTCCATTAGCGTTTCTTAAATTTATTTTTATATTTTTTCCATCAACATATCCATTTTTTTCAAGCTCATCTTTCATTCCTTTAAAGATTAAATCAAGAGCTTTGTGATTCATCGGCTCTAAAACTCCAATATTGTAAATCTTTTTTTCTTGATCGTTCTTTTCATCTTTTATAACAAAAAATGAAAAAACTAAAAAACAAGCTAATAAAAATGAAAATAAATTAAATTTTAAATCTTTCATACTTTCCTCCTTAAAAATAAAAACTTTAAATAATTTTAAATAAAAAATAAAAAAATCACGTATAAATCTACGTGATTTTTAAATATTTTTATTTAAAATAGCCACATAGATACAAAAAACATATAAGCCTTGTATCTATGTAAAAAATTGTACACTAATACAAGCCATTAATTAATGGCTTTGCCATAGATTATTTTGAAAATCTAAACTTTGATACAATTTCATAACTATCCTCTCCTTTTAACTTTTATATATGATACAACAAATTTTTTATATTGTCAAGTACTTTTTTATTATTTTTACTATTTTTTTGAAACTTTTTTAATACCAAATTCATATCCTGTAAAATTATCAACAATTCTATCTTCAAAAACTTCAAATCTCTTTTCTTCAAAATTATCAGCCATTAAAAAATTTTTACCTTCAACAGTTACAAGCTTTGGATTATCATAATAAGATGCAGAAATTTTCTTACCTAAAACATTTTCTTTAAATTTAATATTTTTATCATCTGGTAAGTGAAATGCCATTAAGGAATAATCATTTGTTTTTTTAACTATTGAAAAACGCCCTCCTTTAGCTCCTTCATATATATTTCCATATAAACTTTCAATTTTTTCATCACTTTTTTCATAACTTGAAAGTTCTATACCTGTATATCTATCAACTATTAAATCTTTAGAAACTATTTCAAATCTATCATCTGGAAAATCTTTAGCAGTTAAAAAATTTTTATTACCCTTTTTTACAATTTTTGGATAATCAAAAAAACCACCATGTAAATTAACCTTATCTTTATCTTTAAACTTTACACTATTTAAAAAATTAAACTGCAAACAAGAATAAGATTTACTTTTTTTCATAATACAAAGACTAGAACCTACTGCAGAATATTTTTTTCCATAAAAATTTTCAATTTTTGAACTTTCTTTACTACAAGATATCAAAAATAGAGAACAAAATAAACATATAATAATTTTAAATTTTTTCATAAAATCACCATACTTATTTTAACTCTTCAGTATCAACTTTGTTTGGAACAAAAGGTCCTTTTAAAACATATCCTTTATAAACAACATCATAGCCAGCTGTAAAACTTCCAGTTATATCAGCTTCTCTTTTATAAAGCCAGCCACTATATACTCCATCACTATACCAATAATCTCCGATATCATAATAGTTCATATCATAATGAATTTTAACAGTAACATATTTACTGTCTGAACTTAATACCTTAGATGAGTTATTTTGTGCATATATATAATTTTCAGCTACAAAAGATGTACTCATCACTACCAATAAGCTTAATACCATAAATTTTTTCTTCAACATAACGTTTCCTCCATTCTTTTATTTACAGTTTCACTGTATTGAAAATATTATATCATCAATTTAATGTGGTGTCAAGTCTTTTAGATGAATTTTTATAAAAAAATTTTTATCCACAAATTTTTTAATGATAATATTGTATTTTACAAATTTATAAAAAATATTTTTAATTTATCCAATATTTTTTTTATTTATTAAGAAAATTATGCACAAAAAAATTCCCTAAATATACACTTATCCACAAAGTTATTACACTTATCCACAATTTGTTGATAAAATAGAAAAACACTTGACTTTTTTTTATTATCATTTACGCTATACATTAACCTTTTAAAATAAAAAATAATTTAAAAAAAATCAGAAATAGTACTACTATTTCTGATTTTTAAATTTTTAAGTTCTTAAATTTTTAAATTTTATTCACTAAGAAAATCAATAGCGTATTGTGCATACATTGCAGCACCATTAGTTAATACACTTTCATCTACATTAAATCTTTCACTATGGTGTGGAAAATCTGCTCCAACTTTAGAATTTCTACATCCTACAAATCCAAAACAACCCGGTTTCTTTTCAAGGTAGAAAGCAAAATCTTCTCCTCCTGTTGTTTTTTGCATTTTTGAGTTAGCATTTGGATCAACTTTTTCAAGTGCTTTTGCTGCTGTTTGTGATGATTTTTCTTCGTTTATTGTTGGTCCTAAGATATAAGTATATTCAAGTTCGTATTCAGCTCCATAAGCATCACATACTCCTTTTATTACTCTATTCATATCTTTTTCAATTCTTTTTCCTATTTCTCTAGAGAAATATCTATTTGTTCCTTCCATTTCTGCTTGACCTGCAATTATATTAAATCTATTTCCACTATGAAAAGATCCTACAGTTACAGTTACAGAATCAAGTGGTGAATAATTTCTTGCAACTAATTGTTGAAGATTTTGAACTACTGCAGCTCCAACTACAACAGCATCTACAGTTTCATTAGGTAAAGAACCATGTCCAGACTTTCCTTTGATTTTAATTTTAAACATATCTGCAGCTGCCATTCTATCTCCAGATTCTACTGAGATTTTTCCAGCTTCAAGTCCTGACCATATGTGAGAGCCATATATTGAATCAATTTCATCAAACCATGTACCTTGTCTAATCATGTACTTTGCTCCAAGTCCTATTTCTTCAGCTGGTTGGAAGATTAAATAAATTTTTCCACAAAGTTCATCTTTAACTTCATTTAAAACTTTAGCTGCTCCAAGTAGCATAGACATATGAGTATCATGACCACAAGCATGCATCTTACCTTCATTTTGTGATTTATATTCAACATCATTTTTTTCTAATACATTAAGTGCATCCATATCAGCTCTTAATGCTACTACTTTTCCTTTCTTTTTACCTTCTATTACACCTATAAGTCCTGTTTTTGGTTCTTCTGTAGGTATTTGATAAGGTATACCCATTTTGTCAAGTTCTTTTGCTATTGTTTTTGTTGTTTCATATTCTTCAAAAGATAATTCTGGATGCATATGAAAATATCTTCTCATATTTAGTATATAATCTTTGTTTTTTTCAATTAATTCTTTTACGTTCATTTTTATATCTCCTTTCAATTATACTGCCATAAGCATAGGTCCCAATAGTCCTGCAAGTATTACTGAACCTATTGAAACTGTAATAAATCCTGCAACTAACATTTTTGGTAAAATTTGATTTAATATTAATTCTTTTTCACTTTCATCTATTGCTATTGCTTCGCTAACTTCTTTAGAAACTATAAATGTTCCTGGAAATCCAAAAAGTGCTGAACTTCCAATAGCAAAAGCCATCCATGGTCTAACTTTTAAAAATTTTCCAACCAATACAGACATTATTCCAATACCTACAGTTCCTATCAACAAACATATAACTAATGGGATAATTATATTTAAAATATCTTGAATTGTAGAGCCTGCAAGTCCTCCATAAATAACAGCCATTAAAGAAGCCATACCAAAACCAAATACATTTGCTTTATTAAGTGGTTCTCTTTCAAGTAATCCAACTTGAGCAAAAATAATTCCAAATATTAATGAAAGTACATTTTTATCAAGTCTTACCAAAGCGTTTAAAAATAAATTTCCTGTATCTATTTTTTGTAAACAAGCTGAAATGCTAACTGCTATAACCGCTACTAAAGTTGCCTTTGCAAAATAATAATTTGATGATCTAAACTTTTTTGGAAGTTGAAAAATCATTTTTCTATCAACATCTTGTACTTCTTTATCATTTTCAAATTTATAACCATTATTTTTTAATTTAATTATAGTTTTTGCTTCTCTTCTTAAACAAAATGAAGCTAAAGGATAACCTACAAATCCTTGCAAAACGACTAAAAGTGTTGCCATAAGTTTAAGATCTAATCTACCAATTGCCTCTGCCTTATCTCCCATTTGAAGTCCAGCTATAAGACCACCTGAAATTGGTGGTGCAGCTACTATTGCAGTTTCTTTTCCAACTATTTTACTTGCTACTAATAAAAGTAATATAACTATACCTACAATTCCTCCAATAGATATCAAAACTGTATTCCACTGTGCTTTTAATTGATTTATGTTTAACATTGAGCCCATATGTACTAAAAGAACAGGAATTAAAAGTGCTCCTATAGAATACAGAAGTGAATCTTTAAATAAAGTTTTTGGTATTCCCAGCCAAAATCCTCCTAAAAATATTACCGAACAAACAAAAAGTGACGGCACTATACTTATCGTTATAGATGCTACAACATCCCCTATGGTATATACTACCAAAATAAATAGTAATGCATATAATGCTTGCATAACTAATCTCCTCCTATCTTATGATTTCACAAACTTATGAAATATTTTTATAGATTATAGCACAACACTTTTTGTTTGTCAACATATTAGTACGTTTATTTTTTAAAGAATATACACTTTAAATTATTTAATTTATATGTTATATTGTAATTTATATAAATCAAATATTAATAGTTAATCATTATATATGAATATATTCTATTTTTATAAATAATATTATTTTTTAAATTTTTTTATATTTTTTTAATTTTTAATTATAAAACTAAATTTAAATTTATTAAAAAGTTAATTAACGTATAATTTTTTTAATATAAATTTACAAATAATCAATAAATAAAAAAATATCCTTCTTACCGGTTTTTCCCAATAAAAAGGATATTTTTAAAATTTTTTATTTTGTTTTACAAATTAATCCCAACTTGGTGGATTTTGTTTTTCTGTAGTATTTTTAAAGTAATCATATTCTGTAAAGCCCATCATTCTTGAAATTAAAACAACAGGAAATACTAACATACTTCTATTAAATTTAGTTACAGTATCATTATAAATCATTCTTGAATTTTTTACATCTTGTTCATAAGAATCAATTTTATCCATTGTATTTAAATAAAGAGTATTTGCTTTTAAGTCTGGATAATTTTCAACAACTACAGCAAGTCTTGAAAGTGCTTGTGTAAACATATTATTATCTTGTTCAATATCTTTAACTGTACTTGTAGCATTTACAGAATTTCTTTGTTTAACTACATTTTCTAAAGTTTGTGCTTCATGAGATGAATATTTTTTAGTTGCATCAATTAAAGATTTAAGCGCATCCCATCTTGACTCTACATTTGCAGCTATTTGTCCCATTGAATTTTTTACCATTTCTCTAAGTCTTATTAGTCTGTTATAACTTGATATAAGCCATAATACTAAAATGACTATAATCGCTAAAATTATTAATAAAATCATATTTTCTCCTTTCTATCTTGAGCCTCCACCAGAGCCTCCTCCAAATGAACCAAATCCTCCTGAAGAACTAGAGAAGCCTCCTGTTCCACCAGATGATCTTTCTACACTACTTTCATATGCATTTATAAAGTTTGATGAAAATACATATGAGTATATCATTGCTGTATGCAATGAATTTACATCTATATCATAATCTTCAATAACTTCAGGTGAAAGTTTTTTTAATTGTTTTTCAACTGTTTTTGTTACTTCAAATAATGATGCATAAATTAAAAGTTCTTTCCAAACTTTTATCTCAGCAATTTCTCTTTCGCTTAAAAGTGTAAAGTCTTTTAGATAATTATAATATTTTATAAGTTTTTCTGTAAATTCTTTACCTTTTTCGTTATAATTATACGTCCATTTTCCTTTATCCGTTTTTTCTACAAAATTATTTTCTCTTACAAATTCAACAGATAAATCATCTAAAGCGTTTGTTAATCTTTTAAATTCCCTTTGATTTCTTTCACTTTTTAAGTAAGATTTAAATTCATCTTCTTGCAAAATTCTATCATCTCTAGCTGCAACTTCTACCATCGAAAATAAAATTTTTTCTGTTTCATCTACAAATTTATAATCTATATTTTCATTTATTTTAAGAGATAAAACTTCTTTTTTAAATATAAACTTACCTTTTTCTTCTGTAATTGGAATAAGAAGCTTTTGTTGTATCCAGTTTAAAAAATACGCTCTTATTACAGCTTCAGAGCCACTAAATCCTGCACATTCTAATACATAAGAAAGTTTATACCATTGTTTTGTTGGAATAGTTCTGTAATATTCTGATTTAAGATCTCCTGCTTTATAGCCACCTTTGAATTTTTTCTTTATCATATTTTTAGAAAAGATAGCCATAACTACCATTGTAATTAAAGTTGGAAACATAGGAGATGAAAAAACTTTAAAATATGAACTTTTTTTTCTATTTTTTTTATAACTTGAACCTTTAAATGCTTTAGTTTTAAAATCATCAAAATTTTTATATATTTTTTCTCCACCTGTAAAATATCCTTTATCAATTTTTGAAAGAATAGTTACATAGTTATTACTTTTTATTCTTTCTAAAGAACTAAAAACAATCTTTCCATCTATAAAATTTATTTTTCCTTTAGAACCAAAGGCCCATATTTTTGAATTTTCTTTATCAAAACTAGCATTTTGTTTTGAAATTGTAATATTTACTACTTGTGGAGGAGCTTGTAAATTGTCGTTTATAAATTTCCAAAATAACATATCCGAATCATTTAAATTTTTTATAAAATTTGTTACGGTATATCTTAAAATGAAAGTTTTTCTTTTATACTCTCCAACTCCAAAGCAAAGCTCAACTCCATCAGATTTTTTAACAATTCCACATTTATTTTCTTTTTCTCTAAGACTTTTTTTAACATCCCAATTATCAAGCCTTTTGTAAACAACTTCTTTTCCATCTACAATTTCTGAAACTGTAAAATTTATTATATTACTTTTCGATAAATTATCAATCGGTATATAATATTCACTTCCCTTTGTTTGCTCATAATCCATTACACTTTCTATATCAGCACTTCCATCTTTTTTTACAACAACTTTTATATCATTACGATAAAAATCATCTGCATAATTTTTAGTTGTAGAAAAGAAAAAAGTAAAAATAAATACAAAAGAAAGTATAAGACTCTTTTTTAATATATTTTTTAACCTGTCCATTATAAGATCCTGTAATTATTTAAGCCTTTTTAATATTTCTTCTTTTCCTAAAATTTCTAAAATATTTGAAAGTTCAGGTCCATGAACTCTTCCTGTAAGTAATGCACGAACTGGCATATAAAGATCTTTTCCTTTAAAGCCTGAAGCTTTTTGAATTTTTTTCATAAAAGTTTTAGAAATTTCTTGAGTCATTTCATCTATATTTTCAAGTTCTTCTCTTATTTTTTCTTTTAAAATTTCAATATGTGCTACATTTCTCATTTCTATAGCATCTTTTTCTACTTCTACATCTTCAAATAAAAATCTTGATTGTTCAACAATTTGAGAAAGTCTTGAAATAGATTCTTTAAAAGTTTCTGTTATAAGTAAAAGTCTTTTTTCATCTATATCTTCTTTTATAAATCCAGCTTTAACTAAATAAGGTTTAACAAGCTTTGAAAGTTCTGTAGTTTCAGTTTTTCTAATATATTGTGCATTTACCCAATCAAGTTTATCAACATCAAAAACTCCACCTGATTTAGATACTCTTTCAAAAGAAAATTCTTCTATCATTTCTTCGATAGATAATATTTCTTTGTTACTTTCTGGACTCCAACCAACAAGAGCTAAATAATTTATAAGTGCTTGTGGTAAATATCCTTTTTCTTTAAAATCTTCAACTGATACATCATCATTTCTTTTTGAAAGTTTTTTACCATTTTTATTTAAAACTGTTGGTAAATGTACAAATGTTGGCATATCCCAACCAAATGCTTCATACATAAATACATGTTTTGGAGTAGAAGAAATCCATTCATCTCCTCTTACAATATGAGTAATTTTCATCAAATGATCATCTATTACTACTGCAAAATGATAAGTAGGAAATCCATCTTCTTTTATCAAAACTTGATCGTCCATATCATTTGTGTTTATTGTAATTTTTCCCTTTATTAAATCTTCAAAAACAATATCTCTATTGGCAGGAAGCTTTAATCTTATTACATATTTTTCTCCATTTTTTATTCTTTCTTTAGCTTGTTGTATGCTTACACCTCTACAAAGTCCATCATAACGTGGAATTTTACCATCAGCTTTTTGTTGTGCCTTTATATTATCAAGTCTTTCCTTGCTACAAAAACAATAATACGCATATCCTTTTTCAATAAGTTCTTGTGCATATTTTTGATAAATTTCTTTTTCAACCCTTAACGATTGAATATATGGACCATAATCTCCTTTTTCAGAAATTTTTCCATTTTCTAAACAAACTCCCTCATCTATAGAAAGACCACTCCAATATAATTTAGAAATTAAATTTTCGATAGCTCCTTGTACATATCTAGTTCTGTCTGTATCTTCTATTCTTAAAATAAAACTTCCATTATTTTTTTTAGCAAATAAATAATTATAAAGTGCAGTTCTAAGTCCACCTATATGTAAATATCCAGTTGGACTTGGTGCAAATCTAACTCTAACCATAAAATTCCTCCTAAAATCTTATACAAATACATAATAATTATATATCAATTATATTCTTTTGTAAAGAAAATATTTTTAAAATAAATTTAAAGTTATGATTAAACTTATCTTAACTAACTGATTTAGATTTCATTTCAAATATTTTTGTTGATATATTTAAAGTTGATTTTCTATGTGAAAGAAGTACTATAGTTTTTTCTTTTGAAAAGTCGTTTAATGACTTTAAAATTATTCCTTCATTTAATGAATCTAAATTGCTTGTAGGTTCGTCAAGTAGTATTAATGGACTATCATGTAAAAATGCTCTTGCAATTGATATTCTTTGTTTTTCTCCACCAGATAAAGTATCTCCAAGTTCTCCAACTAATGTATCATATCCATTTGGAAGATTAATTATAAATTCATGTATAGATGCTTTTTTACAAGCGTTAATAACTTCTTGTTTTGTTGCATTTAGTTTTCCTATTTTTATATTTTCTAATATACTTCCTTGAAATAAATTAGTATCTTGTGTTACATAACTTTCTATATTTCTTAATGTATTTGTTGGAATTTCTTTAATATTTTTTTGTGATATTAATATTTTTCCTTTATCTACATCAAAAAATCTCATAAGTAATTTTAAAAATGTAGACTTTCCACAACCACTTTTCCCATATATTCCTAAAATTTCATTTTTTCTAATATCTAGCGAAAGATTTTCTAATATATTTTCATTTCCATATGAAAAAGTTATATCTTCAACATTTATTCCACAAAATTGTAAGTTTGTATTTTCATTTTCATCTATTTGCTTATCTTCTTGTTTTTCTTTTAAAATAGATAAAACTCTTTGTCCACTTGCAAGTGTTTGACTTAAAGTATTTGAAAGAGAAGATAAAGCAGTAACTGGCCCAAAAGATGCCATCATAGAAAAAGTTGTAATTACAAGTCCATCAAATCTTATAATTGAATTGTTATATAAATATAGGTTTAAAAATAACATTCCTACTCCAAAAAATAAAATACTAAAACTTGTAAAAATTCTTTGATTTTCTTCTAACTTAACTAATTTTTTTTGCTTTTCATTTAAAGTTTTAGATTTTTTTAAAATTTCTTCTTTTCTTTTTTCGGTATTTGCATACTGAATTGTTTCATCTATTCCTCTTAGTGATTCTAAGATAAAACTATTCAAATTTCCAAAATCATTTCTAAATTCCAACGCATAGTTTTTAGCCATTTTCCCATTTATAATAGGAATTACAACTCCTATAACAAAATAAGCTACCATAGCAAAAACAGCTTGATATATACTATAACTTGCTATAAATCCAATCATTATAATACAAGTTATAAATGCAATTAATATAGGCGATATTGTATGTGCATAAAATACTTCTAAAAGTTCTACATCTGTTGTAATTATAGAAATTAAATTTCCTTTATCTTTACTTTCAAGCTTTGCAAAAGAAAATTTTCTTAAAGCATCAAAAACTTTTTTTCTAATTAATGCAAGCAGTTTAAATGCTATAAAGTGATTACAATATTGTTCTATATAATGCAAAAATCCTCTTATTATAGCAATAAAAAATATAAAAATTAAAATCGACTTTATACTATAATTTAAAAATAAACTATATGTTTCAACATTTAAAACTTTTATAATTGCAATAGCTGATAATATAGTTAAAAATGTTGAACATAAAAATCCTAAAACTCCAAAGAAAACTGCTATTAACATTATATGAAAAAGAGGTTTAACAACTGTTATAAGATTTAACATAATTTTAAATCCACTATTTGAATTTTTCATTATATATTAGCTCCTTTTTTATAATTTTCAAGTTCATATTGCAAGTCATAAAGTTTTTTATAGTCTTTATTTTTTTCTAAAAGCTCTTTATGCTTACCAGATGCAACAATTTCTCCATCTTCTATAAAATAGATATTATCACTATATATTACATTTGATAATTTATGAGAAATTAAAATTATAGTTTTCTCTTTTGCAAGCTCAAATATTACCTTCATAATCATCTTTTCACTTTCGCTGTCTATATTAGATGTTGCTTCATCAAAAATATAAACAGAACTATTTTTCAAAATAGCTCTTGCGATTGCAAGTCTTTGTAATTGTCCACCTGAAAAGTTAGAACCTTTTTCTAAAATTTTTGTATCAAGTCCATTTTCTCTTTGTAAAAAATCAAATAAATTTACCTGTTTTAAAGCTTTATTCATTTGAAAATCTGTTAAATTTTCATCTGCCATTAATAAATTTTCTCTAACCGTTCCTTTAAAAATATAGCTGTTATGAGAAACTATAGTTATATTTTTAAGTAAATTTTTTTCATCAATGTCTAAAAGCTTTATTTTAGAGATAAAAATATCTCCTTTAAAATTTTTAATCTTACCAGAAATTATATTAGCTATTGTACTTTTCCCACTTCCTGATTTTCCAACTAGTGAAGTTATTTTATTTTTGTTAAAAGTTAAATTTATATTTTTTAAAATATCTCTTTTTTCATCATAAGAAAAACTTACATTTGAAAATTCAATTTGCATATTTTTTTCATCACAAACTTTTTTTCCATTTTTTATCTCTTCTAAATCTAAAAGATAAAAAATTTTATCGCAAGCTGCCATTGCATTCATGGAGATATGAAAAAATGAGCCTAATAATCTAACTGGTATAAAAAACTCTGATGCAAGTAATATAATCATTAAAGCGTTTGAAAAAGTAATATTTTTGTTTATAACTTCAATTACGCTTAAAATCATTCCAATACTTGCTCCACCAAATGCTACAATATCCATAACGCTTATTGAATTTAACTGCATAATTAAAACTTTCATAGTTACTTTTCTAAACTTTGTAGCTTCTTTATCCATTTTTATGCTTCTATCTTCATCTGCTCTATAAACTTTTAAAGTCGTAAGTCCTTGTAAATTTTCTAAAAAACTATCTCCAAGTCCTGTATATGTATTCCAGTATTTACTAAGAAGTTTTTTTGCTATCTTAGCAACCATAACTATTGAAAGTGGAATTAAAGGAACAAAAATAAGTAATACTATAGAAATCTTAAAGCTTATAAATGATAAGATGATAAAAAGAATAATTGGAGCTATCATGCTATAAAAAAATTGTGGTAAATACTTTCCAAAATAAACCTCAAGCTGTTCAACACCTTCTGTTGTAATTTGAACAACCTCTGCAGTTGAAACTTTTTGTCTATATGATGTTCCAAGCTTTAAAAGCTTTTCATAAATTTTTTTTCTTAATATAATCTTTACATCACAACTTGCAAGATAAGAACATCTTGTAGACATTTTATCACTAAAAACTCTTATAAATAAAACTAAGCAAAAAACAATAAAAAACATTAATATATCTGTATTAGTTAAATTTAAATACATAGCCTTTTGGATAACTCTTGTAATAGTAAAAACCATAATAATCTGTGAAAAAAGTCCTAGAAGTTTAAATAAAATATCATATACAATATATTTTTTAGAATCTTTTAATAAATAAATAAGCCTTTTCTTTATCAAATTAACTTCCTCCTTATTTCTTAAAATTTAAAAATAAATGTTTAATTACTAAAATTGGGTGATAAAATAACATTCTAGGCCCTGAAAATTTCATGATCGTTTTTATTTTTTCTTTCATTTTAGAATTGTAGCAGGGGCTTTTACAATTTGAACAAAAAGTTTTCTCTTTTGTAAAAGGACAGTTTGTTATTCTTTTATAAGCATATTGTAAAACTTCATTACATTCATTGCATAGATTTTTTTTATGTTTTTTCTTACAATAAAGTAAAATCATTTCTTTTACTATCTTTTTTTCTTTATCTTTTTTTAAATTTATATCCATAACTACTTTTTAACTTTTATTTTAATAAAACCTCTTTTTTAAAAACTATTTTTTTTGTTATTATAACATAAAACTTAAATTTTTTCTTTATTATTTAATTTAATCATTCTTTCACTTCTCTATAAATTCAACATATTATAACATTTGTTTTAATATTAAGTCAAATTATATGATTATTTACTTTTTGATAGCTTAAATTATGGTAAATAATCATGAAATTAAATTCTCTTTTTGATAACTTTTTTAATTGAAGATTTAATTATAATATTTTTTATTAAGTAAAATTTTTAAATAAAAAAAAACTCGTTAATTATTTCATTTCTATTTAAAAATTAAAATAAAATTAACGAATTTTTATTTTTATATTATAACTTAACTTCTTTTTATTTTTCTTAAGAAAATTAATACAACGAAACTTACAAATAATAAATAAATTTCAAAAATATTTTCTGAAATACTTGTTTTTGGAAGTAAAGATTTTTTATTTACTTTGTTATGTCCTTTTGTATTATCACTACCACTTTGACTACTTGAGCTACTTGAACTGCTTGAGTTATCTGAGCTACTTGAACTACTTGAGCTATTTGAACCGCTTGGAGTAGTTTGACCACTTGAACCACTTGAACCACCTGAACCGATTGGGTTAGTTGGATTAGTTGGACTAGTTGGATTACTACTTGATTTTTGATAACATAGTGCATATTTTGAAAAATGTGTTGTTTCAAAACTTACAGTTTCATCATTTTGTGAAAAAGTTAAATCTTGTATTTTTCCGTCATCAGAAATATAACAAACTTTCTTAACGTCTTTTAACTTTTTATCTTTAACAATTGTTACCTTAAATTTTTTATCTTTTATATTAACTTCTTTATTATTTTTTTCAAAATGAATATCAAAAATATCTGTTGTGTAATCTTTTAAAGAATCAACTTTTTCATCAAGTTTTTTTATAACCAATTTTAAATCTCTAATTGTTTCATCATCATCAAGTGAAATTACATTACAAGATTTATTTTCATCTATTTTAAAATCAAGACAAGCATCTTTAACTGCATTATAAAATCCTTCTACATGATATTTTGCTTTTTCCACTTTTGTTATTTTTCCTATAGAATCAACTGTATTATTTAAAATATCTTTTGAATAAAGTCCTGTATAATCACAAAGAGTATCTAGCGCAAGTTTGTGATATCCAGCATTATCTTCATCAACATTTTCAATATCTACTCCATATTTAGATTTTTTTCCTTTTCCAACATCATAACTTCTATCTAAAACATATAAAATTTTACCTGTTGTATCAAAATATACATTTACAACGATATGATATGAAGGAATAGAAAGTGGAGTTTTTAATTCATGATGACCTTGAACCATAATTGCTTTTGAAATTTCTCCTGTACCATTTACTAAATCAGTTAAAAGTTTAAGTTCATTTTCTAATCTATTTACTTCTCTTTTAGTTAATGCACTATTTTTGAAATTTTTTTCTGCATAATCTATCTTAGATTGAAGTAATGAATTTTTTTCTTTATCTGTTGATTTTGAAATACTTTCTTTGGCTTTTTTTACTAAAATATCAATATTTGATCTATCAATTAAAAAGTTAGTTTCAAAAATATATTTAAGCATTTGACCTTCTCTTAAATCTTTTTTATTTAAAAGACTTTCGCCTTCGGCTTTAGAGTCTAAAAACAATTTTTTAGTATCATCTTGAAATTGGTCTAAATTTAAATTAGAAATTTTTCTAACAACTTCTTCTAATTCTTTTCTATCTTTAGAAATTTCATCTACATTTATAACAAAATTTGAACCATCAGGAATATTATTTTTATTTTTACCTTCAATTTCAACTTCAACTTTTTTATATTTTTCCACACCAATATTGTCATCAAATGCATTAAAAGCAATTTTCTTTATAGAATCTGGAATGTTAACTTCTTTTATTTTATTATCCATAAAAGCTTGTTCTTTTATTTCTTCAATTCCACTAGGAAATTTAATATCATTTATTATGTTTTGAGCAAAAGATTGAATACCGATTTTCTTTAAATTTGGTATAGCTGTAAGATCTAAAGTTTCAATTGCATTTGATAAAAATGCCATTTCTCCTATTTCAGTAAGATTTGGACAATTAAGCAACATTAAATTAGATATATTATTTTGTCTAAAAGCAGACATTCCTATCTTTTCGATACTAGATGGTAAAAAAACAAAACCTAAACTATTAATATGAAAAGCTGCATCATCAATAACTTTTAGTCCGTCATTTAAGCTTAACGTATTAATTTTATTATCCATAAATGCACATTTACCAATTTTTGTTAAACTTTCATTATCTTGAACATCAACTTCTGTTAAATAATTTGACTGAAATGCAAAATCTCCAATTTTTTCAATATATTTAGGAAATACTACAGTTTCTAAATCATATTTTCTTAAATAATTATTTTCAATATCTATATTTCTAAAAGCTCCATCTGCAATTTCTGTAATTTTAACTCCATTAATCTCATCAGGAATAGTTAAATTTTTATTTTTTCTAACCTTTAATTTACCAATCTTTGAAAATCCTTTTAAGACATTTTTATCTGTTTCAAAGTCTTTATCATCCCAAACATTGTAATTAATATCTGGTTTTTGAACTTTCTTATCATCTGAAGGATTAATAAGATAAAAAGGTGTATCTTTTAAATTATTAGGATTAGTTTTATCATCTGTCCAAAGAGTTACGATATAACCATAATTTTCATCCCCACTATTTTCATTAAAAGCATCATCTTTTATTTCTTTTATACTTTTTGGAATAGTTATCTTAGTTATACAATTATCTTCAAAAACTTTTTCGCCTAATTTAGTAATATTTTGACCTTTAAAAACAACATTTGAAATTCTATTTTCTTTAAAAGTTCTTTCACCTAAATCTGTTAAAGCTTCATCAATAGTAAGAGTTCCTGATATTCCACTACCCATAAATGCACTATCTCCTAAAGTTTTTAAACTAGAAGGTAAAACTAAATCACCATCTAATGCAATATGTGCAAATGAATATTCACTTATTCTAGTTATGGTTTTTGGTAAACTTATAGCTGATAAGCATTTATTAAAGTCGAAAGCATCTTGACAAATAAGTTTATAACCATCTGGAATGGTAACAGATTTTAACAATGTATCATTAAAACCCACCCCTAAATTTTTTATTTCAAATCCATCTACATCTTTAGAACTTTTTATGCCACCATCTTCTTCTCTTCCTACATAATCTGGAATATCTACTTTTTTATTAGGATCAAATGCAAAACTTGCTACAGTAGTAATTTGTGTTTGTCCATTTTTACTTGGCAATTTTACATTTCCATTTTTACTTAATTTTAAAGCACCTTTTTGTGAAAATCCATAAATTATTTCTCCTTCTACAACAAAATCAGAAATATTCCATTTATCATCTTCATCTTCTGTTACATTACGATTTTTTAGCTGTTGTAAAGAATTTTTATCTTCTACTTTGTTTTTATCTTTATTTTCTACTTTACTTTCTATTTTTTTACTATAATCTTTAGAAATTTTATCTTTCTTTTCAAACTCTTTTTTCTTTTGATTATCTACATTCTTTTGATTTTTTAAATCTTTAGAATTATTTTTTAGACCCCCATTAACATCACTTGATTTTGCAAATGAATATGTTGGTAAAATCAAAGAAAAAATAAAAATAAAAGCAATTACTTTTTTTAAAATTTTTTTCATATACCCTCCTTAAAATTTTATTTATCACAACAATTGTCTGCTTATGACAATTTACTTTAATATATAAGAATAAATAGTCATTATCACATCGCTTATATATAATACAATATAGTATAATAAAAGTCAATAGTTAAAATCATTTGCATTATTATTTACAATTTAAAAAATTTTAAAAAAAATATAAAAAAATTATTTAAATTGTAATATATTATAAGATTTATATTAGAAAAAAAATAAACAAATTTTAAAATAAAAAAGCTTAAAATAATTTATAAAAAATTATTTTAAGCTTTTTTTAAATAATTTTAATTTGACACATTTTCATAATATCAATAGCTTCTAGCTGAGTTTTTTCTGTAACTGCACTACAAGCTTTACTATCGACAATAATTTCAAGTTCGGGTAAATGTGCTTTTGTTAAAAGAACATTTGTTATAACGCAAATATCTGTACAAATTCCTGTAAACTCTACACTTTCAAGTTTTTTTTGATTATATAACTTTTCTAAATATTTTACAAGTTCAATACAACCAAATGAATTTTTTTCAAATATTTTACAATTTTCTTTATAAATTCCTTCTCTAAGTTTCCAGCCATATGTGTTTTTTATACAATGTTTAACGGGAAGATTTTTACCTTCTGTAGTGTTTAAATAATTTTCATCATGAGTATCCATTGTATATACTACTTCTTGTTTAAAATTTTTAATCTTATTTTTTAGATACTCAATCATAGAAACTGCTTTAAAAGCTGGAAGAGTTCCGTCAATAAAATCATTTTGACAGTCTATAACAACTAAAACTTTCATTTTATTACCACCTTATGATTAAATATTAATTTTTATTAAACTTTAATTTTTAAACTTTTCAAATAATTTTTCTTTTCCATGGATATAACTTTACTTTCAATTGACTTTTGTATAGCTTTATTATGTGTAAATGTATCTAACTTTCTATTTTCGATAAATTTAATTGCATAATTATATTTTTTATATAGAGCATTTTGAAAATACCACGCCCTTGCCATATTTATGTAATAGTTATCGCTTTTAATTTTTGATACAATTTCTAAGTTTTCGTATTTAAAATCTTTATCCATATAATTTGTCATTAAAAGTTTTATAGAAAACCTAACAGTATAGATATCTTTAGAATTAATCCATAATAAGATTTTTTCATAAACTTAACTTTTATGATTTTTAAAAATTTTAGGTAAAAAAATATCACAACTTTGCCAGTTATCTATATAAGGAAGAATTTTTTGTGTATATTCCATACACGTTTTAAAATCTTTTATATTCTCAATAAAAAATAAATGTAAATTATTCTCTTCCATATAAAAATGAGGAAGTTCATTCATAAAACTATTTGCTTTTTCTAAATTATTTTTATAAAAATCTTTAGCAAATTTTCTAAGTACAGGAACTTTAATTCCGATAATTTTATCTTTGTCAATATTTAAAATAAGTTTTTGATTAAAATCTTTATATTTCAAATCTTGTAATTCAAACAATTTTTCTAATATATCCATATTTATAAAAATAACTATCTCCTTTGCCTTGAAATTTCATAAAGTCCTGTTTTAGTAAATCCATAAAATGACCATTTTCTATCATCAAAAGGATTTATATTTCTAATAATTTTTTCAAATAACTTTTTATCTTCTATATCCATATTTATAAAATCTATAATTATAACACCAGAAATATCTCTAAAAATAATCTGTCTTATTATTTCATTAATAGCTAAAGTATTAACATTTAATGCATTTTTACTTTTATTTTCTTTTTCTAAATTTTTTTTAGAATTTACATCAATAACCGTAAGTGCTTCAAAATTTTCTATTACAATATTAATATTTTTAAAGTTTACCTGTTTATTTTTTAAATTTTCAACATATCTTCCAACATTATAATCGTATTTAAGGAAATAATTATCATCAAAAATTAATTCATTTTTTATAAATTTATTTTTTTTAAGATATGAAAAAATACTTTTATCATTAATTATACATTTTTTATTTATATTTTCAAGCAAAAAATTGATTAAAAAATCATCCTTTCTATATATAAGTTTTGGAACGGGAAGATCATTTTTTAAAGATAAAATTTTTTCAAATTTTTCTATATTTTCTTTAACATCTTGTAAAATCATATTTTCGTCATTTCCAAGACAACTGGTTCTAAGTTTAATTCCATATTTAGAATGTAAATTTTCTAATAAAGTAAAATCAAATTTAAAATCTATAAGTTTTCTTGATTTTAAAATACCAAAATTTTTGCTTGAAATAACTGAAAATTTAGAAGAAATAGAAATATCCATAGACACATTTGGAGCTTTATTATTTAAATTAATTTTATAAACATAAACCAAGATAGAGTCTCCAAGTTTTATATCATAACTAACATCTTTAAAGTCTAAAAATCCAAACTTTCCTTTAAAAAGCTCAACAAAAAAGCAATTAAACGCATTTACTTTTTTTACAACTCTAGCTCTAAAAATATCTCCTATTTCAATATTTCTATTTGTTATAGATTTATAACTTTTAAGTTCTTTTTCAAAAACCTCTCCATATTCAACTTTTTCTAAATTTTTGTCAATAAACAAATAACTTTGCATAATTTTCTCCTAAATTTCAAGGTAATCTAAATCTTTATATTTTTTGAAATAAATTTTTAAAATGCTAAAAAAACAAATCTCATAAATATATTTTGCTCTAGCAAGATTATAATTATATTTAAGTTTTAAATCATCTTTTTTAGAAAAATTTTTATTTAGCATTATTTTCTTTACTTTCTTTATATAAAAATTAAACTCAAAAATATAACTACATTGATAAAAAAATAAAATTAAAACTAAAATAAAAATAAATATATAAAAAAATCTATAAACCATACTAAATTCCTTAACTAAATTTTTAAATATAAGATATCAAAAGAACTCAAAAAAATCATTTAAGAGTTCTTTTATCTATCTATAATTTTTCTATTAATTTTTTAATAAATTCATAAGTTCTAAATGTAGATGAAATGCTTAATCTTTCATTTGGAGTATGAACTTCTTTTAAATCAGGTCCTACAGCTATCATTTCCATATCAGAAAATGTATCTACAAATATTGCTGTTTCAACTGCAGCATGAATTACTGTAACTTTCATATCCTTATTTGTAATTTCTTTATATGTTTTAACAGCTAAATCTCTTAAATCTGATTTTTTAGCGTATTCCCAAGGTTTATAAAAATCATTTATTGAATAAGGTATTGAATTTTTTTCATATACATCTGTTATTTTTTTAGTATATTCATTAAAAGTTTTCATATTTGAACTTCTAAGAGAAACTTCAAATTTAACCATATCTTTATCAAATCTTACAATTGCAAAGTTATCTGAACATTCAACAATTGTAGGTTTATCTTTAATCATACAATAGACTCCATGAGGAATATCTCTAATAGTATTTTCTATTTTTTCAGCACAACCATCACACAAAACATTTTTACTATTATCTATTTTTTTGATTTCAATATTCATATTTTTTTCTAAAGGATATTTTTCTTTGAATTTAGAAAAATCAATGTTATAATCTTCTTCATTTGAACAAAAAGTAACTTTCGCATCTCTTGCAATAGCATTGTGTTTAGTTCCGCCTTCGATTTTAACTAATTTTATTTTGCTAACTTTTTTAACCATATCTAAAGCTTTTAAAATTAATTTCAAAGCATTTTGTCTATCTTTATCGATTTCAACTCCTGAATGTCCACCAATTAAATTATTTAAAGATAATTCAAATGTGTTTTTCATTTCATTTGGAACATATTTAACTTTTAAATTTCCTACAATACCTTGTCCTCCTGCACAACCAGCAAACAAAATTCCTTCATCTTCAGTGTCGATGTTTATAAGTTTTCTTCCCCTTATAAAATCAGATTTAACTGCTCTTGCTCCTGCCATAGTTCTTTCTTCATCTGTTGTAATTAAAAGTTCAACTGCTGGATGTTTTGCATTTTTATCTTCCAAAATTGCAAGTCCTATCGCAACACCAATGCCATCATCTGCACCTAAAGTGGTTCCATTAGCTTTAATTAAATCTCCATCAATAACAAGTTCTATAGGATCTTTTGTAAAATCATGTACTACATCATCTCTTTTTTCACATACCATATCCATATGTCCTTGAAGAACAATAGGAGCATGATCTTCATATCCTTTATATGCTGGTTTTCTTATAACAACATTATTTGCTTCATCTTGAAAAGCTTCATACCCAAACGATTTTCCAAGATTATACAAATAATCACTTACTTGTTTTTCATTTCCAGATTCTCTTGGAATTTTTGTAAGCTTTTCAAAATAATAAAATACTCTTTCTGGTTTTAAATTTTCTAACATAATTGCCTCCATACTTTTACCATAAGATATTAATCCATCTTTGTTGATTATATAATATTTAAAAAAATTTTTCAATACTTAAATAAAAAACGATAATATATATATATGATACAATAATAAAAAACTATGGAGGTGTTATTATGAATGATGATTTATCAGCTGAAAAAGAAAACGAAAAAGATAGAAAAAAAACTACCTTACAAACAAACGATTTAGATAAAATTTCTAAAAAAGCAAAAAAAGAAAACAAAGAAGTTACAAAATTAAAAGAAAATATCGATAAGAAGGTAAAATTTAAAAGTTTTTTAACAAAAATTTTTAAAAACAAGCTAGTTATATCTTTAATTATTTTAATTATAATTCTATTATTAACTATTATGTTTGAAAATAATAAATACAAAAAACTAATTACAGAATATGATACTAATATTAGTAATCTAAAAAGAGAAAAAGAAAATCTAGAAAGGCAAAAATCAGCTGTAAAAGATAATTTTTCAGCTTATCAAGCTAAAATGAAACCTTACGAAGAACTTCAAGAAAAAGAAGCTAAGGAAAAATTAGAAAAAATTAAACAAGAAGAAGAAAAAAAGAAACAAGAAGAAAAAGAGAAAAAAGAAGCTGAAGAAAAAGCTAAAGAAGAAGAAAAAAAGAAAGGATACGATACAGGAATAACTTTTGAAAATTTAGCAAGAAATCCTAAAGATTATATGTATAAAAAAGTAAAATTTAAAGCAAAAGTTATTCAAGTTATAAGAGGTCAAGTAGAACAATACCGTGTAGCAATAGATAATGACTACAAAAAAGTTATATTGGTAGAATATATAAATAAAACAGGTAGTAATATTTTAGAAAATGATAAAATTTTGCTTATGGGAGTTTCTGATGGAGAAATAACTTATGAGTCGACTTTACATGCTAAAATAACAATACCTAAAGTTTTAGCTGATTCAATAGAGGTTATTAATTAATAAAAAAGAAGTATCTTACATTTTAAATAATGTAAAATACTTCCTTTTTTTATTTATTTAATTTATCAAATTCTTCTATACTAAAAATTATTTTTTCTCCATCGTTTATTACCATAGCAGGAATACCAATAGAACCATTTTCTTTTGCAAAATCAAAAGCTCTATTTTCTCTAAATTTTAGAAATTTTTTAAGATTTGCTAAATTTTCAGTTATATCTAAATATAAATATTTAATATTTCTTTTATCAAGTTCATTTTTCATAACGATACAATCAGGACATAACTTTGAACCGAATACTACCTTTTTACTAATCATTTTTTCTCCTTAAAATTCTAAAGATTTTTCTATAAATTCTTTAAGTGTTGAAATTTTAACTCTTTCTTGTTTCATACTATCTCTAAATCTTATTGTTACACAATTATCTTCTAAAGTTTCAAAATCAACTGTTATACAAAATGGAGTTCCAATTTCATCTTGTCTTCTATATCTCTTACCAATACTTCCAGAAACATCTGTATCAACCATAAAATACTTTGAAAGTTCATCATATATTTCATCAGATTTATCTTGTAATTTTTTAGTAAGTGGTAATATAGCAGCCTTAAAAGGAGCAAGTGCTGGGTGAAGTCTTAAAACTGTTCTTGTATCTTTTTGATCTATTTGTTCTTCGTCATAAGCATCACATAAAAACGCAAGAGCAACTCTATCTGCTCCAAGTGATGGTTCTATGCAATATGGTATATATTTTTCATTTGTAATAGGGTCTATATATCTTAAATCTTCATTTGAAACTTCAATATGTCTTGATAAATCATAATCAGTTCTATCAGCAATTCCCCAAAGTTCTCCAAACCCAAATGGGAATAAAAATTCTATATCGCAAGTAGCTTTGCTATAAAAACTTAATTCTTCTTTTTCATGATCTCTAAGTCTTAAATTTTCTTTATTTAATCCTAAAGATAAAAGCCAATTAAAAGAATATTCTTTCCAATATTCATACCATTTTAAATCTTCACCGGGCTTACAAAAAAATTCAAGTTCCATTTGTTCAAACTCACGAGTTCTAAAAGTAAAATTACCTGGTGTTATTTCATTTCTAAAAGATTTACCAATTTGTGCTATACCAAAAGGAATCTTCTTTCTTGAAGTTCTTGAAATATTTTTAAAATTAACAAAAATCCCTTGAGCAGTTTCTGGTCTTAAATAAATTTCAGATTTACTATCTTCTGTAACTCCTTGAAAAGTTTTAAACATTAAATTAAATCTTCTTATTTTAGTAAAATTTTTCTTTCCGCATTCTGGACAGCAAATATTTTTTTCTTCAATTATGCTTTCAACTTTTTCATTTTCTAAACCATCTACATTAATTTCTCCAAGATTATTTTTTAAATAAAATTCTTCAATTAACTTATCTGCTCTAAAACGTGCTTTACATTCTTTACAATCTATTAAAGGATCACTAAAACTTCCAACATGACCAGATGCAACCCAAACAGTTGGATTCATCAAAATGGCACTATCAAGACCTACATTATACCTTGATTGTTGAACAAATTTTTTCCACCATGCTTTTTTTACATTATTTTTAAACTCAACTCCTAAAGGGCCATAATCCCAAGTATTAGAAAGACCTCCATAAATATCAGATCCCGGATAAATAATTCCTCTGCTCTTACATAAAGAAACAATCTTTTCCATAGTTTTTTTCTCTTTCATATAAATTCCTCCTTAAAATAACAAAAAAGGTCATATCGCAAGGGACGATATGACCGTGGTTCCACCCTAATTATGTTATAAAACATCACTTAAATAAAAATTACTCCCGATTTCCCCATAATATGAACATATAACCTCTCACCAACCGATTACTCTCTATAAATATTCAAATTATTTTTATCGTTCATCATAAATATTAACAAGTTTATTCTAACATATAAAAAGAAAAAAATCAATTAAATTTTTTTAAATAGTTCTTTTCTTTATTTTCTTTTCTCTTAAAAGTTTTAGATTTTCGTCAGTAAGATGACTAAATCCTTCACCTAAAACTTCACTTACACTAGAAACAGTAACAAACGCATTAGCATCTGTACTTTTAATATAATTTATTAACTTAATGTATTCAGCTCTTGAAATAACCGTTTCTATAATAACTTTAGGATTACTATTAAAGCCTCCCTTTGCTTCATATATAGTACTTCCTCTTACAATATCATTGATAATATAATCATTTATTTCTTTCCATTTTACAGAATTGATATATACATTCATTTTTGTTTTATATCCAGTTAAAACTTTATCTATAACGATAGCATTAAAAACTATTCCAACTAAAGCATACATTGCAGTATTAGTTCCATAAGCAAGATATCCCATAACTACAACAGAAAAATCTGCTATAAAAACACCCAAACTTAAATCAATATGCAAATATTTATTTAATATTTTCCCTACAATATCTGTACCTCCAGTAGAAGCATTTTGATTTAATGTTATGGCAATACCAACAGCAGTAAAACCAACTCCCAATATCATACTCATAAATTGAGTATCAACCAAAGGCTTAACATTTGGACAAATTTTTTCAAAAAATACTAACGAAACAGATAAAATAACTGTAGCATAAATACTAAGACCCCCAAAGTCTGCACCTATTAGTAAAAACGCTAACAAAAATAATATAATATTTATTCCAAGTTGAAAAACACCAACTGGCAATCCTGGAAAAAACTTTACAACAGCAATAGAAAGTCCAGCAGTTCCTCCAATTGTTAAATTATACGGCACCATAAACCAATATACAGCAGCCGAAACGATAACAGAACCTAAAGTTGTAATTAAAAACCTTTTTAAAAAATTGCTTTTCATAAATCCCCCTCCAAAACTAAACAATAACAGTATAACAGAAAAAAATACTTTTTTCAATATAAAATAAAAGACAAATCAAAAAATATGTTATAATACAATTGATGTAAGAGCAAGTATACAAAAAAAGAGAATATCCTGTATAATTAAAATAACAAAAAAATAACTAGAAAGGAACTCTCTTTTATGAATAATATTATATCACAAAATCAAGAAAATATAA